>CANOFO010000004.1 GCA_947565305.1 uncultured Lachnospiraceae bacterium | reverse complement strand
CGAATCGTGTAAAATTCGTGTAGAACACGATTTTCCCCGATTCATTTCGGCTGGCAGTCAGTTCAGCCCACGCCATTCGCAAAGACGCCTACGGCGTTTTCCCATTGCTTCGCAACTAACTTTGCTCATAAGAAAGCGTTCCCTCAGCCGAAGCGAATCGTGTAAAATTCGTGTAGAACACGATTTTCCCCGATTCATTTCGGCTGGCTGAACTGGTAGAATATATTAATATTATAGCATTTCCATATAAAAAGTGATATAATAAAAATATATTTTGGGGAAGAAGAAATTTTTCAGTTTTTTTGGAAAAGAAAATGGAAACGAGAGCAGATATTGAGCAATTATTGAAGGATGGGCATACGGTCCAGACAGTGATTAACGGCTACAGCATGTACCCGCTGCTTGTGCCTGACAGGGACAGCGTGATTCTTGCGCCGCTGGAAGACTATATGCCCAGGCGCGGTGATGTCGTGCTTTATCGGCGACCTGGCAGCATATTAGTGCTTCATCGGATTTGGAAAGTCCGGCAGGATGGCGTTTATATGGTAGGGGATAACCAGACTGAGATAGAAGGACCGCTGCGGCAGGACCAGATACGCGGCAAATTGGTGGCTTTTATCCGCAAGGGAAAGCATATTTCAGCCGACAGCATTCCGTATCGTGCATATGCTGCTGTTTGGTTACGGATGCGCCCCGTCCGTCATAAAGTGGCAGTGGCTGTCCATGCGATGAAGAGACTTGGGAAACATAATAAATAATATTTTGAGGTAATGTGGGTGAATGCCAGATATAGTGTCAGGAAGGCAGCTGGAAGTTACTGGCTGTTGGATATGCAGCAAGATGGGAAAAATTATATAGAACCGATTGCTTTAAATGAGAGCGGAGCCAAAATTTGGGAACTTGCCAGCCAGGGCTTGGATATATCGGCAATTGCAGAACAACTGGCAAAGCAGTACGGAATCGGTGCAGAGATGGTAAAAGAGGATATCCTGCGATTTCTGGAGGGGCTGGAAGCCGTAGGGGTATCCATAGGGGATGAGTGAGGCGGACATCATGGAAATACTATTGGTCGGCAGCGACAATGAATTGATGCGAACAATGATTAACAAGCTGAATAAGGAAGGGCACCGTTGCTATGTGCTGACTGGCAATAAGAACCAGGTCGGCACTTATAAGAATGCTTATGAGAAATATCGTTTTCCCTATGAAAGTGATTGCCTGAAAGAGATTTTTGACAGTGTCCGCCCGGATGCCACGATTTTCTTAGGCGTATATGACTACAATTTTGACTGGACAGACCCGCGGAAAGAATCGGTGCGGTACCAGACAGCATTGCAGAACGTCCTTACGTCTTTTTCTATGCTGAAAAGAGGGCGTTTTATCTATCTTTCTTCGGAGGAAGTTTACTCCCAGTCCTACCAGAATAAAATTGATGAGCGGGAGGATACCTCTGCATTCAGTTTTCGCAGCGTTGCCATTGCTCAGGGAGAGGATGTCTGCCGCAATTATAAACAGACGATGGGCACGGACACGGTAATCCTGCGTATGGATCACCTGTATATGATGCCCGAGAAACAGTTAGGCGAGAACCGGGCAGTCATAGAGAGCAATCCTTGTGCCAAGATGTGCATTGAAGCGTTGGAGACAGGGTATATCCAGGCAAATGCCAACAAAATCTTTTCCTTATTATATGTCAATGATGCGGTGGAGGCAATTTATAAAGCGGTAGCCGCTAAGGAACTTAGCCGGGAACTTTACCATGTTTCCTCCGGGGAAGAAATCAATGAAATGGATTTAGCGAAGAAAATCCAGGAACAGCTGGGAGAGGGAGTGTCCATTACAGACAATACCGTGGGCAGCGTGATGCGCATTGTTCTTGATAATGGCGCTTTTGACAATGAACTTGGCATGACGGTGTTCCACCATGTGGATGAAGTTGTCGCCAAGATGGTGAAATACATTAAAAGGTACAGTGCCAGCTTCATCAACCTGGAGGATGTCAGGGGTAAGAAGAAAAGAAACTGGCGTCAGACGCTGCGCGTTATTTTTGAAGCGTTAGTGCCTTTCATAGAAAATATGGTCTGTTTCATACCTTTCTTTATGCTGAACAACCGAGCGGTTGGCAGCCGGTATTTTGCAAATTTGGATTTCTATCTGTTGTATGTTTTATTGTTTGCGATAGTGTATGGACAGCAGCAGGCAACGTTTTCGGCGGTGCTTGCAGTGGGGGGGTATTGTTTCCGTCAGATGTATAACCGCAGCGGCCTGGAGGTGCTGCTTGATTATAATACATATGTGTGGATTGCACAGTTGTTTATTTTGGGACTTGCAGTCGGTTACATGAAAGACCGTCTGCGCACAATCCGTAACGAGAATAAGCATGAAGTGCAGTACATGGTGACGCAGTTGGATGATATTCAGGACATTAATACCAGCAATGTCCGTATCAAGAATCTGCTGGAGGTGCAGCTTGTCAACCAGAATGACAGTTTTGGCAAGATTTATGAGATAACTTCCAGTCTGGATCAGTACGAGCCGTCTGAGGTATTGTTTTATGCGGCGGAAATCCTTGCCAAGCTGGTGGACAGCAAGGATGTGGCAATCTATACGATAGCGAACCGTTCTTACGCTCGTCTTTTTTCTGCGACTTCCCCCAAAGCGAGGGAGTTGGGCAATTCCATAGAATATACGAAGATGGAGGATATGTACCGTCTGCTCAAAGAGAAGAGGGTTTATATCAACCGCAGCATGGACCCACAGTATCCTTTGATGGCAGATGCCATTTATGCCGAGGATGAGATGCAGCTGATTCTTATGGTCTGGGGCATCCCCTGGGAGCGCATGACGCTGAGCCAGGCAAACATGCTGATTATTATCGGCTATCTGATTCAGAATGCCGTACTGCGTGCTAACCGATATCTGGATGCATTGGAGCAGCAGCGTTACCTGCAAGGCACGAAGGTGCTGGATGCCGAGGCGTTTGAGTCCCTGGTAAAGGCATACCTGACAGCAAGGAATAAGGGGCTGACCGAGTGTACGGTTTTGGAGATAGATATTGAGGGTAAGAATTTGGAGAAAAGCGGGGATGAGTTAGCCGGGCTGATGCGCCAGAGCGATTATATCGGCAAGATGTCAGACGGAAGGCTCTGTGCCCTGTTGTCGAATACAGACAGTAAAGATGCAGAATTTGTAATTAAACGTTTTGCGAAAACTGGTTATAACAGCGTGATTCGGGAGGATGTGGGGATATGACGATGAAGGAGGTTTTCTTCTGCCTCGTCCTTCTGGCAAATACGGTGGTATCTGTTCTGTATCTGCTGTTTGGCTTGCTGATTGCCGGGTGGCGGGTATCGGAGACTGAAGAGGAGGAAGAAGAGCAGGATAGGGAAATAAAAGGGGCAGAAGACAAAGAAGAGACTGATAAGGAACAGAAAGAGACGGAGGGGCAGGAAGAAGAGCTGCCTATGAGGGACGGCAAGGCGGTCTATATTATGAACTTTGTGGTTATGCTGCTTTGTCCGGTAGTCGGTCCGGTCTTCTTCGGAGTCGGGCATCTGATGTTTCGCTTTGTGTTCCGGCAGGACGTCCATCTGGAAGACGTTATTTTCAGTAAGGAGCGCGTGAAGACGAATGAACGTGCCGATGAGGAGCGGGAGAGGAATATTGCCCCCCTGGAGGAGGCGATTGCCGTCAGCGATAAGGAAAGCCTGAGGAGCCTGATGCTCAATGTTATCCGTGGCGATATCCATAATTCGCTGGCTGCGATATCCCTGGCATTGAACAGTCAGGATTCCGAGACTTCACATTATGCGGCTTCTGTGCTGCAGGACGAGCTGAATGGGTTTCGCGGCAATGTACAGAAGGTATGGCGGGAGATTGAAGACGAAACAGAGGAGGAAACGGATTGTGAGTTCTATCTGATTCCTTATATGAACAGTGTGCTGGAGCAGAAAGTTTTTACGGAGATGGAACAGAAGAATATGGTCATGAAATTTGCTGAGGTGGGGGAGGTCTTGTTCCGTAAGAATCCACACAGGTTTACAAGCCAGTATTATGAATGGATGTGTCTGCGGCTGCTGGACATCAGAGATTTTGAGACCATGGAACTGTGGTGTAACCGTGCGATGGGTCAGTACCCGGAAGAACTTTCCAGCTATACCTGTAAGCTGAAATTATACTTTACGGCACAGGATAAGGAGAAATTTTTTGAGACAATGGATGCGTTAAAGCAATCAAGTATTGTAATTGATAAGGAGACGTTAGCGTTAATCCGTACGTTTAATTAGGAGGTGATGGCAGTGTCAATGGAAGTTTTGACAATTTTACAGGTTATTTGGAGCCTTGCATCATACCTGGTGATGACGTTAGCGCTTCCGGCGCTGCTGCTGTATCGGAAAATAAAACACCTCAGGTTCTGTGAGCGTTTTATCGCTTACCAGATGGTCGGCAATTTTTATATGATGAATCTGGTGTCTGTTCTGGAACTTTTGCATATCTCAAACCGCGTGACGTTGACGCTTCTGACGATTCTTCCATGTGCGGGGATTTATGTGATTCTATATAAGAAAAAACCTATGCAGATGCTGCAGGATGTGTTTGAATTCCTGGAGCGGCTGGCAGGCGGGCAGGTTGGAACTCGGCTGTTTTTGCGGCGTGTCCGGGTGGGCATCTGGCATCTTTTTAAAAGGGGAGTGTGTGCGCTGTTTCGGCGTATTCGCAGCAATTTTTTTGATATTATATTGATATCGCTGTTGACGGCAGGGCTGTGCTATGTTTATGGAACAAATCTTCTGCAGCATTTTGGTTACTGCGAGTCTGACCTGCCGGTACATAATTACTGGGTGAATTATCTTGGGAAAAACAAAATGTTCGTTGCAGGCATTTATCCGTTTGGTTTCCACTGCGTTATTTATTATCTCCATGAAGTATTTGCAATACCGACCTATGTGCTGCTCCGGGTATTCTGTTTTGTGCAGAATCTGATGATACACTATGTGTTGCTGGCATTCATTAAATATTGCTGCAAGTCAAAGTTTGCGCCATATGTGGGCGTGTATGTTTATGTGTTCCTTAAAGTTTTTGGTGAAAACACGTATATTCGTTATTTCAGTACACTGCCGCAGGAATTTGGCATGATATTTATTCTGCCTTCCATCTACTACCTGTTTGCATTTTTTGTCAGTAAGAAGCAAAAGCCAAAAAATCGTGAGGAGGAAAGGGCTCCTTTAACGATAGATAACATTGCCCAGACCCAAGAGGAGAGGGCAGCTTTCGGTGAAGAAAATAGTGGCTGGATAGATGAAGAACTGCCGCCTTTGAGTGAGGAGAGCATTATTCGCATTGAAGAGGACGGAATTGTCAAGACCCAAGTCAGGAATGACGTAGATGGGTCCGCAGAACAGAATCTGCAAGAAGGAGATGCGGAAGGGGAGGCAGAGAACAGGACGAGATTACAGAGATGGAACGAGGCAAGAACGGCAAGGAAGGAAGCCAGAGTACAGAAACGCAGGATAGCAAGAAGGATGGGACAAGGAAGATGGGCAAGAATCACAGGTTCAGAAGGATTTTGGTATCTGGCAGGATTTGCTATCAGTTTTGGAATGACATTGTCTGCCCATTTTTATGATACGATGATAGCCGGGCTTTTATGTATCGGTGTTGCCTGTGGATATTTTTTCCGCCTGTTCCGACCAAAATATTTCGGCAAAGTGATGCTGGCGGGCATTCTTTCTATTTTCGTAGCGATATTGCCGATGTTGATTGCATTTGCAATGGGAACTCCCCTTCAGGGTTCCCTGGGCTGGGGAATGAAGGTTATTTCCGGGGAGAACAACAAGGAAGTCGTACAGGTAGCGCCAGTGAAAGAGCAGGGGTCTGCGAATATTGGAACCGGCGCTGCAGGAAATGGAATGGATGCTGCGGGTGATGGACAGCAGGCAGGCCAGCCGCAGGATGGGGCGGAAACGATGAGCGATGGAAGCTTTGTCGTCCATCAGAAGTCGCTGCCTGAAAAAGTGATATCCAAGCTGGAGACGGCGGTAGGAGCATTCTGGGAAGCAATGAAGATTTATATTATCCTGGACAGCTATCCGCTCTTTCAGATACTGTTGGTGGGCTCAATTGTATTTCTGGCACTGTTGTCGCTGATTTTCTTTCTGGTGCGGCAGACGGATTATGGGGCACGCTGCCTTTCGCTCTCGGCAGGACTGGTGGCGCTTTCCGTCCTGCAGGCGTCTTCCCGTCTGGGGCTGCCTACGCTAATGGATGCCATAAGGACTTGTATCTTTTATGCCTATGTCCTTGTGGCAGCCTGGAGCCTGTGCGTGGATGGAGTCCTGCAGCTGTTGTTTGGCTGGTTTAAGAAGAAGTGGATTCTGCATACGGTTTCACTGGCAGTTCTGGCAGCTGTGGTTGTGTACAGCGACCAGGAGGGGCTTATCCGCACTCCCCCGGTGCGCGAATCACTGCAGACGAATGAGGCTATTCTCTGCCTGACGAATATTTTACATGATAATGAGGATTTTACCTGGACAATCTGCTCCGCCAACGATGAATTGCGGATGGGGGAAGATTATGGATATCATCATGAGGTGCATACTTTTTTGAGGGATTTGGAGAAAAAGGGCAGAACCCATTCTGTTACCATTCCTACATCTAAGGTTTACTTTTTCATAGAGAAGATACCGATTATGTACGGCAGGGCTTACCGGGGAGATGAGCCGGAAATATCGGAGGAGTTTGCCAAAGAGCCGCTGCCGGTCAGCGCTGGTATTTCCATGTACCAGGGGGTAAACCGCCTGATAGAGATGTCAAAATTATATGAATGGGCGCAGGATTTTGCAGAACTCTATCCCAATGATGTGAAAGTATATTATGAGTCGGATAACTTCGTGTGCTACTGTGTGGAACAGGATTTGTACCGACCGTTTAATTTTGCTATCGAGAGGAAAGATTAACGGTGCAGCGGAGGAGGGTTTCGTATGGTATCCCGCAGGAACTTTTTTTCCATCACGCTGATTATGCTGGTGGTAGTGTTTATGTTTCTGGTTCCAGAGGTTATTAAGAACCAGGTAAACAATTATGGGCAAAATAGATATGAGGAATCAGCAAATACCAAATTTACCGATAAATCTGTCTATACCGCGACAAAGACGGATGGCATAAAATCGGGAAGGTTTGTTGTGTATATCGGTGATGACAGGGATGGCGCTGTAGGCAGCATGGTCAGCCAGTGGTGCTTGTATTCAAAGCGCCGTCTGCTGAGCTTTAAGTCTCTGCGGAAATATCAGGCTGAACCAAAGAATCTGCCGGAGGCAATTCTGATAGACGCTGCGTATCTGGATTTTGATAAGGAGCTTTCTGTGCTGGCTGCTTATGCGAAGGTGGGCGTTAACCTGATTTTCTGCAACCTGCCGGATGTGAAAGATGTTTCCAGGAATCCCAAGCTTAGGAAAATGCTGGGAATCAATGCCATTATTGACGAAAGGATTAAAGTTGAGGGAATTCGGCTGATGGACGGTTTTCTGTTGGGAGGGCTCAAAGAATATATTCTGGATGAGACCATGGAAAAGACGCAGCAGGATTTGGATTTGGTGATGCCCTGGTACCGTATTTCCGGCGGAGCCAAAATGTTTGTGCATGGGATGATGGAAGATGAAGTGATGGAAGAGTACTATATGATGCCGGATGGGGATGTAATTACGAAGAATCAGAATCTTCCGGCCATTATATGGCGGAATAAGTACGAGGATGCCATGGTGTTTGCGGTAAACGGCGACTATCTGTCTACGAATGCGGGAATTGGTTTTTTGAGCGCTATGATGACAGAGATTAAGGATTATGACATTTATCCAATTATCAATGCGCAGAATATGGTGGTACTGAATTTCCCGGATTTGGCAGAAGAAAATGAGAGCGAGATTATGGAGCGTTACAGCCGGTCGCTGAAAGCAGTGTGCCGTGATGTTATATGGCCCGGTCTCGTGTCGGTTGCCCAACAGAATGCTTATAAAATGACATGTATGCTGATGCCGCAGATGGAGTACCAGAATGAACCGGAAGGGGACACGTTAATTTATTATATGAAGCTTTTTCAGGAGCAGAAAGCGGAGGCTGGCTTTTCGGGGACGCATAGAGAAGATATGGACGTCTCAGAGAAACTGGATGAGGATTTGGAATTATTAGATGAAGTGGTGCCGGATTATTCTCTCTTGTCATTGTATCAGGGGAATATGAGCGATGAAGAGTTGGAAGAGGCGTTAAAGCGTAAGGAATTCAGCAAGGTACAGACGGTCTTTACCGATTATGACGGAGCGCAGAAACTGGTATCTTATCTGGGGGATGGAATTGTGAGACAGACCGGTATCTGTGATGGCTACAGCCATAAATTCAGTGAGAATCTTCGCATGGTGAGTATTCAGACAGCATTGGGATATTCCAATATCCAGGTTGACCTCGAACCGGTTGCCTTTCCGGACAGCGATGAGGATTCCTGGGAGAAACTGTCCCGGAAATTTGCTGGCAATACCAGGACTTACTGGAGGCAGTTCAGCAAATTTGAGAAGACAACGCTCTCAGAGAGCAATCAACATATTCGCAGGTTTCTGGCGTTGGATTATCAGCAGCAGAGGGAAGGAAATAAGCTTACCCTGGATATATCCAATTTTGAGGAAGAAGCATGGTTCATCCTGAGGACGCATGGAGAGGGCATCAAACAGGCAATGGGAGCCGAATTTGTTAAGATAGAGGAAAGCGCGTACCTGATTACGGCGACAGAGCCCAGGGTGCAGCTGGAATTGGAGGAAGAACGAGGAAGATATTATTATTTTGAGAAGGAAAAGCAGCCTTAAATTTTCTCAGGCAAACCTGGGATGTGCTGACACAGGCAGCAATAGATTAGGAGTATGGTGTAAATGGCAGGTTACTTGAAAGTTTGCATTGTCGCAGAGGGATGTTACCCATATGTGGTGGGCGGTGTGTCAAGCTGGATACACAGCTTAATCAATTCATTCCCTGAAACGGAATTTATATTGCTTACAATTGTGGCGAACCGCTCTTTTCGGGGGAAGTTCGTCTATGAACTGCCGGAAAATTTATCGGAAGTGCATGAACTGTATCTGGAGGATGAAGATTGGTATCAAAACAAAAAAGGAAAATCCATCAAAATGAGTGATGAAGAGTACCATGCACTGCGTAGCCTGGTACTGAATCAGCGGATTGACTGGCATACGCTGTTTGAGTTTTTCCGCAGGCCAAATCTGTCCTTAAATGATTTGCTGATGGGACCTGATTTTTTTCGGATTGTCATGGATTGCTATACGTTGAATTACAGCCAGGTGGTGTTCTCGGATTTTTTGTGGACGATGCGTTCCATTTATCTGCCGTTGTTCCATACATTGATGATGGATGTACCGAAAGCGGATTTATACCACTGTGTGGCAACCGGATATGCAGGTGTGCTGGGAAGTATGGCGCATGACCGCCATGGGAGCCGACTTTTAATTTCGGAGCACGGTATTTATACCAGAGAGAGGGAAGAAGAATTAATTAAGGCAAAATGGGTGAAGGGTATCTATAAGAATATCTGGATTGAGCAGTTTCGCAAGATGTCCAAGCTGGCTTACGAAAAGGCGGACCTGGTCACCAGCCTGTATGAACATGCCAGGGAACTGCAGATAGAATTGGGCTGCCCGGCAGGAAAGACTATAGTAACGCCAAATGGAATCAATATAGATGGGTTTGACTCCCTGCCGCAGAAGACCGAGGAGGATGGGCAGTTCATTAATATTGGGGCAGTGCTGCGGGTGACGCCGATTAAGGATGTCAAGACCATGATTCAGGCATTTGCCTATGCAAAGGCGAGGCAGCCAAAGCTCAAATTGTGGGTAATGGGTCCCTATGATGAAGATAAGGAGTATGCGGAGGAATGTTTTGATTTGGTGGAGGCGATGCAGATTAAAGACATTGTTTTTACCGGAAGGATAAATGTCAAGGAATATCTGGGGCGAATGGATATGACGATTCTCACCAGTATCAGCGAAGGCCAGCCGCTGACGATTTTAGAGAGCTATGCTGCCCACAGACCGGTAATTGCCACAGATGTCGGGAACTGCCGGGGACTGCTCTATGGGGAAGGGGATGAATTTGGAGAAGCCGGAATCCTCACCCATATTATGAATATTGAGGAGATTTCCCATGCAATACTGGAACTTGCCAATAATTCTGAGCGGCGTCTAAGGATGGGCGAGAATGGTTACCAGCGTCTGATGCACAAATATAAGATTTCTGATATGAAGAAGAAATATAATGAAATCTACAATAAATTTGAAGATGATATGCTGCAGGATGAAGAAGATTTTGAAGAAGGTATACCGGCAGGCTGGAAAGATTTTGAAGAGGAATCTTATGATGGCGAGAAAGAGCGTATGGAGGAACAGACATCAGCAAGAGAGGATTCAGAAGAAAAATCACTGGAAGATTGGAAGAATATAGGAGAAGAATCATTGGAGGACTGGGCAGACCTGGGTGAGGAATCATTGGAAGACTGGGCAGACCTGGAAGAGGAATCATTGGAGGACTGGGCAGACCTGGGAAATGAATCTTTGGAGGGTTGGGCAGATTTGGGGGAAGAATCTTTTGAGGGTTGGGCAGATATAGAAGATACGGCAAGAAATTGAGAAAGGCATGGTTATCGCTATGGCAGGTATTGGAGTAAGGCTGAATCAGATTTTTGAAAAGAATACGCTGGTTGCCGATTTGATAGGATTCGGGTATAGTACGATTGTCACCGTGGCGCCGATGTTTCTGATTATTGGGAATATTATCCTCATGGGGGAGACGTTGGAGCTGTCCAAGGTGGCTTATGCGCCGCGTGAACTGATGTCATGTACGATTTTGTATATGTTTATATTTTCTATGCTAACCACTGCGCCGTTTAACTCTGTGCTGTCCAAGTACATGTCGGACGTGATTTTTGAAGAGCGCTATGAGGATATCCGGCCATGTTTTTATATCGGGCTGTTTATGAATGTCATCCTGAGCAGCTTGTTGGGCATTCCGTTCTGTATTCACGAGGTTGTGGTAGGCAGGATTGGCGTACTATATGCATTTACCGGATTCTGTGGGTACATGGGCTGCGTGTTGGTATTTTATGTTATCAAATACCTGCAGATTTGTAAGGATTATAAGAAAATAACGATTTTCTTCTTTGTAGGTATGGCATTTTCCTTTGTACTCTCGTTGGTACTGGTACATCTGTTTTCCTTTCCGGTGACAGATGCGATGCTGGCATCGATAACGGCAGGATTCCTGTTGATTGCCTGTGAAGAGATTGCCATGGTGAAGCGGTACTTTAAGAAAAACAGTGGCAGGTACTGGCCGGTGCTTTCTTATATGAAAAAGCACTGGATGCTGATTGTGACGGACTTTTTTTATACAATGGGGCTTTATATCCATAATTTTGTATTCTGGACTACGGACATTAAAATGGTGGTTGCAGATAGTTTTGTCTGTGCACCGTCCTATGATATGGCGACCTGCCTGGCGATGTTTACCAATATTTCTTCTACGGTGATTCTAATTTCCAGGCTGGAGATGCATTTCCGTGAAAAATACAAAGGATATTCCGAGGCGGTAATCGGCGGAAGGGCGGTGGATATCCGCAATGCGCAAAAAAGGATGTTTCGGCAGCTGGCAGCAGAACTGATGAACCTGGTGCGTATCCAGTTCATCATATCCATCTGTATCTTCCTGATTTGCGTGGTTATGCTGCCTCAGTATGGATTTTCCGGTCTGGTGATGCAGATTTACCCAAGTCTGGCAGCAGGATTTTTTATCCTGTTTTTGATGTACGCTGCAATTATCTTTCTCTATTATTTTAATGATTTAATTGGGGCAATGCTTACGTCAATGTTCTTCTTGGGAGGGATTTTGGGTGTGACAATTTATGCCGCAGGGCTTTCTGAGACATGGTACGGAATCGGCGTTATTGTCGGTTCACTGCTTGGCTGGAGTGTCGCCTATCTGAGGCTTCGCTGGGTAGAGAGGCATCTGGATGAACATATTTTCTGTGCAGGGATATTGATTAAATATGCAAAAGGGAAGAAACTGCCTTCTAAGGTTTATGATATACACGAAGAGAGAAAAGAGGAAAGGATGGTGAAGGGGGAATGACTGCAGCTATTTTATGCATGATTATGGTGATAGAAGGGATTGTGCTTTTGATTGTAGATTTCATTTCTTTTGTCTACCAGAAAATTACGGTGGGGATTGAACTTTGCTGGAGTGCATTTGCAGTATTGCTTATTCTTCTGGGTGTGGTGCCGGGGTTATCGGATTGGAGCAGGGTTGTCCCTCGGGAAGCGGTACCGGCGTTTGTCCTTATCAGCCTTGCCATTATATTCAGTTTTTTTTATTTAAGTTGTGCAGTTTCCCAGTTATTGCGTAAAAATCAGGAACTTGCTATGCATGTGTCGCTTTTAAATCAGGAAAATGAGATTATCCTTCAGAAGCTGAAAGACAGATTGACGGACGAAGAGGGAGACAAATAGCATGAAAAAAAAGCTTATATTTGTAATTAATACAATGGGGCGGGCAGGCGCAGAGATGGCAATGCTGGAATTGATGCGCTGCCTTCCGGCGGAGAAATATGAGATTTCCCTCTATGTAATCTTAGGCCAGGGAGAGCTGGTACGTGAACTGCCCAAGCATGTGAGGGTGCTAAACCGTATATATTGCGATACTTCCGTACTGTCGGAGAATGGACGCCGGCACATACACAAAACAGTAATCCGCTGTTTTTTCCACAATGGCAGATGGTTTCGTAAATTATTTCACCTGATTGCTGTGGCATTTGAGATGCAGACAAAGAAAAAATTTCAGCTGGATAAGCTGCTTTGGCGCATGATTTCTGATGGCGGCGAATACCCCAAGGAGGAGTATGACCTTGCCATTGCCTATTTGGAGGGCGGAGCCACATATTTTACGGCAGACCATGTCAAGGCAAAGAAAAAGGCTGCTTTTGTACATATAGATTATGGGAATGCCGGTTATTCCAGGAGGATGGATAAGAATTGCTATGATAAGTTTGACCGGATTTTTGCTGTTTCAGAGGAGGTACGCACAAGCTTTCTGAAAGTGTACCCTGAATGGGAGGAGAAGACTGGCATATTCCACAACATTATCAACCGTGACCGGATTTTAATACTCGCGGACAGGGAAGGCGGATTTTCCGACAAATATGACGGAATCCGGCTCCTCACAGTGGGGCGGCTGACTTATCAGAAGGCTTATGACATAGCAATTACCGTTATGAAGAGGATAAAGGATGCCGGATATAAGACGCGCTGGTATGTGCTTGGGGAGGGTGACCAGCGGGAAGCCCTGGAGAAACAAATCAAAAGCCTGGGGTTGGAGCGGGATTTTAAGCTGCTGGGGGCAGTAGACAACCCCTATCCATATTATAAAGGCTGTGATATCTATGTGCATGCCACGCGTTTTGAGGGGAAAAGCATAGCGGTGCAGGAAGCCCAGGTGATGGGATGCGCCATTGTCGCCTCTGACTGCAATGGAAACCGGGAGCAGATTAGCGATGGTGATGACGGGATTCTCTGTGGATTTTCGACAGAAGGAATAGCGGGCGCTATCATATCTTTGATAGAAGATGAGGGGAAGCGGAAACGGCTGGGAGATGCAGCGGCAAAGAAACGGCTGGAAAATGAGGAGGAAATGCAGCAGATGTTGGATTTGCTGTGACAGAGCAATGGGTTATGTAGGAGGAAGGTTGCCAGTATGGATGGGAGAGGACAAAAAGAAGTATTGATTATCATTCCGGCATATAATGAGGAGAAGAATATCACAAAAGTTCTGGATAAGCTGGAACAGCCGGAAATCCAGAAGTTTTCGGATGTATTGGTTATGAACGATGCCTCGAAAGACGCTACAAACTGGATTGTGAAGGAGAGGCATCATACACTGGTTACGCACGTATTCAATTTAGGATATGGGAGTGCCTTGCAGCTTGGATATAAATATGCAATTCGCCGCGATTACAAGTATGTCATCCAGATGGATGCAGACGGACAGCATGACGTCTGCAATATCAAAGAGATTTATCGGGAATTAAAGCGTAGGGATGAACATGGGATAGAACCAGATATCGTGCTCGCCTCCAGGTTTATGCCAGGAAGTTCCGATTACGATACGACAATGGTGAAAAAGTTTGCTTACCGCCTGTTCCGCTTTATGATAAAGACAGTAACCGGGCGCAAGATTGCAGACCCCACCACCGGGCTGCAGGGGCTGAACCGGCGCACGGTGCTGTACTATTCCCAGTATGGGCATTTTGATGATAAATATCCGGATGCCAACATGATTATGCAGATGCTTTTACTGGGATTCCAGATTCGGGAGATACCGGCAGTGATGCATCCGCGCACGAAAGGCTACAGTATGCATTCCGGCTGGAAACCGGTAATGTACATGTTCCGTATGTTTTTTTCCATATTAGCGATTGTATTTAAAATCAAAGTATTTAAATTGGAAACAGAGGAAAAGCTGTCAAATGAACTTTATTAAAAAAGGAAAACGTCTGCGGTTTGAGCCGGCGGCCCTGACGGAGAGTACGGACTATCTGCATAACCCGTCTTGCGGCTGGTACCGCATCTATCCGTTTGCTTTGGAGGAGAAGCCGGATTTTGAGGAATTATTTTGGTGCTTATGTGCACAGGAAACCATAGCCCTGGTATTGGCAGATATCGGTGCATTCCGTGATTGTGAGTTATCGGAGGCTGCGCTTTGCAATCTGGGGGACATTCTGCATTTTTTCGCTAACAATAAAAAAGAAATCATTCTGCGTATCACCTATGACAGAGAAGGGCGCGGTATGCAGAGGGAACCAGATTTTTTAAGTACAGTCACCGGTCATATGCAGCAGCTGGGCACAGTTATCCGTGCGCACCACGAACAGATTCTGCTTGTACAGGGACTGCTTGTGGGCAGCTGGGGGGAGATGCATGATTCCAAATTTCTCTCAGATGAACGGCTGAAACAGTTGATGCGTGTCTGGCAGGAAGCTTTGGGGGATATTTCCGTTGCCGTGCGTACACCGCAGCAGTGGCGGATTTTGCATCCAAAAAACTCAGTGCCTGGCACAGATAAGGTAGGTCTGTTTAATGACGGCATGTTCGGCTCACCGGACCATCTTGGCACTTATGGATGGCAGAAAAAAGAGGAAAGCGGTTGGCGCGGACAGTGGTGTCGGGAAGAGGAAATCGAATTTACAGGTAGAATTGCCACCTCCGTTCCCTATGGCGGAGAAGCAGTAGGTGATTCTCCGCAACTGGCTTTTGAAGAGATGGCAGAGGAGCTGCAGCGCACACATGTCAGCTATCTCAACAGCGTACATGATGCCAGGCGTCTAGGGCAGTGGAAAGAAACGCGGTGGCAGGAATCGGGAATTTGGGGGCAGTTAAGCGTATTTGATTACATTGGCTGCCATCTGGGATACCGTTTCGTGGTGCGGGAGGTCAGGATGGAAGGGAAAAAAGATTGCTGTCTCAGGATTCGTATAGAAAATACAGGGTTTTCTGTACTCACAGAGGAAGCAGAACTGTTGCTCTGGCTGGGGAAAGAATATATCGTCCTGCTGGACAGCCTATGCGGCATAATGCCGCGGGAGGTAGAAGAAATCACGGCAGACCTGTCCAAGAAAACAATAAATTCCGGGCAGCAATTGTCCATGGCGCTGCAGAAAGGGGAGGAATCAGCACGTCCGCTGTCCCTCGCGCTGCGCAGGAAGCGGGACAAACGCCCGCTGTTTTTTGCCAATGCTCTGTCCGAGGATGGCAGCGTGTTATTAGGGCAGCTGGCGTTCGACCGTGAATGAACCAACGTAGTAGCCGTATTTTTTGGCAGGGATTTCGTTGGCAAGCAGGATATTGCGGCTGCTTGCAGGGTCAAAAAGCCGGTAGTAAACCTGGTAATTTCCGTCTTGGTAAGCGCGGATATCAAGGGGGACCGTCCATGTGGAAGTTTCCCCGCTCTTCCAGAGGCGGTTGTCGGTATCCACAGAAATTGTGTCACAGATGCTGCCAGATTCGCGCACAATCGTAACAGTGGAGAGAAATGGGCGGTAGCCCACAGAAAACCCGCTGTTCTCCATGGTGACGGATAGGGTAGCGTTGGTGTTACGGAAACTGTCAAAGGAACACTCTGAGGAGCGCATGGCATAGCGGTAGCCAAGGTGGGCTCCGATATAGGAATAGCCATCCATGCCGTCAAAGCAGTCTTCGCCATGGTAAGTATCGCTTCGCCATTTGTCCAGCACATGCAGGTCATAGCCGCAGTCGAGGTAAGAGACGTGCATATCTTTCAAATCCTCCACGGCATTGGCGAAGTCATTATATTCATTGTCAAGGACAACTTCGCCGCCGTTTGGCACATAATCGCAAAGTGCGTTCTGAAAGGCAATCTCTTCGCTGCGGGTACCTTTGCCGGCGAAATCTTCGGAAATCTCAAAGGGCTTTTCCCCATATGTGCCGAGGTCGCTCTCAGAGCCTAACATGCCATCGTTGAAAAGCCCGGTCCTGGCAGCGATTTCGCCGGAGAAAGCGTCTTTGCCGGAAATTGGCTGGGAACTTTGGCTTACAATACGGTAGTGTTCCGGGGTCCTTACGGACAGGTAGATGTCAGGGTCAATCGTGGAGTGCAGATGCGTGGCAAGTTCACGCAGGTTTTCCTTTGACATATAATTGGAATTATTCATCTCGCCGCAGTTGCCCACATAGATGCCCTGTAAGAGATAAATATTTTTTGCGTATTTGTTGACAATTTCCCCGGTTTGCTCCATATGGCGCTTGATGATGGAAATATCTTTTGGCTCTGTTTCCCTTGCTTTGCCGTTCCAGTCATACAGGAAGCGAAGAATCATTTGTCGGCCAGCATCCTTCCAGGCGAGCAGGAGGGAGTCTAACTGGGACAGCCCCAGGGGGCTGATTTCCGAATCCGGGTAATTCCGCAGGTTGATTTCCAGGAGGACGAGTTGGTTTTTGTCTTTTGCGATGGTCTTTTGCACATCGTCCACATTGATAAGCTCCGTATCTGAGAGCGTATAGCCATAGATATGGTACCATCCCTGATAGGGATTGTTTAATTGCTGGCTGGATGGCGTATAGTCTCCCGGCTGGTAGCTGATGGTGTAATATTCATGTGGGCGGTACAGGTAAATGCCGATACCCGGAATGTTAAAAATATTCAGCAGTATGCAGGGGATGATGAACATTAATAATTTTTTCATTACAAACCTCAAATTTTTTTGTTTCAGTATAACATAATGGTGGAAGGATTGGAAATATGCAGGAAAATAAAATTGATTTTGTGGTAACATGGGTGGACGGCGGCGATAAAGCATGGCAGCAGGAAAAAAGCAAATATGATTTAGCTGGCAGCAATGTGGATATCGATGATGCCAATGAGCGTTACCGCGATTGGGAGAACTTAAAATATTGGTTCCGGGGCGTAGAGAAGTATGCGCCGTGGGTTCGCAAAGTCCATTTTATCACCTGGGGACATCTGCCAGAATGGCTGAATACGGCGCATCCTAAGCTGAATATTGTGTGCCATAAGGAGTTTATCCCAGAAAAATACCTGCCAACTTTCAACTCACATACGATTGAGTGGAATATGCACAGGATTAAGGGATTGTCCGAGCAGTTTGTCTATTTTAATGATGATTTCTTTCTTACTGGTCCGGTGAAAGAGGAAGATTTCTTTAAAAATGGCAAGCCCTGCGACATGCTGGCATTCCAGCCGGTGGTGGCAAATCCGGCAAATCCGGTGATGTCACATATTTACCTGAATAATTCCCTGGTAATTTCTAAATATTTTTGTAAGAGGAAAAATGTGAGGAAACAAATGGGTAATTATTTTAAGCTGGGTTATCCAGGCCTATATTTTTTTTATAACCTTCTGGAACTGGCGTTTCCGCTGTTTACGGGGTTTTATACCGTACATGGGCCATCCCCATTCTTAAAGGAGACGTACTGCACACTGTGGGAGAAGGAAGCGAATCTGTTAGATGAGACGTGCTGCCACCGTTTTCGCAGTGAGGCGGATGTGAGCCAGTACCTTGCCCGCGAATGGCAGAAGCTTTCCGGCAATTTCCATGCGCAGAATATTACAAGACATTTTCGCTATTTTGATGTGAAGAGTGACAATCCTGCGCTTGCCAGGGCAATTGCCAGTCCCAAAACAAGAATTGTCTGTATCAATGATGCCAATGAGCCCATTGATTTTGTGCGGGCAAAGCGGCAGGTCATTGAGGCATTGGAACAGATTTTACCAGAAAAATCTGAATTTGAGAAAAGTTAAGGTATTTTCTATGGAAACAAAAAGCAGAACGGAATATTCCGCACGAAATACAACGGTGGCGCTTGTGTCCCGCCTGACGGCAATCGTCATGGGCTATCTGTTAAGGGTTGTGTTCACCCATACGCTGAGTGAAAGCTATGTGGGGGTGAATGGGCTTTTTGTTGATATTATCCAGGTGCTGTCGCTGTCTGAAATGGGCGTGGGAACGGCAATTACTTTTGCGCTTTACCGTCCGATTGCGCAGGGGGATACGGAGAAACAGAAGTCGCTGATGTTGCTGTTTCGCAAATTTTACCGGGTGGTGGCAGTCATTGTGGCAGTGGCTGGCGCGCTGCTGATACCATTTATGGACGTGTTCATCAAGGATTATGAAAATGTGGAACATCTGACCTTGATTTACATTCTGTACCTTATAAATACAGTCTGCTCCTATCTGCTAATCTATAAAAAGACGCTGATGGATGCGCATCAGCTTTTATATATCGGCACTTTTTACCAGACGATGTCCTGGGTGCTGCAGGATGTGCTGCAGATAACCGTGCTTATCCTGTGGCATGACTTTATCCTGTTCTTGCTGATAAATATCGCAACTACCGTTCTGTGCAACATATGTATTTCTGTGCGCGCGAACAGGCTGTATCCCTACCTGAAAGACAACCAGATTATGCCGCTTCCCGATAAGGAGAAGAAAGAGATTTTTTCCAATATCCGGGCGATGCTGATGCACAAGGTGGGGACTGTGATAGTCAATAATACGGACAACCTGCTGCTGTCTGCCTTTGTAGGGCTTGCCAGTGTGGGCGGGTATTCCAATTATTATCTTCTGATTGGCTCTGTGCGCCAGATGTTAAATCAGGTATACCAGGGCATTACGGCGAGCGTGGGCAATCTCGGCGTGACAGAGGAGGAAGGGCATATCCGGCAGGTGTTTGAAGCGGCTTTCTTTATCGGGCAGTGGATGTATGGGTTTGCATTTATCTGTCTGTATGAACTTTTGAACCCATTCATTGAAATCAGTTTCGGCAAACAGTATGTTTTTCCGGAAGTAACCGTGTTTATCCTGTGCCTGAACTTTTTTCTCAATGGAATGCGCAATGCAACGCTGACGTTCCGTGATTCTATGGGGCTGTTCTGGTATGACAGGCATAAAGCAATTGCGGAGGCGGCGCTGAATCTGGGGATTTCCCTGCTGTTGGTGAATTGGTTGGGAATGACAGGTGTGTTTTGGGGAACCTTGTTTAGTATGGCGCTTACATCTCTGTGGGTGGAGCCTTATGTATTGTATAAACATGGATTCCACCAATCCTGCCTCAGCTATTTTATACGTTATTTTGTGTATGTGGCAGTGATTGGCGTTGGCTGGTATGTGACAGATTTTCTGTGCAAGGAACTGGCAGCGCTGGGCATACACAGTGTCATCCAGGTATTGGCAGCGAGACTGGTTGTCTGTGTGATTGTGCCGAATCTCTGGTTTTTTATAATTTACGGCAGAAGCCGGGAGTTTCGTTTCTTGTTGGCGAAGGCGAAATCGCTGGCGAAGAAACCTCACTAACAGTAGTGGGGATATGTATGGAACGCATGGTGGAAAATTAATCAGGAAAGGAAGAACTGCGTTGATGGGAAATACGGAAAAGCTGCTGCTAGCAGCCTTAAAGCAATCATTACATCCAGGCGAAAAGAATATGCAGCGGATAGGAAAACCTGCCGGGACGCAGGACATGCGTTCCTTGTTTGCGTTGGCAAGGAAACATGCAGTTCTTTCGCTTCTGTTTGATGTCTATGAGGATGACGAGAGGATTTCCATGGAATTTCAGCAGGAATTACAGAATGCTGCGGCTACCGTGGCGCGTTCCAATTACCGGCTTTTGTTCCTGACGAAATATATTACGCAGGTTTTGCAGAAGGAGGGAATCTGCCCTATTCTTTTGAAGGGGGCAGCTACGGCGTCCTGCTATCCGGTGCCGGAGCTGCGCAAGTCCGGGGACGTGGATATCCTTATCCCTGAGGAAGGGCAGTTTCGGCGGGCAGTGGAGTTGCTGAAAAGTGAGGGATTTGCAGAGTGTGGGGAGCAGTTTGCACTGCATCATATAGAATTGAAAAATGCGGAAGGTATTTCTGTCGAAATTCATAGAATTCTGGCGGAGCCGTTTGAGAGCAAAAGGATGAACCTGTACCTGGAGCAATTGCTTCCATCGTATGAGGAGCATGTAGTGGTCAATGAGTCCTGGGGCGTTACGTTTTACCAGCCCACAGATGCATACCATGCATTTTATCTGGTCATCCATATGCTGCAGCATTTCCTGCGGGCGGGCTTTGGCCTCAAATTCCTCTGTGACTGGACGGTTTTTTGGAACCGTAAGGTGGAGGAGGATGAGAAGGAGACGTTTCGGCGTCTTGTCAGGGAAAGCAAAACGGAAGGATTTGTCATTGTGCTTACCGAAGCATGTGTGAAGTATCTGGGGCTTAAGAGAGAAAATGTGAAGTTCCTGCTGGGAGGGATAAAAGAGCATAAAGAATCTAAGTTGGCAGCATCCGTGGAACGCGGGGTATTTTCATGGCAGGGCTATGATTTAAATAAGTTGACCGAGGATTTCATGGAGGAGGTCTTTGCTGCCGGGGAGTTCGGGCATGAAACGCAGCAGCGGATGGTCGCTATGCGGGGTACGGGGATTACCGCCTATGCACGAGAGTTTCATCACCAGATGCATCTCAATTACCCACATGCAGGGAAGGTATTTTTGTTTTGGCCCTTGCTGTGGGCATTGACCCTTGCGCGTTTCCTCTACAATAACCGCACCGTCCGCAAAGTGCGGGGGCGGGATATCTTAAAAGAGGCTGGGAGGCGGAGCAGGCTGATTGATAGGATGAAGCTGTTTTAGTTAGAATCCTCTCACCATCTCATCTATCTCTTCTTCATTCAAAATGACACATTTCTTGTCACGGATGGCATAGACCCGTTTACAGATATTGAGCACGGAGGGGCGGTGCGTTGTCACGATACAGGTGCGTGGGTATTCGTCTGCCATAATGTTTTTGAGGACCTTGCGTTCTGTTGCCACATCCAGGGCGGAGGTTGCCTCATCCAATAGCAGGATTGGCGAACGGCGCAGCAGCGCCCGGGCAATGGAAAGCCTCTGTGCCTGTCCTTCTGAGAAGCCGCCGCCGCGTTCCTTGATGCTGCTGTGTATTTTATCCGGGAGTTTTTCAACGAAATCCCAGGCACAGGACAGCTTTAAGGCATTGATGATTTCGTCATCTGTGGCTTCTGGTTTGACATTGCGCATATTCTCAGCAATCGTACCAGAGAACATGGTATTGCCCTGGGGAACATAGGAAAATAATTTGCGTGTAGCGGGGGTTAAGGGAATCGTGTCAGTTCCTTCGCAGAGTTCAGCAGTTCCGTTCTGGGAGCGCATCAGCGACAAAATCAGGCGTATCATGGTTGTTTTCCCTTCACCGGATGGTCCTACCAGCGCAACTACCTCGTGCGGATGTGCTTCTAAGGAAGCGCCTTGAAAGACCTGGGTACCGTTATTATATGCATAATCGAGGTCTTTGACATGAAGGCTGATGCCATTGCTTTTATGTGCTTGAAAAAATGTTTCTACAGCATCGTTTTGGCTGTAATCTTCCCGCGGCATTTCAATGATGTCCATCAGACGCCCTGCTGAGGTCGTAAGGGCGATAATCGTGGGGACGAGGGAAGTCAGATTGTGCAGCGTACCGGTCAGCGTGCCGGAAAGGCTTAAAAACATCGTCATCGTACCATAGCTGATGGCATTGGAAAAGACGCGGTAAATTCCCCAGCCATAGGAGGCGTAGGAGACCAGCAGCGCGACTGTGGACAAAAGCAGCGATGTCCCCATGGACATTTTCTGAAAATCCAGTCTCATGGCGATGTATTCTTTCTGCAGCTGTTTTAGGCGCGCAATATACAGGCGAATTAAATCAAACGCCTTGATAGTCTGAATATTGGAAAATGTCTCCTGGTTAAAACCGGACATTTTCGCACCCATAGCGGCGCTCCTCTTGTTATTGTTGACCATGCGGTTTAACAATGTCTTCGAGAGCAGCAGGCTGACAGGCATCCCCAGAAAGGCAAACACAGCAAACGAAGGGTCGTAGTATATGACCATGGCAAAGGCGCTAACAAAACGGAAGATATAAATAATTGCATTCGGTATAAAGTTCAGGATGCCATTTGAGATGGCGGAGGCGTCTGAACCCCAGCGCGTCAAAAGGTCGCCGGTATGGTAGGTAGTTAAGGATTCCCAGTCTGTGACCAGAATTTTTGAGAAGATGTCCGCCTTGATTTCCGAATCTACTTTCAGGCTCAGATAGGTGGAAGCATATTCAGAAATCTGGTTTAGGAACGTCGTACCGACGTTCAGCCCAATCATCATAGAAAAAGTTTTGACAATTTCTCCGGTCTGATGGCCTGTAATGATATCGACCAAATCTTTGGAAACCAGGCTGGTCAGCAGGGCAATGACAGTCCCTACCATGCCAAGTAAAGTGTAAAAAATCATTGTCAGCCAGTAATGCCTTGCATACTGGTAAATCCAAAGCGTCTGTTTCCACATTTCCCCAAGACGCCCGGCTTTGATGCGCCCTATGAGGAATTTGACTTTCTTCTTCATGGAAAAGCGTCCTTTCTTGCACGAATGCGCATATTTATAGAAAAAAACAGCACCGCTTGAAACAAGCGGCGCTGCCTATAATTCATAACTAGGGAAACGCTGATTTAAGCGTTTCCCGCGCCGGATTTGTGCTGCGAAGCAGCAAAACTCTCTTGTAAATCCGTGCGCATCCAACGGAGTTTTTAAGGAAACACTGATTTAATCAGTGTTTCCTTAATAATCATGATGTCATTCCGATTTAGTTGCCGTCTGCCCCGCCACCCTGTACATTGACTGTCTTTGTACATGAGATTGTAGAACCGATGCAGGCAATAGACTTGGTGGTTGCTTCATCGGCAGCTTTCACCCATACTTTGTATGTCATGGTGTCGCCCGATTTGTAAGCATTCGCGTGTAACTCACGCGTAACGGTAACGTCAGTGCCGCTGAAACTGCAAGGGAATTCCGAGTATGCATCTGTCAGGGCATTGCTGAAAGTAAGGGTAACTGTAGAAGCAGATGAAATATGCTCCACTGCAGTTGAGTGTACGCAGCGAATCTCAAATACGTGGTGTGAACCATTCCAATCCTGTACGGATACCGGGTCTACAGTCCAGCAGTCAGCAGCTTCTGTTGCGCCACTGGCTGCATACACGCCTTCACTTAAACCATCGTTAACCATTACCATCGGTTTTTCATAACCTTTCATGATAGGCCTCCCTTCAAAAAAGTAGCTTTATAGATATTGTTCTACCGTTACCATATCATATTATATAGAAATAGTAAAGAAAAATTCATAAATTTTGTTAAATTTGTGCAATTTTCAAGAAAAAACACTGTATGTTGTGATTGAAATGTGATGTTGGGGTATGGTATAATAATTGGAAGAAATTTTGGCGCCGAGCTGCATCGTGGATTAGGCAATAAATATGGGCAGGTAAAGTCAGATCAAATATTTGATCTTGATAATGCCTATTTTTTATGTGATATTGTTAGTTGCTGCGGCAAAAGCCCATGCTGATTGTACAGGAGTATCTATCAAAACGATAAGGAGCCAAAGATAGGAATATGAAAAAAAGAGAATCATTTAAGGGACCCTTGAAAAATTATATGAGCTTGCCATTGTTATTGACGGTTCCGATTATTTTGTTAAATATACCCTTGTATTCCATCGACAAGAAAGCGGGAATCTGTGTTTCCATATTTGCGGCGGTTTATTTCGTGGCGATGTTGGGGATTTATATTATGTACCGCTCGCGGATTCGCAAGGAAGTGGTCAATTTTGCAACGCAGTATGGAACGGTGCAGAAGAAACTTTTAGATAAATTTGAGATTCCCTATGCGCTGATTGAAGACAACAGCAAGATTCTGTGGATGAATGAGGCGTTTGCCCGGATTACAGAGAAAGATAAGAGATACCATAAATCTATCGCCAGTATCTTTCCCTCTGTCACCAGGGAACTTCTGGAGAAGGAGGAAAAGGAGCAGAATATCCGTATTGAGTGGAAGGGCAGGATTTACCGGGCAAGTGTCAGCAGGCTTTACTTTAATGTGGAGGGTGCAGAGGAAACAGAGGGTACAGAAAACGTGGCAGAGGATTTGTCTGTGGCAGAGACAAAGGATCAGTATCTGACATCCCTTTATCTGTTTGATGAGACCGAACTGAACCGCCATATTCAGGAAAATAGGGAACAGCAGCTGGTGTCTGCGCTGGTATACATTGACAACTATGAAGAGGCGTTGGAGAGCATTGAAGAGGTCAAGCGTTCTTTGTTAGTGGCATTGGTGGACCGTAAGGTCAGTAAGTATTTTTCTGAGCGTGACTGTATCATCAAGAAGCTTGAGAAGGATAAATATTTTGTCGTATTCCGGCACAAATATTTAGAGGATTTAATTAAGGATAAATTCAGTATTCTGGAAGCAGTCAAGACTATCAAGGTAGGAAATGAGATGGCGGTGACGCTGAGTATCGGCGTTGGCGTCAGCAACACCAATTATAACCAGAAATATGAGTTCTCCCGCATGGCGATTGACCTTGCATTAGGCAGAGGCGGCGACCAGGTGGTCATAAAAGAGGGCGAGAACATTACTTATTTCGGCGGCAAGACCAGGCAGGTGGAGAAGATGACCAGGGTTAAGGCGAGGGTCAAGGCCCACGCCTTGCGTGAACTTTTTGCCAGCCGTGAGCAGGTGTTCATTATGGGGCACAGCATCAGCGATATGGATGCTTTCGGGGCAGCTATCGGCATATACTGCGCAGCGCAGGTAATGGGAAAGGAAGCCCATATCGTTTTAAATGAAGTTACGTCTTCCCTGCGCCCGATGAAAGAGTGCTTCAGCGAGGAGAAAGGATACCCGGAAGATATGTTTATCCGCAGTGAGCGGGCGGTTGAGATGGTCAAAAGCAGCAGCGTTTTGGTTGTGGTGGACACAAACCGACCGAATTACACGGAATGCCCGGAAATCTTGCGTCAATCTAAGAATATCGTTGTCTTTGACCATCACAGGCAGAGCAGCGATGTGATTGAAAATGCCGTACTTTCTTATATTGAGACATATGCTTCCTCTACCTGTGAAATGGTGGCGGAAATGCTGCAGTATTTCAATGAGAATATCCATCTGAAGCCCAATGAGGCAGACAGTATTTATGCCGGTATTTTGATTGATACCAATAACTTTATGACAAAGACCGGCGTCCGTACTTTCGAGGCGGCGGCATATTTGAGGCGCTGCGGTGCGGAGGTTACCAGAGTGCGTAAACTGCTGCGGGATGATATGGCAGCGTATAAGGCGCGCGCGGAGGCGGTTCGCCATGCTGAGGTCTATAAGGGTGCTTTTGCGATTTCTATCTGCCCGGCAGACCCGCGGGTGGAAAGCCCCACGATTGCCGGCGCGCAGGCGGCAAATGAGTTGCTGAACATCGTTGGAATCAAGGCTTCATTTGTGCTCACGGAGTACAATGATAAAATATATATCAGTTCACGCTCGATAGATGAGATTAATGTGCAGCTGATTATGGAACGTATGGGCGGCGGCGGCCATCTGAATGTGGCCGGCGCGCAGCTTAAGGACTGCAGCGTATATGAAGCAAAGAGGAAAATCCAGGACACGTTGGATTTGATGTTAGAGGAAGGAGATTTAGACGTATGAAAGTAATTTTATTACAGGATGTGAAATCTTTAGGGAAAGAAGGAGATATTGTAAACGTCAGCGACGGTTACGCGAGGAATATGATTCTGCCTAAGAAACTGGGCGTGGAAGCAAACAATAAGAATATGAATGACCTCAAATTAAAGAAGCGCCATGAAGAAAAAGTGGCGCAGGAGAATCTGGACCATGCTAAGGCGCTTGCCGAAGAAGTCGGCAGCAAGGAAGTGGTTGTAACCTTAAAGACCGGCGAGGGCGGCAAAACCTTCGGCTCAATCTCTGCCAAGGAGATTGCAACAGCGGCGAAAGAGCAGATTGACATGGAATTAGACAAGAAGAAAATGCAGCTGCCAGACGGAGGCTTGAAAACACTCGGCGTACATGAGATTAAAATTAAATTCCATCCCAAGGTGACAGGCACTTTGAAAGTTAAGGTGGCAGAGGAATAAGGAGGCACATATGGAAGAAGCCCTGATTAAACGGATAATGCCGAATAATCTGGAAGCGGAACAATCAGTTGTTGGGTCCATGATTATGGACAGGGAAGCAATCATTGTGGCTTCGGAGCTTTTAATCCGAGAGGACTTTTATCATCAGCAGTATGGCGTGTTGTTTGAGGCAATGGTGGAACTTTTTAATGAAGAGAAGCCAGTGGATGTGGTTACACTGCAGAACCGTCTGCGAGAGAAGGATGTTCCTGCCGAACTGAGCAGCATGGAATTTGTGGGAGAACTTGTGACATCCGTACCGACTTCTGCCAATATCAAATATTATGCCAACATCGTGAAGGAAAAAGCTATGCTGCGCAGGCTGATAAAGGTCAATGAGGACATTGCCAATCAGTGCTATCTGGACAGGGACAGCGTAGAAGATATTATGGCGGACACGGAGAAGCAGATTTTTAATCTCCTACAGAACCGCGGCGGCGAAGATTTTGTGCCCATTAAACAGATTGTAATTAACGCCCTGGAGAAGATTGAACTTGCTTCCAAGAAAAAGGGGAATGTTACCGGAATTGCCACTGGCTTTGTGGACCTTGACTACCGCACATCCGGGCTGCAGCCGTCAGACCTTGTTCTGGTGGCAGCGCGCCCTTCTATGGGTAAGACGGCGTTTGTGCTCAATATTGCGCAGTATGTGGCTTTCCACAATAACCTCGCCACAGCAATCTTTAGCCTGGAGATGTCCAAGGAGCAGTTGGTAAACCGTCTCTTTGCCTTGGAAGCGCGGGTGGATGCACAGCTTCTGCGTTCTGGAAATCTGGCGGATTCTGATTGGGAAAAGCTGATTGAAGGGGCCGGGACAATTGGCAAATCTAAGTTGATTATTGACGATACGCCAGGTATTTCTATCTCGGAACTGCGTTCCAAGTGCCGCAAATATAAGCTGGAACATGATTTGAAGCTGGTCATTATTGACTACCTGCAGCTGATGTCCGGTTCTGGCAGGTCGGATTCCAGGCAGCAAGAAATTTCGGATATTTCCCGTTCGCTGAAAGGGCTTGCCAGGGAACTTAACGTGCCGGTGATTGCCTTGTCCCAGCTGAGCCGCCAGGTAGAGCAGAGACCTGACCATAGGCCGATGCTTTCCGACCTGCGGGAGTCCGGGGCGATTGAGCAGGATGCGGACGTAGTAATGTTCATTTACCGTGACGATTATTATAATAAGGATACGGTGGACAAAAATATTGCAGAGATTATCATAGCCAAACAGAGAAATGGCCCCATCGGCACTGTGAATCTGGTATGGCTGCCACAGTACACCAAGTTCGTAAATATGGAGAAATAGTCACAATGCTATGGCGTTCTGGCTGATATTTTGTAAAACAAAGCAGATACATTTCCCAAAAGGAAAGTATCTGTTTTTTCTTGTCATTATTTCACGATGAAAAAAGATTGTAAGCTATGGCATAAATCGTTAAAATAGAAGTAAGAAAAAGGGACAGGCTGTCGGGTTCCGGGATGGAAATTTAGATTGGGACGTGAAAGCTTGAGAAAGCGTTTATGAAAAGAACGTGAAAGCCCGAAAAAGGAGGTAGAAAATGTGGAAAATGCACGCTATATGATTTCGGACGCGGCAAACATTGTCAATGTTGAGTCACATGTACTGCGCTATTGGGAAGAAGAGCTTGAGCTTGCCATTCCCCGCAACGAGATGGGGCACCGCTATTACACAGAAGAGAATATAGCGCAATTCCAAAAGATAAAAGAATGGAAGGAGCAGGGCTATCAGTTAAAAGCCATTCGGATGATGATACATAATATTCCGGGAGACCACCAGGTTGTGCCTGTAAGCCGGGAATATCCAGAAGCGAAGCCCTCATATCCCATAAAAGAACACAATAATTCCGCTTCTAATACTGTAAAGCTGGAGCAATTTCAATCTATGATGAAAATTATTGTCAAACAAGCGATGGAAGAGAATAATCCAGCCCTTGGCAAGGAAGTAAGCGTTCAGGTTGGCGAGAAAGTCCTCAAAGAGATGAATTATCTCATGCGCGAACAGGATGAGGCGGAGGAAGAGCGTTTCCGTAAATTGGATGCAGCTATCCGTTCGCAGCAAAGAGGGCGCAGATTCCGCAAAGAGAAGACGGAAAAGAAGGAAAAAGATAAAAAAACAGCAAAATTATTGAAAGAAGAAAAGAAATTAAATCCGAATTTAACTACTTAAATATGCGCAGGATGCGGGAAGAAAGAATACCCAATATGCCGCCCAGGCTGTCTATGCACACATCTGACAGTCTGCCGGCACGTCCTGGCACAAAAAGCTGATGGAACTCATCGGCAGCAGCATATCCGGCGGTGATTCCCAGAGCAAGCAATACCAACTGCTTTTTGCTGATGGGATAATAACGGAGATGAAGGCACAGAAGAAATGCCAGCAGCGCGTATTCGCCCATATGTGCACCTTTGCGGATAAATAGCTGCATGGATTCTGCTTGGGCAGATAATTCCGCTTCTGTTTTCTGGCGGCGGAAAAAATCATTCTCCCATTCAGCAATCCTGTATGCTACGTCCCCGCTGACTTGTGAGGACTGTACTGCAGGCTGGGCGGAGAAAGCGAAGATGACTGCCATCCAGACGATAGTGATAATTCCTGTGATTTTTTTTGCCATATGTGTTACCTTCATTCCTTTCATAGTGGAAATATCAGAAACTAAAATGTTGATTTTATTTTCAACCAACAATTAGACAAACAGCCGCGCTAGCTGTAAAAGAGCCCCTATCTCATATGGATAGAGGCTCTTTTAATCATGTACAGTGCGGGAATTAGCCCTGCTCAATTGCACCTGTAGGGCAAGCGCCAGCACATGTTCCGCAATCGATGCAGGTGTCTGCAGCGATTTCATATTTTCCATCACCAGCGGAGATTGCTCCTACAGGGCATTCTCCCTCACAGGTTCCACAGCTTACACAAGCGTCAGTAATAACGTATGCCATACTTAGTTCCTCCTTATAAAATGAATAGTCGTCAAGCCGTATGTGGTGGCTTTGAACTATATTTTAATACAAACAGTCTGCGATTACAAGTAAAAGATTGCATAATGTAGAAAATGGTATTATAATAGTCGAAGGCGGAATACTATACAAAGTATCGCAAATGACGCGATAAAGCGCAAGGAGGAATATAGCATGGCACAGGTAACCAAGGACACAATGATTGGAGAACTGCTCCAGATTGATGAAAACGTAGCGCCGCTTTTGTTAGAGATTGGAATGCACTGTCTTGGCTGTCCGTCTTCGCAGATGGAAACAATTGCAGAAGCAGCTATGGTACATGGAATTGAGCCGGATGCGTTGGTTAATAAAATCAATGATTTTTTGGCAAAATAATCAATTGGGGACTGTTGCATATTATGCAGCAGTCCCCAGTTCAGTTCTTTCGTTAAAACACTAAATGATTCGTGAATAAGGCTCTCATCCTATTTTAATAATGAAAGCAATTGATTGAATGGATTCCCCCTCTCTGCTTCATATAAAATGAAGATATTTTGTGATATATCAATTTTAAAATACAAGAAGTTACTATTTGCCGGATTTTTAAACGGTAGATTCCCCGGGGATTCCGAGCTCTTTTTTCTTTTCCCAAATAAATACGGAATCTTCATGTTCCGCAACTGCCAGCACAGTTTTTTCATATGGAATCCCTATGGGCATATCGCTGATGGAAATCTTCTGACAGAGGTGCTTTGTCCTGCGTGCCGTGCAGGATGGAATGGGCACAGGCGTTGGTAAATTCTTTTGGGTTAAAATACATCAGATTTCATATACTAGTATCTGTTAGAATGCCCTTATGGGCATAAAAGTTGCATAGAAAATATTAAGATAAATGAAATTCAGAAGACTTGCTGGAAAAACAGACGCACTTCTGTATGTGCTTCATACTGTATAAAAGATGGAAAACAGAAAGCAGAATCCGGCAAAACTGGTCATATTTTCCAAATCTGCAACGTATATCTTCCAGAGAGTTCCATTCAGCCATCCGGCATCTCATAAAATATAAAAATTTGGCAGACCGATGGTTATAAAATGGGTTACTTTTCGGGAATAAAATGATATAATAAAAATAGAAAAACATTGCAGAATTTAAATGATTGGTTTGGCTCCTTTCTGTCTGTGCCAGACCAGCATCTCTGGGACATTTATAACATACAAAAATTGGCAGTGCAATACTTTTTGGCAAATGTTTAGAAATTTCACAGTTTTTTTAGAAAAATGGGCAGACTTCGACTTGACGTGGGATAAGAAATTGTAATATACTTTGAGTACCTAATGGGGAACAATCCCCTGAAGGAAAATTCAAACATATTATTTCCTGATGCAGATGTGTAGTGAAGGGAAGGGATCGTATGAAGATTGAAAAAGTAAGTGAGAATCAGATTCGCTGTACGCTTACCCGAGAGGACTTGGCAGACCGTCAGCTCAAACTGAGCGAATTGGCATACGGCACTGAGAAGGCGAAGATGCTTTTTCGGGATATGATGCAGCAGGCAGCATATGAATGTGGATTTGAAGCGGAGGACATACCGCTAATGATTGAAGCAATTCCGTTATCTGCGGATACCATTATATTGATTATAACGAAGGTGGAATATCCAGAGGAGCTGGATACCCGGTTTTCACAGTTTGCACCAGGCGATGCCGATGATGATGTGGGCAGTCAGCTGGCGAACGAGGAGGGCGAACATGTCTTTGAGGCAACTGGCGCGGACGATATTTTAGATTTATTCCGCAAGATTCAGGAGGAAGCCAAGAGGATTGCAGAAGCCGCCCAGAAAGAGAATAATTTCATTCCGCTGGAGAAGACCGTCAAACAGGAGAAGGAAGAGCCCGTTCTGGTTGACATTACCAAGCTCTTCGTCTTTGATGGACTGGATGAAGTCAACCGACTGGCGCGGGTATTGAAAGGGTTCTACAATGGCTGTAACGTATTGTATAAGAACAACCTCAACCGCAAGTATTACCTGGTAATCAGCAAGAGCCAGCATACGCCGGAAGAATTTAATAAAGTATGTAACATTTTAGCAGAATACGCACATCAGGAAAAATATTCATCTGCCATCCGGGCATATTTTGACGAGCATTACGATGTCATTTTGAAGAAGGATGCATTGCAGGTTTTGAGTAAAATATAACAGAGAGGGCTGTTGCAGATATAGTCATAGATGCAAGATACTGTATTGCATACAGGCATACGGTATATGGTATCTGTAAAATCTGCGACAGCTCTTTTTGTGTACAGTAAAGATGTTTGTACATTTTACAAAGCATTTTACTTGTTTTATAGATACATAGGAGGAAGTTATGCCGGAGACAGGGAGAGTAAAAAGACAGAGAAACAGGCAGCCGAGAGGTCCTAAAGTCAATATGGCGCCGATACTCGTAGCTATCGCATTTATTGTGGTTGTGCTTTTTGTGGCATTTATCAGTACTTTGATTAAGAAATATACGCCAACGAAGGAACGCGTTGATTTACAGGAATATTATAAAGTCCAGGGGGTGGATGATATGGCATTGATTCTGGACCGACAGCTTTTGGAAGAGAAAGCCAAGTTCTGGGATGGTCATGTATATCTGGACTATAGCGCTGTCAGGCAGTACCTGAATCAGCGTTTTTATTGGGACTCCAATGAGAATATCCTGCGCTATACTACGGAATCTGACGTGATTTCCGTAAATGCGGGGGAGAATTCCTATATGGTGGGCAAGAAGGACAATACAACAGAGTATGCTATCGTCAAAGTGGACGGCGAGGCGGTATACCTTGCCTTAGAATTTGTCCAGCAATACACAAATATAGATTTCACTGTGAATGCGGAACCGAACCGCGTACAGATTACGGCAGCCTGGGGAGAGATTTCGCGGGCAGATGTGAAAAAAAAGACGGCGATACGTGTCAAGGGCGGTATCAAGAGCCCCATCGTGGCAGATGTGGCAAAGGGCAGCCGGGTTACAGTGATTGACAGCGGCGATAACTGGAGCCGGGTCTGCACGGAAGACGGCATGATTGGCTATCTGAAAAATAACAAGCTCGGTGAGGTGCAGAGCGAGACAATCTCCCGACCGTTCGAGGAACCGCAGTTTACCCATTTTCTGAAAGAAGGACCTGTCAGCCTTGGCTGGCACCAGGTGACAAGCCCAGAAGCCAATGACCGTGTGGCGGATGTCCTGCAGGCTACCAAGGGAATCAACGTGATTTCCCCGACCTGGTTCTACTTAAATGATAATGACGGAAATATATACTCCCTGGCAAGCCGTGATTATGTGACTTACTGCCATGAACAGGGCGTGGAGGTCTGGGGGCTTATCAGCAACCTGGAGAATCCTGAGGCGGACACAACCTACGTGATGACCCATACGTCCACCAGGGATTATCTGACGAATCAAGTCATAGCAGCGGCGATTGAATATGACCTGGACGGCATCAACCTCGATTTTGAGGCGCTGAGCAGCGAGGCAGGGGACGCGTATGTACAGTTTATCCGCGAACTGTCCATCAAATGTGAGAACAATGATTTGGTGCTGTCGGTGGATAATTATGTTCCGACCTCCTACACGGCATTTTATAACAGGGCGGAACAGGCAGTATTTGCAGATTATATCATTATCATGGCGTATGATGAACATTACAGTGGTTCGGAAGATATCGGTTCCGTGTCGTCCATCGGCTTTGTGCAAAATGGCGTCAAGGACACCTTGAAAGAAGTGCCGGCAGAGCAGACGATTCTGGCACTGCCGTTCTATAGCAGGATTTGGGAACTGACGCCCAAGGAGGGTTCCGGGGAGGATGTGGAGTCGGCTTCTGAGGATTATGTGCCTTATACCTTTACCTGTACGGAGGAAGGTATGCAGACAACGGAGGATATCTGTACGGCGAATGGCGCCAAGATGGTCTGGTCAGAGGAAGATGGGCAGTATGTGGCAGAATACGAAAGTGAAGGGAAAAGGCATAAAGTCTGGATGGAAAATGAAGAATCCTTAGAGCAGAAACTTAAGGTGATGAAAGACAATAATCTTGCCGGGGCAGCATACTGGAAGCTGGGGCTTGAGCGTCCAACTGCCTGGGATACAATCATCAAGTATGTGAATTAGCCACCCATCTGGGAGGTAATTATCAGGTATGTGAATTAATTTTTAGGTAATATTATGGTAAATGTACTCCCACCGCCTTTGGTGTCGCTGACAGAGATTTTGCCGCCATGCTTGCGGCAGATTTCTCTGGCGATGGAGAGGCCTAATCCAAAGTGTTCCTTATGGCTGTGGGAGGAATTCGCCTGATAGAATCTGTCAAATATTTTTTCCTTTTCCGAATCTGGAATGCCTTTTCCGCTGTCAATGACCTGCAGATAACATTTCTTATGCGAGCCATAGAGGTTTAGGGCAACGCCCTGACCACTGGGGGTATAGCACAGGGCGTTGTCTAAGAGGATGATGATTGCCTGTTCTATTCTTTGTCTATCGCAAAAGCAGTTGTAATCATGGTCTGCATCTATGGACAAAGAGAGGTCAAGGTTTTTGCGCTTGGCGATGGCAGCGTATTTCTCATAGGCTGCAGTCAATAAGCTGGCAAGGTCGGTGCGCTCGAAATGAAATGGAAATTCCGCGTTTTCCATCTTGGAAAGGTATAAAAGGTCTTCTATCAAACGCTCCATTCTGGACATCTCATTTTCCATCAATGAAAAAATATGCATTGTTTTTTTAGGGTCAGGCTTGTGTTTTAAAATGGATAAGCCGGTTTTAAAGACTGCTAACGGGGAACGCAGTTCATGTGAGGCAACGGCAACGAAATGTCTTTGGTTCTCATCATTTTTCGCCAGCGGTTTTAACACATGAGAGGTAAATGCATGGGAAAACAGATATAGAATGAAAATGGAAAGAAGCCAAATAGCCAGAAAGCGAATACGCTGCCGGTTAATATTTCTGTAAAAATTGTCTAAATTGTAGAGATAAATGTAAACTATTTCCTGTTCTTTTTCTGTAAGAACTGCATGCATCACCAGAAATTTGTGTCCATCTTTCGTGTAGGGAAAAGACTGCTGCCGGGTGTTTGGTGAGATAACCATGCTGTCATCGGCAGGATTCTCTCGTTCTATATAGTCCTTTAATTCCTGAATGATTGCCTGCTCCTGTTCTGACAACAGTAAAGTGGAAAGTGTGGCAGGTGAGCCGTTGGCTTCAATGGAAAGGATATTTTTGCCCATATGCTGCCGCTTATACCAATGAATGTCAATGCTTTCCGAAAAATGTAAATCGGAGGATATTGTACCTGCTTTCAAAAGAAAAAGCGCTTTTTCCTGTCCATACATCGTTCTTTCAGAAACGCTCAGGCAGCATAAAATGATAATCAGCACAATCAATGCGGTAATGGAACAGCAGATAAAGGAAAGCTTCATCTGTATCTTATGGAACATCGGAACCTCCTTGAAATCTTATGAAACAACGTGACATTCTTTTAACCTTAGGCAGTAGCCCTGTCGGTGTACGGTAACGATGCGGACATTTGTGTCCATGGCATTTAATTTTTTCCGTATCAGATAGATATAATTGTCCAGGTTGCCATCTTCTATCTCTGTATCCAGCCCCCATACATTTCCGATAATCTGCTGGCGGGACAGGACTTGGTCTGGATTGCGCAAAAAATATGCAAGAAGCTCGGCTTCTTTTCTAGGCAGGAGCACCGTATGGTCCTTGTGGATTAATTTGGATTCTTTTTCGGAAAAACATAGGTCGCCAAATGACAGAAAGAAAGGAGCAGGGCGGTTTAAAGTCCTGCGCATGACACTGCGGATACGTGCCAAAAGCTCGCCGATATCAAAAGGCTTTACCAGGTAATCATCCGCGCCAAGGTCCAGACCGTTGATTTTTTCAACAGATTCGCCGAGGGCAGTGATAAAGATGACAGGTGTGGTGACATGGCTTTGCCGTAGGCGTTTCAATATTTCTTCTCCTGGAAGTCCAGGCAGCATCCGGTCTAACAAAATCAGGTCATGCAGGTCCTGTAACGCCATGGTCAGGCCTTCCAGCCCATCCGCACAGATATCGACAGAAACTCCTTCTTCTTCTAAGCCTAATACCAGCAATTCGCACAGGCTGGTATCATCTTCAATAATAAGAATCCTCATAGTATCATCCTCCATAGCTTTCACCTCTTAGTATATCAAAAAAGTTCTCTAAAAGTCCTCTATTAATACCATTTATGTAAGGAAATTAGTTTTTCGTTCCTTGGATGCAACGATGTTAGAGATTTTTTAGAGGACTTTATGAATTGGCGTGTGATAAGATGGTAACCATACAAGACGGCAGCAAAGGAGGAACGATTTATGAAGAAGAGGTGTTTGCTGGCAGATATTTCCGTGAGGTATCTGACCATTATCTTGAGTTTTATTTTGATTTTTACTGTCTCATGTGCGCCTGCGGAAAACGGAAAGCAAGGATTGGGAGAACAGGACACAGGAAGCGAGAATGGAAGTCAGGCGTTAAACGCTGAAGAATGGAAGGGACAAACATTCAATGGAGAGAAGTCAGAGGGACAATCATTAAGCGGTGAGGAATCGCAGGGGCAGTCAGAAGATACTATGGTGATGGGTAGATATCGGGAGGAAAAGATAGCCTTGCCAATGTCTGTCAGAACGCTTTATGACATAGAAAGCGAGGAAGATGGCAGCGTCAATATCTTGTTTGAAAGTGCGCCGGGCAGTTTCCAGTTCTATAGCAGCAGCGATGGGGGCGTTTCCTGGGAATCGCATGAAATTGGTATGGAATGGCTGCCAGAAGATTACCGCATAGTTTCTGCCTGTTTCGGAGCAAATGGCAAGATTGCTTTATCTGCCGGAAAGATGTCAGAGAATATCATGGAGGATAAACATGCGGTTGGGGAGTATGTGTATTTTCTGATAGAGGATGCCAGTGGGAGTCCTCAGGTACAGGAATTGCAGCTGCAGCTGCCCGAACCAAAGGAGGAGAACCTGCAGTCAGGTTATGGGTTACAGCAGATAATGATTGCGGATGATGGAAAGATTTATGGCATGTTTTCCGCGAATGATGGAGAGGACATTGATTTTCAGGTCTTTTGTTTTAACTCCGCGCAGGGAGAGGTCCTTTGGAAATTAAAAACATCGGCGGCAGAGATAGATTTGTATGAAGATAAGATTTATCTGAATGAACACAGCGGGGCAATTCAGATTTTGGATACAGAAAATGGCGATAAATTGGGTGAGCTGTCCGTCCCTCTGGGAAATGGTTTTATGAACTGCATGGACGTCAATGTCATGAAAGAAAAAGTCTTTTACTGTAATGAACAGGGGATTTATGGCACAGATTACAATGCGGCGCTTACAGAACTTTTGGTAGATGGGAATTTGAGCAGTTTTTCCGATGTGAACAGCAGCATCAAAGGTTTTTGCAGCGTAAGCGAAGAGGAATTTCTTGTGTTTGTGCAGAATGCTTTCGGGGGAGACATGGAACTGCTGCGGTATGTATACGATGAGGAACTTCCTGCGCAGCCAGAGCATGAGCTGGTCGTGTATTCCTTGGAAGAAAACGATGTTATGGATAAGATTATCTTTGATTTCCAGTCGAGCCATCCAGAGGTTTTGGTAAAATATGAGGTTGGGATGGCAGAGTCCACAGCGAAAGAAGAAGTAGACGCCATAAGTAACCTGAATACGGAGATTATGGCAGGAAATGGACCGGATATTCTGCTTTTAAACGGATTGCCCTGGGAGTCTTATGGAGAAAAGGGAATCCTTGCGGATTTGAGCGGAGATTTAGACACCTATATCAGTGGAGAAAAAGGATTTGCAAATCTTTTTCAGGCGTATCGGACAGGCGGCGCTCAGTCTGCAGCTCCGATTTGCTTTAAATTTCCGGTATTGATTGGGACAGAGGATGATATCTCTTCTGTGAACTCACCCCAAGAACTATTGGAAACAGTAGAAAGAATTGAAGACTTGCCGCCTTTTTTCCGGGCAGGGCAGCGTCTTCTGTGCTATCTGTTCAGTATTTATTGGCAAAATATAGAGACGGAAAATGGGTCTGTTTCCAGGGAAGAGCTGAAGAAACTTCTGGAGAATATCAAAAAAATCAATGACAATCTGCAGGAAAAAGAAAATGAGATTTCAAAGTTTTTTAATACGGAGGAAGAGGAAAGCAAGAGTTTCGGCGCGTTTGCCGATGACGAGCTCTTAGATGTGTCAAATATAAAATATGGGAATGCGGCAATGGATTTAGGGTATCTGAGCGCTGTTCATGATTTTGTGGACATATGTAATCAGGATTTGTCGTACCAGGCAGTTTCGGAAGGGGTTTTCAGTGCATTGATTGCCGGAATCAACATTGAATCGCAGAATATGGAGATTGCCAGGGAGTTCCTGGATTTTGCACTCAGTGAAGAGGAGCAGAAAATATTTATTGATGATGGGCTGTACCCCAATATCATGGGGCTTCCGGTAAACAGGGCTGTCTTTGCAGGTTTGATGGATAATCCCTCCGAGGAGCTGATGGAAGAGTATGGAAGAGGTTATGCATATCATGGCGAGGTCTTTGAATGGCCGAATAAGGAAGCGTTTGCAAAGCTGGAAGAGGTAATCGAAACATGTAAGATACCTGCTATGGAAGACAATATTGTAATTGATATGGTAAGAGAAGAAGCAGTTCCTTACCTGTCTGGAGAAGAAAACCTTGAGACGGCAGCAGCAGAGATTGCCCAGTCCCTAGAGTTATATCTTCTGGAAAAATAAGGGGGCTGTATGAAAAAAAATTATGGAAATTTGCGGTATATTGCGTTTCTTGTGCCAAGCCTGGCAGGGGTGCTGGTCTTTGTATTTCTCCCTTTCGCGGATGTAGTGAGGAGGTCATTTACAAGCGCTGGCGGCAAATCGTTTATCGGCTTTGGCAACTATAGAACGGTAGTCATGAACCAGGCGTTTCACCTGGCAGTGAGAAATACCTGCCGTTTCCTGCTAACGTGCGTACCCCTGCTGCTTTTGTTTTCCCTGATACTGGCAAACATCATCTACTTCGGAGCGGGAAAATTTTATCGGAATATCTGCCTGTTGCCGATGGCGGTGCCGGTTGCTTCCCTGGTGTTTGTCTGGAAAATGGTATTTCACAGAAATGGGCTAATTAACACTTATCTGGGTTCTTCGGTGGATTGGCTGAATTCTTCCTGGTCATTTTGGGTTCTTGCAGCCACATTTTTGTGGAAAAATATGGGATATTACGTTGTCCTGTGGCTGGCAGGATTAGAAAGCATACCAGGGGAGCTCTATGAGGCAGCAGCAGTTGATGGTGCGGGATTTTTGGCAAGGTTTTGCCATATAACGTTTCCGGGGCTTCGGTCCATGTTCTCAGCAACGCTAATCTTGTCAGTAACGGCGGCGCTCAAATGCTATCGGGAGTGTTACCTGTTGTCAGGTGAGTATCCGGACAAAAGCATCTATATGGTACAGCATCTGTTCCACAACTGGTTCCGGGATATGTCAGTAGAAAAAATGTCGGCGGGCGCTGTAATTCTTGTCTGCATGTTTGCGGTGTTGGTCTGGCCATTCCGCAAAAAAAAAGAGGGAAATCTGGGCTCATTCCATACTTAAAAGGGAGGGAGATCGAGAGTTGTTACAGCAGAAGGAAATAAAGGAGGCAAAGGTCCTGAAGAGTTTGATTGTTAAAATAATATCAGTTCTCATAGCAGCGGCAGCGTGTATCCTGTCATGTATTCCGCTTTTGATTTTGGCGGTTGGGACTGTCACTGGCAATTATGAAATGGCAGCTTACCTGGAGGGGATGCTTTGGGGAGAGGGAGAGACATATCTTCTGCTGTTTCCCTCCTACCCTACCCTCAGGGGAGTGGTGGAGGCATTGCTGGAAAAACCAGAATTCTATGTGGTGTTTTGGAATTCTGTAAAATTGACAGGCTGCATTGTAGCGGGGCAGATATTTTTTGCTGTCCCTGCCGCTTGGGGCTTTTCCAGATGGCATGGCAGGCTGAGCAGCTTGCTTTTTTACCTTTATACAATTTTGATGCTGCTTCCTTTTCAGGTGACGATGCTGTCAAATTATATCGTAATTGATGGAATGAGAATTCTTGATACACATGCGGCAGTCATTTTGCCGGCGGTATTTTCCACATTTCCGGTATTTATCATTTACCGCAGCTTTCTGGGCATCCCAGAGGAAATATACGAAGCGTTTTCTTTGGATAGCAACAGCCGCTGGCAGATGTTTTATCATGTGGGCGTGCCCCTCGCACTGCCAGGAATTAAATCGGCAGCATTGCTTGGAATTATAGAGTATTGGAATATGGTGGAGCAGCCGCTGCTTTTTTTAAAGACGCCGTCGCGCTGGCCTTTTTCCCTGTACATACCTGGAATCAGCTACGATAATGTCCAATATATATTTGCCTGTTCGCTGATTGTCCTTACACCCATGATATTGATTATGTTCTGGGGAAAAGACGACATCAGCAAGGGAATCAGTAACATGGCAGTCAAATCATAAAGAGAGAGAATGCCTATGAATATAGTCAAACAATAGAGAGGGAATGCCTATGCAGTTATTAAAACGTGCCAGGTCGTTTGCCAGTAATCGGGGCAGCCGCGCCCTTGCCATATTTTTGGCAATAATGGCGGTTCTGACAATGATATCCAGGGCGGTGGATTCTTTGATGATTCCGCAGGTATCGGTCAGTGGATTTGAAGAGAGGAAACTGGAGTATCCACAGGAGATTGCGGGGCGTGTGGGGACAGTGGGCAAACGCGCATTATATTGTCAGGAAAACCTGCGCATAGAGAACGTCTGGGTACAGCAAAATGATACGGTTGAAAAAGGCGATTTGCTATTTACGCTTGACAGGGAGCAGCTGGATGAAAAAATCCGGCAGCTGGAACTGGAAAGCCATAAATATGATTTGCAGATTGCAGATATCGAAAATGCTTACCAGCAGCAGATAAAACAGCAGAACGACATCTTCCAAGGGGTTGTATCGGGAAATCAGGGTGGCGTTATCGTGACGGCAGACCAGGGCAGTATGGACGAAACGCAAAGTGGAAGTACAGGAGCAGTAAAAGACAATGCGGCTGCGTTGCTGCAGCTTGATAAGCGAGAGGTGAAAGTATCATTGGACAGTCTTTATGCGCTGCGAGAACAAGAGGGAAATGTCTGCGCAGAGTTTTCCGGGCGCGTTTATGAGTGTGCAATTTCCACAGGCAGCCTCACATCCTCGGAGCCAGTAATGATTCTTGAGGATTTCAACAAGAATTTGCGGTTTGAGGGGGTAGTAGGCAGAACTGATTTGAATATAGAGGCAGGGGTGGGGTGCACATTAAAGATGGAGGAGGAGGGGACTATCTTGGAAGAGGTGGCAATCAGTAAGGTGGTACAGGGGGAAGAAGGAACGTACCGTGTTATCGCCGAGGTGGAGGAGGGGGCGCTTCGCCAGACAGGAAATGCCGTTTTAAGTTTTACCAAAGAGAGCAAAAACTACCGAAACTGCATCCCGCTCTCCGCGCTTTACAGCGGAAAAACAGGTTATTATGTGATTGCTGTGGAGGAAGATATGACGATTCTGGGCATACAGTCCGTTGCTAAATTTGTACCGGTATCCGTAATCGAAAGTAATGACGAGTATGCCGCAGTGGAAGGGGATATATATGAAAGCGAGAAAATTGTAGTTCAAGCCAACAAGGAGGTAAAGGAAGGCGAACGGGTACGGATTGTTGAGGAATAAGACAGAGAAATTGTGGGAGACAGATAATTTAGAACTTAAAGGAAATACCACTTTGCTTTAAAATTGCATTAGCGGTATGTCTGGATTTTATTTTTGTATCAACGGTAACATGTCGATTTGTTATGGGGCTATACCAGATATCGTGATCTCCTTTTCCGTGTCGTTGGAAAGTACAACCATTTTGAGAAAGAATGTTACGGACTTTTTTTTCATATTCAGCCATTACAAGACCATCCTTTCGTGTCTTTCAGATTTAAATGTTAAGGAAAAAGGGGATGCATCTGAAGCGTTTAGTGAAAGAAGTTCTGGGACAGCAAATCTGGTGCGTTCCAATAAAGCATCAAAAGAGCCAGATTCAAGTACAAGCCCTGGAATATCATCGCTGGTAGCAATCCATACATTAGCTTCATTGTCCCAGGTAAAAGTAATTACATATTCCATAGAGTAAGCCTCCTATAAGTGAATGTTTAATAGATATTATAAAACCAAAGATATTGTATGTCAACAATACACATTTTTTAACATCTTACCCCCATTTTTATGCATTTCACCCATCCACCACTTGTATTCCCTGCCAACTCTGCTAAAGTAAACCTATCTTCTGCGCAGGGAATATGGCTTTATATAGAAATGGGAGGAATGGTATGGAAGAAGCAATCATAGTGAATCACTTGAAAAAGTATTATCAGGATGTCAAGGCGGTGGATGACATCAGTTTTACTGTGGCGCGCGGTGAATTTTTCGGCTTTCTGGGCGTGAATGGCGCAGGGAAATCAACTACCATCAATATGCTCTGTACGTTGCAGGAGCCTACAGACGGCGAGGCGTGGGTGAATGGTCTGCAGCTTGGCAAAGAAAATGAAGATATCAAGAAACATATTGGTGTGGTCTATCAGGGGAATTGTCTGGATAAAATGCTTACGGTCAAAGAAAATCTGTTGCTGCGGGGCAGCCTGTATGAGACAGACAGAGGAAAATTAAAGAAGAATCTTGCCCATGTGGCAGAAATTCTGGGGCTTTCTGATGTGCTGAAACGCCCTTTTGGGAAGCTGTCAGGCGGTCAGAAGAGAAGATGTGAGATTGCCCGGGCGCTGATGCATACGCCGGATATCCTGTTTCTGGATGAGCCTACCACAGGGCTTGACCCGGCGACAAGGAAAAATGTCTGGGAGACGGTTCATATGCTGCAGAAAGAAATGAAAATGACAGTCTTTCTGACCACGCATTATATGGAGGAAGCCGCAAAGGCGGACCATATCGGCATTATGAGCCGTGGAAATTTTGTGGAGTACGGTACGCCGTTTTCCCTGAAGGAAAAGTACGCCAGAGATAAGCTATATCTGATACCGAAAAAGGATAGTTGGCAAAATATTCAGAATTATCTGGCAAATCAGGGGCATAAATATTTCACGACAGAGGAAGGCATTTTGCTTAAGATTGACAACACCATGTCATCTCTGCCTCTGCTTGAAAAGATAAAAGAAATGCTGCAGGGGTTTGAAGTGATTCAGGGAACGATGGATGATGTATTTTTGAATGTGACGAAGGAGGCAGAGGATGAAGAAATATGTTAGCCTTACAAAACGGAACTGCCTGGTGTATCTGAGGGACCGTGCAGCAGTATTTTTCTCACTGCTTGCCATGCTCATTGTATTGATGCTGATGGGGGTATTTCTGGGGAATATGAATGAAGAGAGCGTGGTAAATCTGCTGAAAGAATATGGCGGGGTGCGTGACACTGTCTTGGACCAGCAACACGCCCGGGAACTGGTTCAATATTGGACATTGGCAGGAATCCTGGTCGTAAATGCAGTTACGGTCACCTTATCTGTGGTTGGGAGCAGGGTTACCGATATCTCGGAAAACAGACTGGCAAGTTTTTATTCGGCGCCGGTAAGCCGCAGCATCATAGCCTTATCTTATGTATCATCGGCTGTGTTGATTGGCATTTTTATGTGTTTGCTGACTCTGGCAATTGCGCTCTGCTATATTGTGATGACAGGAGGGACAATGCTGGGATTTCAGGCATTGGCAGAGATTTTGCTTTTGATTGTGTTAAATGTCTGTATTTTTTCTATTATTATGTATCTATTGGCATTGTTTATCAAAAGCAGCAGTGCCTGGTCGGGAATTGCCACGGTAGTCGGTACGCTGGTGGGCTTTGTGGGGGCAATCTACCTGCCGATGGGCAATCTTCCAGATGGCGTGGCTACTGTGCTCAAATATATTCCAATTCTTCATGGGACTTCCCTGATGCGTGAGGTCTGCTGTGCAGGTGCGTTGGAGGATACATTTGCAGGACTTCCCGCACAGGTGCTTTCAGAGTATAAAGAATATATGGGAATCCGTGTGGAAATGGGCGGACAGTTGGTATCGGGGACATTCCAGGTGTTATTTCTCGTGGGATGTGGTATACTGGCTTTTGTAATCATTGCTTTCGTGCAAAACCGGAAGAACATCAGCGACCGTTAGGACAGAAAGTATATGGGCATCTGAGAGGATTTGGATAGGAGTTTTGTTATGAAAGTGACAATCGTAGATATTGGACCGGAGGAAGAAGAAGAAATTATCTTGAAATGCCGCTGTCTGGATGATGACATGGTGAAAATTATTAACCGCCTGAAACAGGGCGGCACGAAACTTACGGTTTATAAGGACGGCGGGATGTTTTTTGTGGAACCGGAGGAAGTGTTTTATTTTGAATCCGTGGACCAGAAAGTGTTCGCATACTGTAAATCAGAAGTCTATCAGGTGAAAAGCAAGCTTTATGAACTGCTGGATGAACTGCCTGGATGGATGTTTTTGAGGGTATCCAAATCTGTCATATTGAGCCTAAACAAGATAAAAAGCCTGACGCCGGCGTTTGGCGGACGTTATGAAGCGTTATTAAAAAACGGAGAGAAAGTGATTATATCCAGACAGTATGTGGGGGCGTTAAAAGAGCGTTTAGGCGTATAGGTTGTGCAGTATCAGGAGGAGCAGAGAAGATGAAACGGTTGGAATTTATGGTTTCTGTATTTGAGAAAGTTACTGCCGGCATTTTATTTGTGACGGCAGTGTTTATTTCTGTATTTTATGGCTGGGACATAGACTTAGATGTTGGTATTTTGTGGCAGATTCTCTTTCTTTCAGCAGTCTGCGCACTAGGCAGCATGATATTGCCATTAGAGGGGGAGAAGGAAAAGGAAGTGTCCAGAACCGCCATGCTGGTGCGCACAATCTTTTATTTTATTTATATAAATGCTGTAGTTTTAGGGTTTGGGTTTCTGTTTGAATGGTTTACGTTTGACAATGGCTGGCAGGTTCTTGGCATGGAACTTGCGATTCTGTTTGTGTTTGTGGCGGTGTTCCTGATTTTTTACTGGTCCCAGTGCCTGGAGGCGAAGCGGATGAATGAGAAGTTGAAAAAGAGAGGATAAACGGTTGTTTTGTCGCATTGCAGGGTGTCAAATTTAACACCCTGTAAAATTTTGTGTTACTATGTAAATTAGTAAAAATTAAGATGGTGGTAGTATGCTGTTTAATTCTATTGATTTCCTGATATTTTTTCCGATCGTGACGTCAATATATTTTGTAATACCAAAGAGAATGAGGAATTTGTGGTTGCTGATTAGCAGCTATTATTTTTATATGAGCTGGAATCCCAAATATGTTATCCTCATTGCTGTTTCCACGGTAATTACGTTTATCAGTGCACTTTTGCTGGAGACGGTGAAGGGAAAATGTGGAAAAAGGTTGGTGCTGGCATCTTCTTTGGTCAGTAACCTGGCGATATTGGGCGTATTCAAGTATGCGGATTTTGCCTTGCAGAGTTTAAGCAGCGTGGCATCCCATTTGGGGCTGGGAACGATAGACCGAAGGCTGGATTTGCTTCTTCCGGTCGGTATTTCTTTTTATACGTTTCAGGCGTTGAGTTATACGTTTGATGTATACAGAGGGAATATCAAGGCGGAAAAGAATATTTTCCGCTATGCGTTGTTTGTGTCATTCTTTCCTCAGTTAGTGGCCGGACCGATTGAAAGGTCGGGAAACCTGCTTTGCCAGATTCAGAAAGTCAGGGAGACAAGTCTGTGGAATTTTGAACGCGTCCGCGATGGATTGCTGCTGATGGCATGGGGATTGTTTCAAAAGTTGGTTATCGCGGACAGGGCTTCCTTGCTCGTCAATCAAGTATATAACAACTATGAAAATTATGGTTTTCTGGAATTAGCGATTGCCTCTGTTTTGTTTGCGTTTCAGATATACTGTGATTTCAGTGGATATACGGACGTTGCCCGTGGGGCGGCACAGGTGCTGGGATTTTCTTTGACCCACAATTTCCGCCAGCCTTATTTTGCCACCAGCATCAAGGATTTTTGGCGCAGATGGCATATTTCCCTGACCTTATGGTTTACAGATTATCTATATATACCACTGGGAGGCAGCAGGAGAGGGATATTGCGTAAGTATCTTAATATTCTCATTGTCTTTGGCGTCAGCGGGCTGTGGCATGGGGCGAGCTGGCATTTTGTGGCATGGGGGCTGATTCATGCCGTCTATCAGATTGTCGGCGACTTAAAACATCAAATTACTAAAAGATTCGGGACCGGGGTGCCATGCGCTGCCAAAGATTCCTTTAGCTGCAAGCTGGGAAAAGAAATGGTCACCTTTTTGTTGGTAGATTTTGCATGGGTGTTTTTTGCTGCAGATGGACTCCGCCATGTTTACCATATTTTCTGCCAGATGGCAACTGCTTTTCAGACAACGAGTATCTATGAAATCGGGCTGGACAGGGGAAATTGGTTTATGCTGATTTTCGGTATCCTTGTCCTTACAATTGTTGATGCAATCCATGAGAGGGGGGAAAGCATTTTTGTGCTGGTAAAACAGCAGGCGATTTGGTTTCGGTGGGTTTTGTATTTGGGGTTGATATGGTGCACGATGATGTTTGGCATTTATGGCGTCAATTACGATAGCAGCCAGTTTATTTATTTCCGCTTTTGAGGGAGGGTGTGGCTGATTATGAAAAAGAACATAAAATTACTGGTTTCTTTTGTAATATTTTGCGTTTTGTTTGCAGGCTGCAATAAATTTTTCCAATATATCCTGATAGATGACACGGCGTCCTATACCAGGCTGACGTTCCACGAGATGTATGAGCAGGAGAATATAGACGTTCTGTTTGTGGGTTCCTCGCATTGTTACCGGAGTTTTATCCCGGAAATTCTGGATAAGGAATTAGGGGTGAACACATTTAACTGTGGGACATCTTCCCAGCATTTGGATGGCTCCTATATGATAATCAAAGAAGCCGCAAGATATAATGACATCAAACATATCTATTTAGAGGTTTATTTTAATGCGGCGTTTGCAGTAAATAAGGAACGGACAGATTTGACGCAGACTTATATTATCTCAGATTACCTGAGACCGTCTTTGGATAAGGTGCAATATTTGCTCAATGCCTCGACAAAGGAATACTACAGCAACAGTTTCTTTCGGGCGAGGAGAAATTGGAGTCGTTTTTTTGATGCAGATTATATCAAAGATTTAGTCTTGAAAAAGGGAACTGCGGCTTATAAAAATTATGAATACACCTATGTATCGCAGGAGACGGAGTGGTATGCCGGGAAAGGCTATGTTGCCAACAACCAAACGGTTGAAAATTGGAACTATTTTTTGGATAAGGAGTTGTTAGCTGTGGACTTTGATACAGTTTCCAAAGATTGGCTTCATGCGTTAGAGGATATCATTGATTTCTGTGATAAGAAGGGGATTGCCCTGACGTTGGTTGCGGCGCCTATGCCCAATTACCTTCTGGCAGCCATTGGCAATTATGATGAATATATAGGGCTTATTCAGGATATGATAGCGGATACTGACATTCGCTATTACGATTTTAATCTGTGCAAAGAGGAATATTTTCCTAATACATCGTCCTTGTTTAAAGATAAGGACCATCTGAATTGTTATGGTGCGGAAAAATTCAGCCAGTTGTTTGCAGATTTCATTAATGGCAAAATACCGGAAGAAGATTTATTTTATGATTCCTATGAGGAAAAAATCGGTCAACTGTTGCCAACGGTATTCGGGATAGTTTATCAGGATAGGAGCAATGACAAGGGGGAAACGACCCGCAAATGCCAGATTGTCTCTACGGGAAACGATAGCCTTGAATATAAGGTTACTTTGACGCCGCAGGAGGGGGAGCCGTACAAGTTACAGGGATTTTCTGCTAATAAGAGTTTTGCTGTTTCACCGGAAGGACACGGTGTCATAACCATCACATACCGATTAGGAAATTTGCCGGATGAAATGCAGGAAGTGCAGGTGGTATATTAAAGTTGTGAGAATTATTCCCACAAAGCTTTTCTGCTTTTTGAGGAGGAGGAGATACCGACCTAGAAAGGAATCAAATGCCCCGCAGCTTGCTGCGGGGCATTTGGTTATGCATTCCCATGACAGCCGTGCTTATGTTCGCCGCACTGGTGTCCCTCCCCATGATGGTCATGATGGCTGCAGCGTACATCCGGGTTGTAGGCAAGATTTCCAGCGAGCAGGGCATTCACTGCCTCATCGGCATTGCCAGTGACACCGCCATAGAGGGCAATTCCTGCTTCCGCCAGTGCGTTCTGCGCACCAGCGCCAATTCCGCCGCAAATCAGCGTATCTACATTTAAGTCAGAAAGCAGTACGGCAAGCGCGCCATGCCCGCTTCCCTCTGTGCTTACAACCTGTGAATCTGCAATCTTTCCGTCCGCAATCTCATACACTTTGAACTGCCCGGTATGTCCAAAATGTTGGAAAATATCTCCATTTTCATAAGTTACTGCAATTTTCATAATATCTCGTTCCTTTCTTATGGCAGTCTGATGTTCAGACATGTTATTAATTCTGTTACATTTTTTACCACAGCATTTCCAGGCCGAGCCATCGCAAAGCTTGTAATTCCCCCCGGAAATGCGCAGTGCCTTGCCGCCGATGAGGCAGTCTGCGATTTTTGACCTTGCCCGCTCATAGATTTCCGTGACCGTGGTTCGGGAAATCCCCATCTGCCTGGCGCACTGCTCGTGGGTTTTCTTTTCGTAATCAATCAGCCGTATTGCTTCAAATTCGTCTACATGAAGTATCACCAGCCCTGGTTCCCTGATTCCGCAGGGGGCAAAGCTGTCATATTCAGGTTCTAAACAAATCCTTCGGCAGCGGCTTGGTCTTGCCATGATTTCACCTCCATTTTCGACATATGACGATAATAGTATTATATACTGTGTGAGGGTGGAAGTCAAGGTGTGAAATGGAAACTCCAGAGGAGAGAAATTTCATCATTTTTACATTGTGACTGCGTAGCAATCCATGGTATAATATCGGAAAATATTATACCATGGATTGAACATAGGCAACCATATATATGATTGCATAGAAATTCATTGTATAGTTAATGAAACGATTATAAAACAGATTATGTGCAAAAAGAAAAAGGTTGGCTATGAAAAATTTACAGATTATATCAGAACGAATAGAAGAAATTAAAAATTTTGCCAGAGAAAACGATAACGAAATTAGTTTATTTGTTGTTCAAGATATAATAAAGAACAAGAAAACCGGAGTTGATGAAGATTTGTTGAACCAAGCGCTTCATCAGTTACAGGAACAAGGAGTAAGGATTCTTCCGTTGGATATGGATGAAGGATATAAAGCAGATATGAATGAACCTGATAAATTTATTCCTTCTGATGTAAATATTACTCAGGTTCCGACTAATATTTCAAATATAATGGATCGGTTGGAAAATAGAGAGTTTGATTTGACCCCAGCGTTTCAAAGGCATGGTGGTCTATGGGATAAAGAAAAACAGAGTCAGTTGATTGAATCGTTAATGTTAAAAATACCGCTTCCGGCATTTTATTTTGATGCATCTAAAGAGGATGAGTGGATTGTAATAGATGGTTTGCAACGCCTTACTACTTTCCAAAATTACTTGGTGGGCAATGAACAAGAAGATGGATCTAGGAAAAAATGTAGATTTAAAGGTATGCAGTATTTGACGGATTTTAATGGTAAAACTTTTGATGATTTGCCAAGACAGTATATCAGAAGGATTAAAGAGTCATCAATTGTTGCATATACTGTTACACAGGGGACGCCAGAGGAGGTGGTATTTAATATTTTTCAGAGAATTAACACAGGCGGAATTCAATTGAATGACCAGGAGATTAGGCAAGCTCTGTATTCGGGAAAAGGGACGGATTTAATTAAAGAATTGGCGGGACGAAAGGAGTTTAAAGAAGCCACTCAGTTTGCGGTAAAATCAGAACGGATGTTGGATCGTGAATATGTGTTGCGGTTTCTTTCTTTTACCGAGCTAGACTATAAAAAGGAATATAAAGGAAGTATCGACAATTTTCTGATAAAAGGCTTAAAAAAAGCGAATAATTTTAACGATACAGATATCACACGTGTTACAGAACGCTTTGTGCGAGTAATGAACATGTGCAGAGATACTTTTGGAAAATTTGCTTTTAGAAAATATAACAAAGATTTTCGTCGGGGTCCAATTAATAAAGCTATTTTTGAAATATGGGCAATATGTTTTAGTGAATTGGATGCTGGACAATTGGAAAAAATAAAGGAAAATAAAGATAAATTTATAGCTGGGTTTGGGGAAATACTTGTGAATAATGACTTTATAACTATGTTAAAAGCAGGGGATCAGTATTCGCTTATAAAACGAGTTGATAAATGCCGGCAATTTGTGAAGGAGTTTTTATGCTTAAAGAATTAGTTCTAGATAATTTTAAGTGCTTTGATGAAATAAAAATACGATTTTCTACAGTAAATATTTTGACAGGTCTAAATGGGATGGGCAAATCAACTATTATGCAGAGTATTCTGCTTCTGGGACAGTCTCGAAAAAGCATTATGTCAGAGAGTGTATTGTCATTAAAAGGTAAGTATGTAAATCTCGGTATTGGTCAGGATATTTTGTTTGAAAAGGCAGAAAGAGATGAGATTAGAATTAGTATTTGCACAGAGGATACAGAAGAACAGTATCTTTTTGAGTATCAGTCAGAAACAGATGTCTTGCCTATAAAGAGCATAGGTAATGATTTGGATAATAATTTATGCATGGCATGGGCGAGTCATTTATACTATTTATCAGCATATCGTATTGAGCCGCAGTTCCTTTATCGTGTTGAGAATGAAAAAGAGGTTTCTGAAAGATATTTTGCAAAAAATGGAGAATTTTCTATTCAATATTTAAAATTACATGGCGGAGATGATGTAATAAACCATGAAATTTTAATCGGAAATAAAAAGACAATTGCAGATCAGGTAAAGGCGTGGATGGATATGATTTCCCCGGGTATATCGTCATTGGTTACTATCAATACATCTTCTAGAACAGCGGAATTAAAATATGAGTATATCGAAGGAAGAGAAAAAACAAATTCCTATAAAAGTATCAATGTTGGATTTGGTATTACCTATGTACTTCCGGTAGTGGTTGCGTTGGTATCTGCAAAGCCAGGAGATATTATTTTGCTTGAAAATCCAGAGGCCCATATTCATCCAAAGGGTCAAAGGATATTAGGAGAATTAATAGCGGCTTCCGGCGCAGGAGGAGTTCAGGTTATAGTTGAGACACACAGTGACCATGTACTAAACGGAATTCGTGTTGCTGTAAAAAAACAAAAATTGGAGCCGAAAAAAACAGGATTTTTCTATTTTTATAAAGATATCAATGATTCTTATAAACATAAAGTGGTATGTCCGGTGTTGGATGAAAATGGTCGGTTAAATGAATGGCCAGAAGGCTTTTTCGATGAATGGGATAACGCACTTTTGGAGTTGTTGTAGGGCAGGTGATGAAAATGATAGCTGTAATCAATGATGTTTCATTTCAATACTCTTTTGCGACAAGAGAACTTGCAATTGAATATGTTCATAAACTTCTTAAAATTTGTAAACGAATAAAAAGAGAAGAGGTGACTAATATTCAAGAAATAAAAACAGGGGTCATAGATACACAAAGAGAAATAAGCCCCAATTTTAAACTGATTCAACTATTACAGAGTTTCCAGACAAGAGAAGAGAGAACATTTCTGCTAGGTTTATTAACAAATCAGGGGACTTATCATTCAGATCAAGGAATTCCTTGTCAGATTGGTGAAAAACAGTCGATGGTATGTGTATATGCGATAGATAACATATTGATAAGTTTACTGTCGCATACATTGTTTGAGACACCTGTAGTAAAAGGTATCTTAGCAGGGGAAGAAATTGACATAAGGAATCTTTCAAAAGAAGAGCATATGGACTTTTATAGAAAAGAACTGGGACTTAGAAGATATGTAGCAAATGATAAAAAACATAAATTGGATAGGGATAATCCTTATGGAAAAGGAAAGATTGGAAGCCGGATGGATTTACATAATAAAGAAGCACAGGATTTATTGAATAAAGCAGTTGAAATCAAAGGGAGATTGTATGCTAAGAAAAATGGTTGTTATTATGCTTTTCAAAATGAAAGGGATATAGATTACCATGGATATAGGGCCGATGATTTGGGGGAAGATATCAAGTATCAGTTAGATAAAATATTTACAAATGTTTGAGAATAAGACAACCACAAAAGGCTATGCGTTATTAGGCAATAGCCTTTTGTGTGAAACGTCTCATAAATCATTCCTTCTGACAAGATGGACAGTATACGCTGCTGCGCCCACCGATTACCATGCGGCAAAATTTGTTCTGACAGTTCGGGCACGGTTCGCCGTTATGCCCATACGCTTGCAAAAACGGCGTGTTGCGGTAGTCTTTGCCCTTGCTTTGCAAATAATCTTCTGGCGTGATTGCATTCTTTTCTATAAAATAGGAAAGGCGTTCCGGGATTACGGCAGCAAGGATTTCCCAGTCCCTGCCACTTAGGCTGTCTGCCCGGCGGGAGGGGTGTATTCCTGCTGTATAAAGAATTTCATCAGAATAAATGTTGCCGATTCCGGCAATTACGTTCTGTTCTAACAGACATTCCTTGATGGTTTTTTTGCGTTTGCCAAAATGTGTCTGCAGGTATTCGCCGGTCATGCCATCGTCAAATGGCTCCAGCCCCAGTTTGCCGATGCCGCTGTATGTGTCCGCTTCGTCTTTGTGCAGAAACCATAACCTGCCGAAGCGGCGGGTATCCGCAAAGCGCAGTTCGCAGCCATTGCTCAATTTAAAAATAACGTGGGTGTGCTTTTCCTCTGGGTATTCGGGAGGTGTGAACAGAAGCCCGCCGGTCATCCGCAGATGCAGCATAAAATAATCGCCGCTTTCCAGCGATACGCCTAAGAATTTGCCCCGGCGCTTCATGCCGGATATTTTCTGTCCTGGCAGCAGCGTGCAGAATTCTTCCCATGTGGGATGGGCAATTACCTCCGGTCGCCGGACCGTGATGTGTTCAATTTGCAGTCCTTTTATCTGCGGTTCCAGTACCCGCTTAATCGTTTCCACTTCCGGTAATTCAGGCATCATTATCACCTATACGCTTCGCCACGGATGGCGTTGGCTGTTCGTCCGCCGCAGACATTGCGTCCTTTCTTGCTGATTTCTTTATCTGTTCATGGTAGAAGTAATTTACAATGACAGGCGGCGCATCGTAATCCCTTTCCATGCTGTCGTCATTCGTTGCATATTCAAGCCCCAGCCTATCAGCGAATGCTCGCAGGTCTTTGTCCAGCGCCAGCCAATAACTGCGGTTCCTGTGCTTATAAATTTCCTCATATAACGGCAGTAAATCAGGATATTTTTCCTCTATGTAATCCATAATGACTTTTTTATATCTGCCCCGCAGGTTAAGGTTTTCCAGCCAAATCCAGTTGCAGCAGCCTTTTGCCCGCTGGATGATTTCTTTTACCTCTGTGATGCCAGGAAAAATCGGTGAGATAAAACATGATGTACGGATTCCCTCTTTATGGCATGTTTCCATGGCAGCAAACCGGCGGGCAATGGAGACTGCATTATCCATATCCCGATGGAAATCTTCATCAAGCGTGTTGACAGACCATGAGATACGGATATCGGGAAAGGTTTTGATTAAATCCAGGTCACGCAGTACCAAATCTGATTTGGTAGCGATGCTGATTTTTGCCGTGGTTCCACTTAGCTGTTCCAGCAGCGCTCTTGTACGCCGGTAAGTCTCTTCTTGTGGGTTGTATGGGTCCGTCACAGAGCCAATAAAGATTGCTTTGCCGTTATATTTCTCAGGATGTTTTATCTCGTTCCAGTGTTTAACGTCCAGAAATGTTCCCCAGGGTTCTGTGTGGTTTGTAAACCGCTTCATAAATTCCGCGTAACAGTATTTGCAGGCATGTGTACAGCCGGTATAGGGGTTGGCGGAGTAGTCGCCGACCGGAAGGTTTGATTTTGTTAAGATGCTTTTGGCTTGGATTTCTTGGATAGAAAGTTTCATTTCGTCTCCTTATTCATATTTTCGTTATCATAGCATGTGTCGACATAATTTGCAAATTTCAAATGCCGGAATTGAGGTCATGCAGATAAGTAAAAGTGAAGATATGCCCGAGGATAATTCTGCGGAAAATGTAAGAAAGAGTACAGAAATTCTTTCGTCTGATGATGGCAAGGATATTGCGCAGACCGGCAAGGCAGGAGGCGATGGCAGTTCCGGAAGTGCTGGGCAGGATAAGAAAGCAGATGAACCGCAAGGCAAGGGAGACGCTTCCGTGGACGTTCCCAGATGCCTCATTCCTGCCGATGCCGAAAAGGGCGGGAAACAGTATAAGTTTCTCAAGAACAGGATTTTCCATGATTTTGATAATCTGAATGTGAAAAAGATTGTCACGAAAGTAATGAGTGATGGCAATTTTATGGCGGAAGACTTGGGAACCTGGTTAAAGAAACAGGATGCCTATCGTATTTCCGTGGTGGAGGATAATGGGGAAGACAAGAAATTGTATTATGAAAGCGTACCGGAGAACCAGGCAAGGGATGAATATTTTTCTGCAAAAGACAGGGAAAACGTTTATTTTGATTGGCTGGTCAGTGAAGGTGAGGTAATCACAGCCACCTATTCTTGTTTTGAAGCGGTAACTATGGTGGAACCGGACGGAAGTTTCTATACAAGTTATACGTCAGAGGAGGGAATAGGGGAAGAATAGGCTGTAAGTACTTGAAAATGAATTAGGACAGGGGCTGCTGCTGTTTTTGCAGCAGTCTCTTTTTGTGGAAATAAAATTGTTGCCGGAATCTGCGTTACTTTTTTCTTGCATTATGTATTATATATAGTAGATACAAAAACATTGGCAAAAGAGGAGCGCTATGAGAAAAAACGACGAACAGTATTTCAATCAGTTCTATACAGAATCATATCCTTTGCTCAAGCGATATGTTTTTCGTAAAGCAGACCAGAGTGAAGCGGAAGATATTTTGCAGGAAACGTATTATCAGGCATATCAGAATATACAGCTTTTAGTGGAGCATCCCAACCCAACCGGGTGGCTGCTGCTTACCTGCAAAAATATCATAAATAAGCATTTGCAAAAGAAGAGGACGCAATCGGAATACTTGGTTTTCGGGGATTGCGAAGATATTCTGCAGAACATGCCTGCGAAAGATAATTATGATTCTGTGTATCTGGAGGAATTAAAGCAAATTCTTTCTGATAACCAATATTTTCTGTTGGTAAAAAAGTATGTGGAGGGATATTCCGTGGAGGAATTGGCAAAGCAGCTTAATATCACAGATGGGGCATGTAAGATGAGATTAAAGAGGGCCAAAAAGGAAGCCCGCAAGAAGATAGGCGTATTCATGTTGCTGCTGCTTTTTTCTTTTGTTGAGTTAGGAGGGATGAGATAATGGCAGAATTTATAAAAAATGATGTTGATAAATTAAGGAGACATCTCACAATGCTGCTTGATGAGGAGACCAGCTGTTCGGCAGAGCGCATTGATGTGCAGAAAGTAAGCCGGATTCTTGAGATGGCAGAAATGTGCGGCAATTATACAGATATAAGTGATATAGAGGAATTTGCACAACGTTTCAATCGCAGATACCAGACTTCTGTCAGACCGCTGCGTCCGCGAAAACATAGTTTTGTTTTAAGCCTGGCGAGGTTGGCAGCATGTCTTGTGCTGGTTGCCCTTTTGTCCTTTGCTACAGAATTTATCGCAGTAAATGCTTTTGGATTTTCGATTGTGCAGTCCATCTGCGATTGGGGCGATTCGGTACAAAAATATGTGGACAAAGTCAGTGGGGATGACAAAGCGATAAAAAAGAGCCTGGAAGCGGCGGCAGATGGCAGGATTGTCCTTCCGCAGACAGAGATTGATATGGCAACAGACTTTTATATTACATCAGGGTATGGGGAAAAGGAGGCAAAAGAGCTTGCGATTCAGTATGTAAAAGAGATTAATGCTTTATACCAGGAAGCGATTGCAAATGGTTATATGGCAACGGACCAGGAGATTGAGGAGTTTTTGTCAGAGCAGAAACGACAATACGAACAGGCAGAAAATAAAGAAGAGGTCTATGCATTTATGGACAGGTTTGAAAGTGAGCAGGCATATTGGGAGTTCCAGGCGGAAGTTTATAAAAAGGATTTACCAATTCAGAAATATAATGCGGCAAGTGAGCGGGAGTTTATAGAAGGACAGATGGCGAACAGCGGCATGGATGGCTCAGAAATTCAGGAAAAATGGGAGGATGAGTTCAACAAAAGAAAAGCAGAGGCAGTAGAAAGGTATGAGTTTGTGGTGGAGTGATAACCTGCATTTTAGGGAAACGCTGATTAAAGCGTTTTCTGCGCCGGATTTGCGCTGCAAAGCGCATAAATTAATAAAAACTTCATGAAATATCTATGAGATAAAAATTTATGGCAGTGTCCTGTTTGTTAAGATGAAAAAAAGCCCTATAATCGGGACAGGAAGAGGAGGAAATATGGGATGGCGTTCGTTAGGAAAATTAAGAAAAAGGACATAGCAGCTCTTGTTTACATTGTTTCGCTGCTGACGCTGCTTCTGCCATGGTGTTATTTTGATGAGGGAATAGATGGTATAAAATACGGAACAGATATAGTCAATCCGAAAGTGTTTATTGTGCTGGCGGTCTCTACATTTCTCTGCCTGATGTTAGCAGAGAGTCCCAAAGCTCGACGTCTGGCAAAAATATTTTTGCTGCTGCATGTTGTGCTCTATATTTTTTGCGCATTGTTTTGGTATGTGCCGTTAATGACAGATTTTAATTTGCTGCTGTCATTGGAAGCGGCGCATTCCGGGGTTTATCTTTCCTTGCTGAGTATCAGTCTGGTGTATTTGTTTTACCGCACAGATTGAAAAATATAACATTTTAGGCTGCAGAATTATTCTATCGTTCCTGTTTTAAAAACTTAATTTTCGTTGTACTAGTTTTTTGCTCATTATCATATTTTATTTATAAAGATAAACAGGTGGATTATATGAAAAAAAGGATAGAAGTAATTATGGCAGTACTGCTGCTTCTGGGCGCATGTCTGTTTGCAAGGGAAGGGGCCTATATGGTAGACAGCCTGAAAGCCCAGAAAGGCGAAGTGTGTATCGTGGTGGATGCCGGGCATGGAGGTGATGATCCTGGTAAAATAGGTATCAATAATGTCAAGGAGAAAGAGATAAACCTGAAAATTGCCAAGGAACTGGAGAAACTGCTCCAAAAAGAAGGCATCAAAGTTGTTATGACACGCAAGGACGATGGCGGGCTGTACCAACAATCCTCCAATAATAAGAAAGTGGAAGATATGCGCAAACGCTGTGAAATCATCACCAAGGCAAATCCAGTATTCACAGTGAGCATTCATCAGAACAGTTACCCGGACGAATCGGTAAAAGGGGCGCAGGTCTTTTACTATGGGCAGTCCCAGGATGGGAAAAAACTTGCAGAGACGCTGCAGCAATCACTGGTAGAGCAGCTGAACCCTACGAATCACCGGCAGGCAAAGGCAAATGAAAGTTATTATCTTTTGAAAAAAACACCGTCTCCAACCGTAATCGTAGAGTGTGGATTTCTGAGCAATTCCCAGGAGGCAGAACTTCTGAATACGGAAGAATATCAGAACAAAGTTGCTGAGGCGGTAAAAAGCGGCATTCTTAAGTGCCTGAATATGGAAGGAAAGGATAACGCTTCACAAGAAGAAACAGAAAAACCAATATAAATTTCATATTATGGAATGTGGCACAATGGAGCGAACGCTACCATATGTAGTAGTTGTCAAGATTTGGCAATATGTTATATAATGTACATAAGCTACGAGCAGTGCCAAGACCAGCGAGAAACAGTTGCACCATGCTAGCATGAGGGCGACTGTTTTCTTGATGGGATTGGTAGGGCGACAGCCCGATAGCGAAAGAGCGAAGCTCTTGAGCTGGCACTGCGAGTATTGAAAGACTACAATGAAAAGGCAATAAATATGCAAACAGTCATAGAAAAAATCATCGAAGGCGAAGAAACGCTAAATCAGCAGAAAATTGAGAAGGCAGCCCGGATTCTCAGGGAGGGTGGTCTGGTGGCGTTCCCCACGGAGACAGTGTATGGACTGGGAGCGGATGCCCTGAATCCCTCGGCAGCCGCGCAAATTTACCAGGCAAAAGGACGGCCGTCTGATAATCCGCTGATAGTGCATATTTCCTGTATGGAGGATTTAGAAAGAATTACGCTTCAAGTGCCTCCTCAGGCAAGGAAAATGGCAGAGCATTTCTGGCCAGGTCCCTTGACCATGATTTTTGAAAAATCTGAGATTGTACCGGCAGAGACGACCGGGGGACTTAATACCGTGGCTGTCCGTATGCCCAGCCATCCAGCCGCACTGGCTTTGATTCGGGCAGCGGGAGGATATATTGCAGCGCCCAGCGCCAATACTTCGGGGAAACCCAGCCCGACATTGGCAGAACATGTAGCATTAGACATGGAGGGGCGGATTCCCCTGATTTTGGATGGGGGCGCTGTGGGGATTGGCATAGAATCAACGATTGTTGATTTTTCTGAGAAGATTCCCATGGTACTTAGACCTGGGTATATCACGCCGGAGATGATAAAGGAAGTAATTGGGGAAATAGAGATGGACCCGGGGCTTGTGGAAGAGAATTCCAACATACATCCGAAAGCGCCGGGGATGAAATACAAACATTATGCGCCCAGAGCGGAATTGATTCTGGTAAATGGAGCGCAGGAGAAGGTACAGCAAACAATCAATAACCTGACAAGAGAAGCTGTCGAATCCGGGAAGGCTGCGGGGGTAATCGGAACGGATGAGAGCTGCAAAGGCTATCAATATGGAATTGTCAAAAGTATTGGGACAAGGAGTGACGAGGACACGATAGCAAGGCATATGTATGGAATATTAAGGGAATTTGACGAGCAGAATGTGGACATCATATATTCTGAGAGTTTTTCCACGCCCAGAATTGGACAGGCAATTATGAACCGCATGTTAAAGGCAGCCGGGCATCAGGTAATTGAAGTGTAGAGAAGATGGAGGCAGCAATATGAAACAGTACAGCAAAATCATATTTGTGTGTGACAGTGGGACGAGCAGGGCTCCTATGGCAGAAGCCATCATGAAAGAATATACCATCAAATATCCGGTTGAGATTGAGAGCAGGGGCTTAGTGGTGCTTTTCCCAGAGCCGCTGAATCAGAAAGCAGAAGCCGTCCTGATTAGCAATGGTATCAATATGTCGGAAAAAATGTCCAGCCAGCTGGAAGGGGAGGATTTATCCCCGGACAACTTGCTGCTCACTTTTGAGGGGGCACAGAAAGAGAAAATTTTAGAGGATTTTGCAGAAGCAGAACAAGCAAATGTGGAAGTTTTGACAGAACTTGTGGGGGATGAACTGGAAATACTGAATCCATATGGGGGCACTCTGCAGTCTTATGGGTTATGTTATGAGACCTTGAATAAGACGGTCCAGAAACTGGTAAATCTTATCAATGAAACAGAATGACAGACGGTGGGGCAAAAACAGGACAGAGCAGCAAGTGATGATACTAAGAGGAAACGGAGAGGAGACAGGATGTCAAAAGTTATAGTGATGGAGCATCCGCTGATACAGCATAAGATAGGTTGGATTCGCAGGACGACTACAGGCTCCAAAGATTTCAGGAAAATTATTGGGGAAATTGCAATGCTGATGTGTTATGAGGCAACCAGAGAGCTGGAGCTTATGGATATTGAAATTGAAACACCTATTTGTACCACTACAGCCAAGGCGCTCAAAGGGAAGAAGCTTGCCGTAATCCCTATCCTCAGGGCAGGGCTTGGCATGGTAGACGGCGTGCTGGAAATTATTCCAGCGGCAAAGATAGGCCATATCGGGCTGTACCGCGACCCGGAGACGTTAGAGCCTGTGGAGTATTACTGCAAGCTGCCGGAAGACTGTGCAGAGCGTGAGGCATTTGTAGTCGACCCCATGCTGGCGACCGGCGGATCGGCGGTGGAAGCAATTCATATGCTGAAAAACAAAGGTGTGAAAAACATACATTTCATGTGCGTCATAGCTGCGCCCGAGGGGGTGGAAGCGATGAAACAGGCGCATCCAGACGTAGATATCTATATTGGCGCTCTGGATGAGGGATTAAATGAACATGGCTATATTGTTCCGGGATTAGGGGATGCCGGAGACCGGATTTTCGGCACAAAGTAGCGGGCATTTCGGATGCAGGCAGCGGGGTATCGTAAGTGAGGTTTGGCATGAAGTTAAGGAGGAAAAATGAGCGGTAAGAGACAGGATTTCATTACATGGGATGAATATTTTATGGGAGTTGCAATGCTGTCGGCAATGCGCTCCAAAGACCCCAGTACACAGGTGGGCGCATGCATTGTCAGTGAAGACAACAAGATTTTGTCCATGGGATACAACGGATTTCCCAAGGGTTGTTCTGACGATGAATTCCCCTGGAACCGTGAGGGAGAACCGTTGGACAATAAGTATCTGTACACGACTCACAGTGAGCTGAATGCTATTTTAAATTACCGTGGCGGCAGTCTTGAAGGGGCGAAGTTATATGTTTCGCTGTTTCCCTGTAATGAATGTGCCAAGGCGATTATTCAGGCAGGAATCAAGACGGTGATTTATGATAGCGATAAATATAAGGACACCCCATCCGTCATTGCCTCCAAGCGGATGATGGATGCAGCAGGCGTACGTTACTATCAGTATACCCATACGCACCGTGAAGTGAAGATGGTATTATAACAGTTCAGCCCATGCTTTGTCTCGATTACTTTCGGCTGGCTGAACTGTAATTATGCAAAATATTTGCAGAAGGAATGGACATTTGTAGAAAAAATAGATATAATATTCTTTATAGCGGACAAATTTGTATGTTTTGTTCGAGAAACATAGACTGGGAGGTGCCTCATGTGAAATATGACAAAAGCGTATACCGTTCCTTGACGTTAATTACGCAATTTGGAATTAACATGCTGGTGCCTATTTTTTTATGCACAATTGCAGGAGTTTTTATCGGCAAAAAGTTTTCTGTGGAATGGATTGTGATACCGCTGTTTGTAGTTGGTGCATTGGCAGGATTCCGCAATGTCTTTATCATGGCGCAGAAAATTTATTCCAAGGAGAGCCCCTCGAGAGGTAGGGGTACGCGCCGTGTGCAGCAAACTTCGGTGGCTGCACCTGTTGCAAATGCGGCAGACAGTAAGCAGCCAGAGGGTGAGAAGGGATTTGAGGAGTCTTTGGCAGACAGTATGCCGAAGCGCCAGATAGAAAAGGAGAGCCATTATGCTGAAAAGAATTAACCCGGTGCTTCCAGAATTGCTTTCCGGTATAGTCTTATATGGGATTGTGCTCCAGTTTACAGGAATCTGGTTTGTAAGCGATAAGCTGCAGTATTCGTTTGGGCTGTGGATTGGCATTCTTCTGGCAATGGGGATGGCGGTTAACATGGCGGTAGTTATTCTGGATTCCGTGGACATGATGGCAGTCAGGGGAAGGGCAGTACGCACAGGGTTCTGGTCGGTGCTGCGCTATGTGGTGGTTGTCGGTGTTTTTGCGGCAGCCTGGTATTTTGAACTGGCAAATCCGCTTATCATGTTCTTGGGGTTGATGGGGTTGAAGGTATCTGCTTATTTACAGCCCATGTTACACAAAATTATTGCACGTATGCGAAAAGAGGACAGTGCGCTGTCCGTTGATTCCCATGAGCAGTGAAGCAAGATTTTTTATTGTGATAAATCATCTGTAAATTCAGATTGATGATATAAATTAAATTTACTGTAAGGAGGTGAGAGAGTGCAGGATGCGATTTTATTGTCTTCCGGTCCGGATATTGATATTATGGTAAAAGGACTTTTTTCCTATGAATTGTTCGGACAGACCTTTTGGATTACGACAACCCATGTAAGCCTTTTGATTGTCATGGTGGTATTGACTATATTTTCCATTGCGGCAAACAGGGCTATGAAGCATGCGTCGGAAGTACCGAGCGGTTTTCAGAATGTGGTGGAGCTGATTGTGGAAATGCTTGACAAGATGGTTCACGGCGTTATGGGTAAAAGCGGAGACAAGTTTGTTAATTATATTGGAACCATATTTATTTTTATTCTGATTTCCAATATTTCAGGGCTGTTTGGCCTACGTCCGCCAACAGCGGATTATGGTGTAACATTGCCGCTGGCATTGCTGAGTTTTATCCTGATTCATTTTAATCAGTTTAAATATCAGAAGCCCAAAGAAATTTGGGTTGATATGTGTTCACCATTGCCGCCATGGCTGCCCGTCTGGTTCCCCATTAACGTAATCAGCGAGCTTGCAGTGCCTGTTTCCCTGTCTTTGCGTCTTTTCGCAAATATTTTGTCAGGAACAATTATTATGGCATTGATTTATGCGCTGCTGTCCAAGATCGCATACTTCTGGCCGGGTGCATTACATGCATATTTTGATATCTTTTCCGGCTGCATCCAGACCTATGTGTTCTGTATGCTGACTATGACCTATATCAGCAACGCGATTGGCGAGGAAGAATAGGGCTTATCAGGCATAGCCTGTCAGTGCTGGCAGATTTCCCGGCCAGGGTAAACTCAGGGAAATGCGTACCGGATGGGATTCCGGCAATAGACAACGTATATTGAAGGAGGAAAGCAAATGCGAAGCATTTTTATCATGCTTTCCGACGAACTGGCAGGTGCCGCGAAGAGGCGCGTGCCGCTACCATATTAAAGGAGGAAAGCAAATGCGAAGCATTTTTATCATGCTTTCCGACGAACTGGCAGG
>CANOFO010000003.1 GCA_947565305.1 uncultured Lachnospiraceae bacterium | reverse complement strand
GCCGGATGGATTCCTTCTCTCATGTTTTCACCTCTTCACTCTCTATTTTAAATCTAAAAACTGATTTTCCTGTTCGTACTATTGCCTACGCAACAGCTTTATCATTGTAGCATATATTTACCATATATGCAAGTTTTTTAGAAAAATTAATTACAAAAGTTTACCTTCCCAGCCTACTTATCATTATATAAGCTTTGTCTTTTTAATCATCTGGCAAAACTCACGGTTATTGTTAGTACGCACAAAGAGATTGAGAATGCTCTCCACTGCCTCGTCTGCCCGCATACCATTGATGGCACGGCGCATAATCTCCACCGCTTCCTGTTCTTCGCGGTTCAAAAGCAGGTCCTCCCTTCTTGTCCCGGACTTGGTAATATCGACTGCTGGGAAAATACGGCGTTCGGATAACTTGCGGTCCAGAATCAGTTCCATGTTTCCGGTACCCTTAAACTCTTCATAAATCACATCGTCCATACGGCTGCCGGTATCCACCAACGCAGTGGCAAGGATGGTGATACTTCCTCCCTCACGCATATTTCTGGCCGCCCCGAAAAAACGCTTCGGCATATGTAAAGCCGCTGGGTCGATACCACCAGATAAAGTCCTTCCGCTTGGCGGGACAATTAAATTATATGCACGTGCCAGACGGGTGATGCTGTCTAAGAGAATCATCACGTCCTGCTTATGCTCCACCAGACGCCTTGCCCGCTCAATCACCATCTCAGAAACACGTTTATGGTGTTCGGGAAGTTCATCAAACGTAGAATATATAACCTCCACATTCTTGCCCTCGATTGCCTCCTTGATATCTGTTACCTCTTCAGGACGCTCGTCAATCAAAAGAATAATCAAATGCATCTGCGGATTATTCCTGGTCACTGCCTTCGCCACCTGTTTCAGAAGCGTAGTCTTCCCAGCCTTCGGCGGAGATACAATCATACCTCTCTGACCCTTGCCAATCGGAGACACGACGTCCATAATGCGCATGGCAACTGCATTCCGGTCGGTCTCAAGGCGAATCCGCTCATTGGGGAAAATCGGCGTCAAATCCTCAAAATTAGGACGGCGCAATATCTCCGAGGGATGGCAGCCATTGATGCTGCGAATATATAAAAGCGCGCTGAACTTCTCCTGCTGTGTCTTGATTCTGGTATTCCCATGGATGATATCGCCTGTTTTCAGACCAAATTTGCGAATCTGAGACGGAGAGACATACACATCGTTCTCCCCTGGCAGATAATTCTCACAGCGGATAAATCCATATCCGTCTGGCATGACCTCAAGGATGCCATGCGCACTGATACCACTGTCTAACTCCGGGTTATCAATCTCTATGCCATCTGTCGTAATGATTTTGCCTGATTTGCGTTCCTGCTTCCTCTCCGCCGTCTGCACCTGTCTCTCTTCTGTTTTTCCTGCTGACCGTTCTTCGGCCCTCTCTGCCAGCTTACCTTCTGCCCTCCCTGCTGTCCGTTCTTCGGTCCTCTCTGCCAGCTTACCTTCTGCCCTTCCTGCTGTCCGTTCTTCAGTCCTCTCTGCCAGCTTACCTTCTGCCTTGCCTGCTGTCCGTTCTCCGGCTCTTGCCGCGGGCTTAGCCAACTTTTCTTCGGTTCTTGCCGCGGGTTTCCTTGCCGGTTTCTCTTCCGTCCGTCCTGCCGTTTTCTCCTCTGCTTTCCCCTCAGTATCTTCCCCTTTTAATGCATCTTTCCTGTCTTCCTCAAGCATCCGCTCTACCAGCTCGCTCTTCTTTAGTCCAGAGAGATGCTTCAAACCCCTGGATTTTGCCACATCCCTCAATACCGCTACAGATAAACTCTCATATTTTTCTCTCATACATTTCTCCTTTAACCGTCATAATTGGGAATCTATGTCAGAGCAGACAACGACTACACGCACAGAACTTGTGCCTCCGTAATGGGTTCATTATACACTATCTTTTTATAAATAGGAAGTCCTTTTTTCTTGATTTGCATTTTTTTTCATGCTATTATGGGAACAGTAACGCGGTATTGGTTAGAATAAAAATGATATGAAGGAGCGATATGCTATGACTACACAGGAAAAAGCAATTTTCTTACATAAAGAGTGGAATGGCAAATTGGAGACCATTGCCAAATCTCCCGTAACGACACGCGAGGACCTTGCCATCGCCTACACCCCCGGTGTGGCGGAACCTTGCAAACTCATTGCTGAGAATCCGGCTGAGGCTTACGTCTACACTATGAAAGCCAACACGGTAGCTGTTGTCTCTGACGGAAGCGCGGTGCTGGGACTCGGCAACATCGGTCCGTACGCTGCAATGCCGGTGATGGAGGGCAAATGTGTGCTGTTTAAAGAATTCGGCGGCATCAATGCTGTTCCTATCTGTCTGGATACGCAGGATACTGAGGAAATTATTAAGGCAATCACATACCTGGCTCCCGGTTTTGGCGGCATCAACTTAGAAGACATTTCTGCGCCCCGCTGTTTTGAAATCGAAGAGCGGCTCAAGGAAACGCTTTCCATCCCGGTTTTTCATGATGACCAGCATGGAACTGCTATCGTAGTGCTTGCCGGAATTATCAACGCCCTGAAAGTTGTCGGCAAAGAAAAAGAAAACTGCCGCGTTGTTGTAAACGGCGCAGGTTCAGCTGGAATTGCCATCACAAAACTGCTCCTCACCTACGGCTTTCCACATATTACCATGTGTGACCGCCTGGGGATTATCGGTAAAGATTACCCAAACCTGAACTGGATGCAGCAGAAAATGACGGAATCTACCAATATGGAAAATAAAAGCGGGGCCCTTGCCGATGCCTTAAAGGGCGCAGATATATTTGTAGGCGTTTCCGCACCGGGAATCGTCTCCGCTGACATGGTTTCTTCCATGAACAAAGATGCCATTTTATTCGCTATGGCTAACCCGGTTCCTGAGATTATGCCGGATATCGCCAAAGCTGCCGGAGCAAAAGTCGTTGGTACGGGGCGCAGCGATTTCCCCAACCAGGTCAACAACGTGGTTGCTTTCCCAGGCATTTTCAAAGGCGCTCTGGAAGGGCGCGCCGCGCAGATTACAGAGGATATGAAACTGGCTGCTGCCAAAGCTATCGCCGATCTGGTATCCGAGGAACAGCTGAGTGAAGATTTCATTATGCCGGAAGCATTTGACCCCAGAGTGGCACAGGCAGTAAGCCAGGCAGTAAAATCCCACATTCCAGGAACACAGCATGTGGAATGAGAAACGCTATTATTCCATAGATTATTATTTAAAACAGACTTTCGGCGAGAAAGTTTACCGTCTCGCCTTGAATGGGGGCATGACCTGCCCCAATCGGGACGGCACTCTGGGCAGCCGGGGATGTATCTTCTGCAGTCCCGCTGGAAGCGGCGATTTTGCCGGACAAAGCGACCGCTCCATCCATGAACAGCTTGCCGCTGCCAAGGAACAAATCCGCTGCAAACGGAACTGCCAAAAATTTATCGCTTATTTCCAGGCGTATACCAATACATACGCACCGACAGATTATCTGCGGAAAATTTTCATGGAAGCAATTACAGACCCGGACGTGGTCATTTTATCCATTGCCACGCGTCCCGACTGTCTCTCACCGGAAATCCTGAATCTTCTGGCAGAACTGAATCAGATAAAACCTGTCTGGATAGAGCTGGGATTACAGACCATCCACCCAGATACCAGCCGCTTTATCCGCAGCGGATTTACCCAGGAATGCTTTCATCAGGCTGTCAATTCTCTTACAAACTGCCACATTCCGGTGATTGTCCACGTAATCCTTGGGCTTCCAGGTGAAACGAAAGAACAGATGATGGAAACGGTACGCCACGTGGGAAAATTAAATATTTTCGGTATCAAGCTGCAGCTTTTGCATGTCCTGTCTGGCACAGACCTGGGCACGTTGTATACGCAGTCGCCATTTCCCCTGTTCTCCCAGGATGAATACTGTGAGTTCGTTGTAGACTGTCTGGAACAGCTACCTGCCCACATCACCATCCACCGCCTCACCGGGGACGGTCCCAAAGAACTGCTGATAGCTCCCCTGTGGAGCAGCGCCAAACGCAGCGTTTTAAACCAAATTGAACGGAACATGAAGCTCCGTGATACCTGGCAAGGAAAATATTGCGAATAACAGATAAGGAGGCACTATGGCAGAAGCATTGACACAATATAAGCTGACAATATTATACATGCTGGACAGGGTGGATTTTCCCCTGACCAATACACAGATTTCCAACTTCATGCTGGACAAAGATTATACCACCTACTTCACTATCCAACAGGCAATCAGTGAATTGATAGATGCGGAACTGATGCGCACGGAATCCACGCACAACAACACCCACTATTATATCACTCCTGCCGGCAAGGAGACGCTTTCCTATTTTCCCGACAAGATTTCAGACGGCATCAAAAAGGACGTCATCGATTATCTTGCAGAACACAAGATAGAATTACGGCAGGAAATCTCCATCATTGCGGACTATTACAGAACTACCTCACAGGAGTTTGCCGTACGCTGCCAGCTCAAAGAACGCGGGCGCATGCTGATTGATTTGACGGTTGCTGCCAAATCCAAATCAGAAGCTGAGGCTATCTGTTCCAACTGGAAATCCCAGCATGAGGATGTCTACGACTATCTGATGGACTTATTGCTGAAATAAAAAGAATCCCGCTCTGCGGGATTCTGCGCCGCAAATGCGTCGCTTTAACGATATAATTCATCTTAATCTTCACTGCCCGAATCGTCTTTTTCCAAAAAGCGCATCTTACTCTTCTCACCCGAAAGCTGCAGAGGTACATATCCTGAAGCTGTATGGTATTTCTCCCTGTAACATTTCTGGCAGAGAGTTCCAAACGTAATCTGCTCTCCACACATAGAACAATGCAGATTCACTATCCGCTCTTCCTGTTCTTTATATTCAACTCTTCCCTCTGCAATCCACTTCTTCACCAGAAGCTTCGGAATATTGAAATGTTCCGCCACCTGATACTCTGTCACATCATTGGCACGTATGTATTCTTTGACCTCAGAAAACAACTGATTCTCCTGGCAAGCCGGACACATTTCCCCCTCAAAGGTATCTGGAAGGCTCCTATGACATACTGCACAAAACTTCATATTATCAAATAACGATGCATGTTCCAATGTCTTCACCACTTTTCTTAAATTTATATATTTTCAATGGCTATCTCTTCTTTTTTACACTATAGCCAAAAGTTCCCAAAATATTTTTTAAATTACAATAAGCGCCATGGGAATATACTATAGGCTCTGCTTTCTCTAAATGAAACTTCCCTCTATCATCCATATATGCTTCTGAGGCATGTACTGCCACCACCTCAGCAAGAAACATATGGTGGGAGCCTAACTCCATACATTGGGTAACCCTACATTCAATGTTGACTGGGCTCTCCCCTATCAGGGGCGGCAAGACTTTTGAAGCTTTCTGCCTGGTCAGCTGTAGGGACTTAAACTTATCCAAATCCCTGCCAGACTTCACACCACAATAATCTGTAGCATATGCCAGCTTCCTGGTAGTAAGATTAATAACGAATTCCCCTGTCTCCACAATCATATGGTAAGAGTAACGCTCTGGCCTCACAGAAATATACACCATAGGCGGATTCGTACAAACAGTCCCTGTCCATGCTACAGTGAAAATATTATCATGTCCCTTCTTATCTGCCACGCTCACCATCACTGCCGGAACCGGATAAAGCATATTCCCCGGCTTCCATTCCTGCTTACGATTAACAAATTCTTCCTGCACCATGGTACTCCTAGAAAAATCCGAACATATGGGCTATGATTGCAATAATGCCCGCGAAATTCACTACCCCAAGAATAATTAACGCCCCAAAGTAACTCTTCACTACTTTCATGCTCTGCGTACCTATTTCCACACGCTCAATTTTGCCCTCTAACTCTTCCAACAACGTCTGGATATTCCGATAACATTTCACATTTTCCCTGTGGATTTTCTCCCCGAGTTCCAGTTTTACCTCTTCCAACTTCTTGGAACTCTCCTCATCATCCTTAGGAGCCTCCGCCAATTTCTCCAGTTCTGCATTTATCTTTGTCAGTTCCGAAGAAAAAGATCCCAATGTTTCTTTCACAGAGTCTGTCTGTTTTTCCAGTTTTTCTGAAGTCGACAGTGAAAAATCCTGGATTTTCTTCTCCATCTCTGCCAGCCCCTGACGAGAATTGCTGTTTATCTCTGCCATCTGCTCAGAAATCTGCTCCTCCAGGGTATTGATTTCACCGCTTATGCTCTCGTCTATCGCCCGCATCTGCGCATCTACACGAGAAATCAGGGCATCAATCTGAACTCTCACATTCTGTGTAAGCTTATCTGCTTCTTCCTGTTTCCCGTCCAGAATTTCCTGAAGATTCTTAGCCTTCTCTTCTTTCTCTTCCAGCTCTCCCTCAAGCTCTTCCACCTTGCTCTCCTTTGTCATCATCAGATTATGGAGATACTTGGCTTTTTCCTTAAATTCGTCAATTTGTTTTAAAAAAAAGTCTTCCTTCTGCACCTTATTATCATATCCTTTCTTATGTTATGGATATCATTGTATCATTAGAACAGGCTTTTTGCAACAATCGGAATTAATTGCCGCATAACTTGCTATACATTTTCTATCTGCCAGTCAATGGGCTCTATGCCATTCGACTTAAGAAATTCATTTGCCTGGCTGAAATGCTTGCAGCCAAAAAATCCACGGTACGCTGACAATGGACTTGGATGCGGCGCTTTCAAAATCAAATGTTTCGGGTTATCCAACATGGGAATCTTGCTCTGCGCAGGTTTGCCCCACAACATATAGACAATGGGGCGGTCCTGTTCATTGACTGCACGGATAACTGCATCTGTGAACTGTTCCCAGCCCTGCCCCTGATGGGAAAATGCCTTGTGCGCCCGGACAGTCAGCACCGTGTTGAGCATCAGCACTCCCTGGTTTGCCCATTTTACCAGATAGCCATTGTTGGGAATCTTACAGCCCAAATCATCCTGGAGTTCTTTATAGATATTCTCCAGGGATGGCGGAATATCTACCTCAGGCCTTACAGAGAAACACAGCCCATGCGCCTGACCCTCATTGTGATAAGGGTCTTGCCCCAGTATCAGTACCTTCACCTGACTAAGCGGCGTCAGATGCATGGCATTGAAAATATCGTCTGCCGGAGGGTAGATTACCCTGGCGCTGTATTCTTCTTTCACAAATTTGTATAGACTGGCATAGTAAGGCTTCTTGAATTCCCCGCCGATTGCCTCTACCCAGTCATTCTGCAGCATTCCCATCTATTGTTATTCCTCCTTAGTTAATATCAATTGCGGATTGGAACCCCTCTTTTCGCCAGGTATTCCTTCAACGCCAAGATTTCCAGTTCTTTATAATGGAACAGCGATGCTGCCAACGCTGCCTCCGCCCTGCCTTCTGTCAGCGCTTCATAAAAATGTTCTTCCTTGCCGGCACCGCCGGAAGCAATGACAGGGACACGGACACTATCTGCAATCGCCCTGGTCAGTTCCAAATCGTAACCCGCCTTAGTCCCATCACAATCCATGCTGGTGAGCAGGATTTCACCAGCGCCCATGCGTTCCGCACGGATTGCCCACTCCACGGCATCCAGTCCGGTATCAATCCTGCCCCCATTCTTATAGACATTCCAACCATTCCCATCCGCTCTTCGTTTGGCATCGATAGCAACCACCACGCACTGGCTGCCGAACTTATCAGCGGCATTGCTGATTAGTTCCGGCGTGTTGATGGCAGACGAATTGATGGAAATTTTATCTGCCCCTTCACGGAGCAATGATTTGAAATCCTCCACCGTGCGTATGCCGCCGCCCACTGTAAAGGGAATAAAGACGGTCTCTGCCACTCTGCGCACCATATCAACTACAGTGTTCCTCTCATCTGAGGAAGCAGTGATATCCAAAAACACAACTTCATCCGCCCCAGCCTTGTCATAAGCTGCTGCTACAGCTACCGGATCCCCGGCATCCTTGAGATTTACAAAATTGACGCCTTTGACCACTCGTCCATTATGCACGTCCAGACAGGGAATAATACGCTTGGTAAACATTGGCTACACCTCCCCTATCCTGGCAAAATTGCGCAAAATCTGCAAACCCACGCTGCTGCTCTTCTCTGGATGAAACTGGCAGGCAAATATGTTATCCTCTTCCACAGAAGCATGAATCCGGGCACCATACTCCGTGGAAGCTTTCACAATCTCTTCTTTTTCTGCCCGCAGGTAATAAGAATGCACGAAATAAACAAATGCACCCTCCACAATACCATCAAACAGTCTGCCCTGATTCTGTAGATGCAGGGAATTCCAGCCGATATGCGGAATTTTAAGACCTGGCGCTGCCGGAATCTTTACAATCTCACCATCTAAAATATGTAAACCTTCCACACCGCCATTCTCCTCGCTGCCTGCAAATAAGAGCTGCAGACCCAGGCAGATGCCCAGAAATGGCTTCTTACTCTGCACTGCTTCACGGATTACCTTATCCAGCCCATACTGCTTCAAACGCCCCATGGATTCCCCAAAAGCCCCTACGCCTGGCAGGATTACTTTATCCGCAGCAAGTATATCCTTAAAATTCCTGGTAACAAGAACTTCTTCCCCCAGATAGCTGAGTGCTTTCTCCACGCTCTTTAAATTGCCCGCATCGTAATCAATTATTGCTATCATGTGTCACTCCTCTGCATTGAGTGCAAGCTCATCTATGATATTATATACCGCCAGCGTAAATTCTTCTTTCTCCCTGATTTTATACAGCTCCCTTGCCTCGTCCAAAGTCATATGGTACTGCTTCTTCAGTGCTTTCTTAATACTTGACAGCATCTTATCATATTCCACTGCTGCTCCTGAAGCTGCGGCTTCTGCTGCATTTTTGTCATATCTTCCCACGCCAAGAATCAAAGCGCTCAAAGCCTCTGCATGCATGTTCTGTTTCTTGTATACCCTGTAACTGTTAATCTTCTGCTGCACATATGCGGTAAGCCTTGCCTTATTATACAGTTCCTCGTCTGCGGGCTTCACCTTGTCTCCCTGGGTAAAGCAGCTGTATGCCTCCACATAATTGCCCTGTTCGTAATTCTCCCGCGCCTGTGCTACGCTGAGCGTATATCCTACCTGGCTGCTGAATAGATTAATCAGGATTACCAGAGAAATTCCTACCAGCATAATGAGAATTACCGGTCCCTTGGGAAGGGGTTTGCTCCGCTCAATCACCTTGATATCTTTTTTCTTCTTCTCTTTCTTAGGCTTCGCTTCTTTCTCAGCTTTTGCCTGGGCTTTCAAAGCCTTCTTCTCTTCTTTGTCTTTCTTCTTCTGCTCTTTCTTCTCTGCTTTCTGGTCTGTTTTCTCTTGTTTCTTCTTTTCTTTGGCAGTCTCCTCATCTGCTAATTTCTGCAAATCTGCCTTATCTTCGTCCGACAGATTCTCTACATCGGAAGCGTCAATAACCTTATCGTCCTCACCAAAGAACACACGGCCTATTCTCTTAAAAAATCCTGCTTTCTTCTCTTTTTCGTCCTCTCCTGTACTGCCCTTTGCATTCTTTTCCTTTTTTGCACTCTTTCCTTTTTTCGCCTTGCCACCGTCTTCTGAAAGTTCTTCATGCACGTCTGTAATTCCTGGGTCTTCCAAGTCATCCAGCCCCAAACCTTCCAGCTGCCGCGCCAAGTCTTCCATCTCAGAACCTTCCGTGGCAGATCCCATTTCCTCAGGCTCCTGCCCCACGGCAGAATCTTCCAACAGACTATCGCCAAAGTCTTCTTTCATGAAATTGTCCTCATCTGCAGAAGACAAGTCATCCAACGCCCCTTGCTCTTCGCTGTCATCGCCTATCCCAGAAAGCATGTCAAGCAATTCCTGGCTCGCCCCGCCAGAATCATAAGCATCCTCTGCTCCCTCATCCAGCGTATTCACTTCAAAATCCTCTTCTGGCTCTGGTTCTGCATCTAAATCTGCATACCCAGCTCCCACATCATTCAAACCAAAATCTTCCTCATCAAAATTCTTCAGGGATTCCTCAATGGATAAATCCCTCCCATTGTCTAAATCGCCTGCTTCCTCCAAATCATCCAACGTGCCATTCTTGATATTGCTGACAATATTATCAATGTCATCCATATCAAAATCCAAATCATCGCTGTTCTCAGCCCCTGAGTCACTCTTAGTCTTCGATTTGCTTTTAGCAAATGCTTTCAGGAAATCGTCTTCGTCATCATCAGCAATAGGGTCTCCAAATTGGCTGAAGAAATCGTCTTCTTCATGGTCAGTCTCCGATTCACCTTCCACTCCCCGTAACAATTTGTCCAGGTAATCTTCTCTCTCGTTCAAAGATTCCACCTCCGGTGCTTTTTCTCATACTGTACTTTTATCATAACACACTGTTTCCCAATACACAAGTGTATCAGTTCTTAAAGCTGTGTACCGGCGCCGGGATTCTTCCCCTGCGGCTGATAAACGCCTCGCAGCTATACCTGTTAACCGGCATTACCGGCGCGTGTCCCAGCAAACCGCCAAATTCTACGGTCTCCCCAATACCTTTACCAATAACTGGAATCAGACGCACCGCAGTTGTTTTCTGGTTAATCATGCCAATTGCCATCTCATCTGCGATAATGCCGGAAATCGTTGCGGGCGGCACATCCCCTGGGATGGCAATCATGTCAAGCCCCACAGAGCAGACACAGGTCATTGCCTCTAACTTTTCCAAGGTCAGCGCCCCGGCTTCCACGGCATTTATCATTCCCTGGTCTTCGCTGACCGGAATAAATGCACCGCTTAAGCCCCCCACATAGGAGGAGGCCATAATGCCGCCTTTCTTTACCTGGTCATTCAACAGCGCAAGCGCTGCTGTAGTGCCCGGCGCACCGGCATATTCCAGACCAATTTCCTGCAAAATCTCTGCTACGGAATCCCCGATGGCAGGGGTCGGTGCAAGGGACAGGTCAATGATGCCAAAGGGGATTCCCATTCTCCTGCTGGCCTCCTGTGCCACCAGCTGACCGACGCGGGTAATCTTAAATGCAGTCTTTTTTATTGTCTCGCACAACATTTCAAAGTCCGCTCCCCGCACCTGTTCCAGGGCTTTTTTGACCACGCCCGGTCCGGAAACTCCCACATTGATAATGGCATCCGCTTCCGTCACGCCATGGAAAGCTCCTGCCATAAAAGGATTGTCATCCGGCGCATTGCAGAACACCACCAGCTTGGCGCAGCCCAGGGAATCGTTCTCCTTCGTATACTCTGCAGTTTTTAAGATAATTTCTCCCATCAGCTTGACGGCATCCATATCTATTCCGGTCTTGGTAGAACCCACATTGACAGAGCTGCATACGCGCTCCGTCTCTGCCAATGCCTGGGGAATCGAGCAAATCAGGTTCTCATCTCCTGTCGTCATCCCCTTTGACACCAGTGCGGAATACCCTCCGATAAAATTCACGCCCACTGCTTTCGCCGCCTTATCCAAGGTCCTTGCAATTGTCACAAAATCCTCAGGCGTCTTACAGGCTGACTGCCCTATCAGAGAAATAGGCGTCACGGAAATCCGTTTATTTACAATGGGGATACAGTATCCCCGCTCAATCTCTTCGCCTGTCTTCACAAGATTTTCTGCCACTGATGTAATTTTCTTATAAATATTGTCATTTAATTTCTGTAAATCTGTATCAATACAATCGAGCAGGCTGATTCCAAGGGTAATTGTCCTTACATCAAGATTCTCCTGCTCAATCATTTTGTTGGTTTCGTTAACTTCCCAGATATTTATCATTGCGCCGCTCCTTAAATTCTGTGCATTTTCTTAAAAATCTCTTCCCGCTGGCATTTGATATTCACACCAATCTCTTCTCCTAACACCTCTAAATCCCTGGCACACTGGTCAAAAGGTTTGTCTGCGTTCTTCATATCCGCAATCATCATCATATTGAAAAAATCCTGCACAATCGTCTGGCTGATATCTAACACATTAATCTGGTGTTCCGAAAGATAGGTACATACTTTCGCAATAATACCCACGGTATCTTTCCCTACTACCGTAATGATTGTCCTGTCCGCATTTCTCTCCATTTCATTTTACCTCCAAACAACTAAAACTCAATTATATCCGATACCTCATCGCGCTTTGCGACATGAATGGGAAAATCCCCCGCATGGTATGGGTTGTCTGCCATATCAATTTCCAGCCGCACCGTCTCATAGGCAAGCCGCTCATAATTATTTTCTTTACTCAGATGACCTAAAATTGCCATCTTGAATCCTTCGTGGAGCACTTCACTCAAAAGCTGCCCTGACAGTTCGTTGGATAGATGCCCCCTATCCCCCAAAATCCTCTGCTTTAAGTAGTAAGGGTAAGTTCCGACCTGAAGCATATGTACATCGTGGTTAGCTTCGAGAAGAAGCACATCCAGATTCTGCAGTTTCTCTACAGTATAAGCATCATACCTGCCAAGGTCAGTCATCACCCCCACTGATTTCCTTCCCTGCCTGAGCACAAACGCTGTCGGCTGGGCAGCATCGTGGGAGATGGCAACAGGGTTTACCGTGATATCCCCGATGGTAAATTCCATATCCGGCTGAATTTCCTGAAACAGCTCCGGAGGGATTTCCCCAACACTTTTGCACTTTAATACCGCCTCTTTCGTACCCTTGGTCGCATAGATGGGGATGCCGTACCGCCTGGAAATCACACCCAGACCGCTGATGTGGTCTGAATGCTCATGCGTAATGAGGATTCCCCCCATTTCCCGGGTGGTATGCCCTATCTCACCAAGCCCTTCCTCTATCCGCTTTCCGCTGATACCGGCATCAATCAGTAAATTCGTGCTGTCGGAAGCAGCAAAAATACAGTTCCCGCTGCTTCCGCTGGCAATGCTGCATAATCTCATGTCTTATTAATCCTCCCAATAGATGTCAAGGACATCGCCTTCTTTCAGTTCGGCTGTATAGGAAGGTGATTCCCCATTCAGGAGAGTGACAATGCTCTTTCCATTTCCGCCATGCACATCAAAACCAATCACATCAAACACATCCACAAACACATACGTTTGCTTGCCAGTCAATGTCACCGGCATCTTATTTACCACAATATGCAGATCCATTCCTGCCAATTTTGCTGCTGCACGCTTGGCAACACGCTGTTCGGCTCTCTCTATGATTGTGGGACGTATATCGCTCTCAGTCGCCTTCTGCTCTTCCATGAACTTCTCTTCCAGTTCCTCCTGCGTCAGTTCGCGCTCTGGCTCTTCATAGCTCTTATCCACGTTGCGGATAGCATCTATTTTCTTCTGTAATTCAGATTTTTCTTTCACGCTGTCTGCCGGCTCGATGGAGGTCTCCTCTGCCACTGCAGGTTCTGCCTTGGCTTCCTGTTCCATTTCCGACTGCGGTGTACGGAATGCCTGAACGGTCCACTCAATAGAAAAGTTCTCATAGACCAGCGTATCCAAATCCGCCGGTTTGTTATTGACAAGGATTTCTTTTTCCATATCGATTTCCACGTCCATAAATTCAATAATCTGGGAAACGGTATAATAGCCCCGCATCTCCACGCGGTCATCTTCCTTAATCTCATAATCTGGCATCTCTATAATTCCGTTGACTTCGGCAAACCGCGGACAGGATATCGTGCGTCCGTTCACCTCGACATTCAGCATAGACCTGCCGTATTCTTCCAAATCGTCCAAACGGCAGACCGCATCGCTTCCCTGTGTGGACGGCTCAATCGTAATTTCGCTGTTAGGCTCTAACGGCGCATTGATATTGGTAAGATGACCATTTACCCGCACAACTGCAGATTCGCCAGCCTCACCGCGGGCAATGCGTTTTCTGCCATTGACCGTAAAATTGATTTCTTTGCCCCGTCGTGGGAAAAGCTGTTCATTGGGGAATCCTGCCTGCAATGCCGCATCCACAATCGTCAGCTTGTCGTTATCATATAATTTAATCCTTTCCCCATTAAAGCGTACAAAGATAAAGTTATTTTTCTGGTCATAGTAGTTCAGGCAGATGCCAATCGGCGTTACAAGCAATGGGTCTTTGCGGATATCCTGCTGTTCAAAATGAATCTCCTGCAGCACTTCCTCTCCGCGCAACGCCACGCGCTCCTGCGGCAAGCCCAGCTCAAACGCAAGGTGCTCGATAAATCCATGGATTTTTCCGCCGCCGCCAACCACAAAGGTTGCGCTGACCGTCTCTCCGCCGTTCAGTTCTTTAATCTTGGCTGCAATATTCTCCGCCAAATCATCCACCAGAGGCTTGAGCAGCTGCCATACCTCCTCAGCAGTTACCGTATGCTTAATCATCATAATGTCCTGGTATTCTATTTCTTCCTCTAAACCAGACTGCAGCTTAATGTATTCCGCCGTCTTGAAATCCACCAGGTAATGCTGCACCAAAAGCTCTGTCAGCTCATCTCCCGCGCTGGGTATCATGCCGTAGGCAATGATGCTGCCATCCCTGGTCACAGAAATATCACTGGTTCCCGCACCGATATCAACCAGCGCAATATTCAGCATACGGAACGTCTCCGGGATTGCCACATTGATGGCGGCAATAGGCTCCAAAGTCATGTTTGCCACCTTAAGCCCTGCCAGCCCGACTGCGGAATATAAGCCGTCCACCACGTCTTCCGGCAGGAAAGTTACAATGATATCCTCGCTGATCTCTTCTGCCTTATGGTTTTCCAGATTGGAGAATACATCTCCGTTCAGGTAATACTTCACTACGGAATACCCGACACAGTAAAACTTGAACTTCGTATCGTTATTTTCATTCAATATCCGCTGCGCTTTCTCAATTCCCAACAAATCCAGCGTATGGATATCCTCGCCAGTGACTACGCTCTCCTCCGCAAATTCAAAGCTGACTGTGGTTGTCACGGTCTTTAACACACGGCCAGCCGCTGCAATACATACATCGTTGAGCTCTATCTGCAGCTGGGATTCCAGTTCCTTTTTCACTTTATTGATTGTCCTGCCCACGCGTCCGATATCGTGAATCTGCCCATCCAGCATAGAACGCGTCTCATGCTCCTTAATATATTGGGCTATCACAAAAAATTCTTCCTCCTGGCGGTACCCTACCGTGCCCACTACATTGCGGGTTCCGATATCCAAACCAAAAACCAGGGGAATTCCTTCTATCTGCTGTTCCTGCACCTGTTCCAGTTCTCCTTTATTTTTAATTATCTGCGCAACCTGATAAAACGCCTCTTCCTTCGTGCCATTATTGTCAATCACTACCTGGCAATGGTCCCGGTACTCTTCTTCTGTCATCTGGCTTTCAAAAATCCGCTCTATCTTACTCGGGGAATAGTTGCGGGATTCCAGCAGACGCTGCCTGCGGATTTCCTCTTCAGCATGGATATACCAGATTTCATCGCATATTTTATCGTAATGGTCCTCTATCAAAAGCGCTGCCTCAATAATGACAAAATCCAGGATACGCATCTGCCTCTGCTCTTCAATCCTGTCGCAGATATATTGTTTCACTGCCGGATGGACTACCTTATTTACTTCCTGCCTAAGCTGTGGGGAATCAAACAGTTTTTTCGCCAATGCCTGTCGATTAATCGTCTCATCCTCATTATAGATTTCCACCGGAAGGAATTTTAAAAGCAGCTCATAACATTCCGTCCCCGGCTCCATCAGCATCTCAGCAATCCGGTCTGCCTCCAGATTCTTGACCTTATAATTTTCCTGCAAATATTCTAAGATAGCGGACTTTCCTGCTCCCACTCCGCCAGTGATTCCAATTACCTGCATAATTTCAGCTCCTCTTCTCTCATGTGCCTTACCGCGGCGTATTGCCTGTTCCTTGTCAAACCAGTTCCATTTGCCCCTGCCAGCCTATTCCCTGTATCTGACAATCCAACTCCATCAATGGGCCTCGTACCAGTCTTTTCCCTGTTTCATATCTATTTCCAGATTCACGGAAAGCTCTGCTGCCGTTTCCATATCTTCTTTTAATATAGCTTTTACACGCTCAATCTCATCTTCTCTCGCCTCTATCAGCAATTCATCATGAACCTGCAGTATCAGCCTGGACTTAAGGTTCTGCTCCTTCAAGGAATGGCTGACCCGCACCATAGCAATCTTGATAATATCTGCCGCTGTTCCCTGTATGGGGGAGTTCATTGCCACCCGCTCCCCAAAGGAACGCTGCATATAATTGCTCGAAGACAGTTCAGGCACCGGCCTTTTCCTGCCGAACATCGTGGTAACAAACCCCTGTTCCTTTGCCTGCTGCACCTGTCTGTCCAAAAACTGCTTCACACCGGGATACGTTTCAAAATAAGATTCGATATATTGTGACGCTTCTTTCGTGGTGATGCTCAAATCCTGGCTCAATCCAAAAGAACTGATGCCATATACTATGCCAAAATTGACCGCCTTTGCATTCCTCCGCTGCAGGGAGGTCACCTCCTCAAACGGCACGTGGAACACCTGGGACGCCGTCATCCTGTGGATGTCCTGCGCTTCCCGGTAAGCCTGGATTAGATTCTCATCTTCCGACATATGTGCCAATACGCGCAGTTCAATCTGGGAATAATCCGCATCTATCAGCACACAGCCCTCCTGGGGAATAAATACCTTCCTTATCTGCCGCCCCAATTCCATGCGGATGGGAATGTTCTGCAGATTGGGCTCTGTACTGCTGATCCTCCCGGTGGCAGTGATAGTCTGATGGAAACAGGAGTGGATCCTGCCATCCTCCTCAATGAAATTGGCCAGGCCGTCTGCGTAGGTGGATTTCAATTTCGTCAGTTGCCGGTATTCCAATATTTTGGAGACCAATGGATATTCACCGGCCAGCTTTTCTAACACATCCGCCGCCGTAGAGTACCCGGTCTTTGTCTTCTTGCTGTAAGGCATCTTTAATTTATCAAAAAGAATTGCGCCCAGCTGCTTGGGAGAATTGATATTAAACTTTTCCCCGGCATCCGCATAGATTTCCTGCTCAAGTTCCACTATCTTCCCGGATAAATCTTCACCGTAAGATTTCAGCTGATCCGCATTTACCAGGACGCCCTCTCGTTCCATCTCATAGAGTGTATACAAAAGCGGCATCTCAATTTCACGGTAGAGTTTCCACATTCCGTTCGCTGCCAGTTTCTCTTTCAGCGCCTCCGCAGCCCGCCAGGACACATAAGCCGTCCAGCAGGCGTATTCCAACACTTCCCGCGGCTTATCGTTGACTGCCTGTCCCAACGATAATTTGCCCAGCAAATCCTGTCTTGCCGGCACCAGCAAATCCAAATGCTCTTTGGCGATATCATCATAGCTGTAATCGTTCTTCAATGGATTTAAGAGATACGCCCCAATCAGCACATCCTCCATATGCTCTTTGCCCTTACCGGAAATAGTAAGATAAGGAAGCTGGGTCTTCAAATCAAACGTCGCTGCAATATCTGCTGTCTCTGCCAGCTTTTCTGTCTCTGCCAGAAGGTAATCCCCTGTCATATTTTCATTGGCTATGAGAAAGAAGATTTGTTCTTCACTATAAGCAATACCGATTCCCAGAACATGGGAACCTGTTTGTATCTGCCCCGCCCCAGTATTATCGGAGTCTGCTTTCCATAAATCCTCCAGTGTTAGCTGCCCCTGTTTCTCTGCCGGTTCCCTGTTGGGGTCTGCCAGCAGGAAGAATCCTATCCTGCCTTTCTCTCCTGCCTCACGAAACACCCTGTCTGCTTCCGTTTTGTCTGTAATCTTCTGAAATTTTTCTTCCAGAGGGTTCGCCGGCGTCTGCAAATCAAAGCGGTTCAGCATATTCTTAAATTCCAGCTTCTTCATCCACACATAAGCTTCCGGCGTAAACAGATTTCCCAGCGCAGCTTTACTGATATCGTATTCCACAGGCGCATTCACTTCAATGGTCGCAAGCGTCTTGCTCATCTTAGCCAAGTCGTAATGTTCCCTGAGGTTATTCTGTGCCCGCGGGGGCTTCACTTCTTCAATATGCTCGTAGGCATTCTCTATACTGCCATAGGCTGAAATAAGGTTGGTCGCCGTCTTCTCACCAATTCCCGGCACCCCCGGAATATTATCTGCACTGTCTCCCATCAGCGCCTTCACATCTATGAATTCCGTTGGGGTTACCTGGTATTTCTCCTTTACATCGCTGGCGTAGTAATCTTCAATCTCCGTCCCTGTCCGTTTCGTCTTGGGAATGCGTATCTTAATATGCTCACTGGCAAGCTGTAAGAGGTCCCTGTCTCCTGACACCAGGGACACTTCCAGCCCTTGCCGCTCACTATGCTTTGCCAATGTCCCCAAAATATCATCTGCTTCATATCCCTCTTTCTCCAGGATGGCAACGCCCATCGCCTTTAATACTTCCTTCATCACCGGAACCTGCTGCCGCAGTTCCTCTGCCATGGGTTTTCTTGTGCCCTTATATTCCGCAAACATCTTATGGCGGAACGTCGGCGCATGGACGTCAAAAGCCACCATCAGGTAATCTGGCTTCTCCTCCTCCAGAATCTTAAAAAGAATATTGAGAAATCCATATACGGCATTGGTATGGAGCCCTTCTGCATTTGTCAAATCCGGGATTCCGAAAAACGCCCGGTTGAGAATGCTGTGTCCGTCAATCAAAACTATTTTCTGCATCATATCACTCCTATTTTACACTATATGGAATATTTTTAAAAGAAAAATTTTATTTGGTTTTTGGTGGTTTTGTTTCATAACGGATATTATAGTACCAGAAGGTCTTGCTGCCTTTGGCAGCAGGGACATCTTGTATCAAGGGCTGTCGTTTTAACATTAATTTCATACACAGATTCGTTCAAAAGGTTTACATTGCAGAGCAATGTAAACAATATGCACAAAAATTATCTTGGGAAGCTAGCTTCCCAGAGTAATTTTTGTGCATTCTGTCTTAGCCGCTTCCGCGGCAAGACCTTTTGAACGAGTGAATATATTAGTGCGACAGCCCCCTTGGGGTACTATATTTCCCTGGTGTACTCTTTGAGCCATTCGCGCTCCTGCCCTTCCAGAAATGGGGAAATCTTCTCATACACCATATTATGGTACGCATTCAGATGTCTGCGCTCCGCGGCTGTCATCTCCTCCGGCAGGATGGCATCCAAATCTATCGGTGCATAAGTTATGATTTCAAACTCCATGAATTGCCCATATTCGTTTTTTTCGGCTTTTTGGCAGAGAAGTTCATTCTCTGTGCGGATTCCGTATCTGCCTTCGAGGTAAACCCCCGGTTCATCGGTCGTCACCATGCCTTCCTCCAGTACGCAGTCCCTGTCAGGTTCCGCCAATTGCCGCCAGCGGAAAGCATTGGGTCCTTCATGGACATTGAGGAAATAGCCGATGCCATGCCCTGTGCCGCATTTGTAATCCAACCCAAGATTCCACAGAGGCCCTCGGGCAAGAATGTCCAGGCTGGTTCCTCTGCAGCCGTAAAGGAATTTTGCTGCGGCCAGATTGAGGTTGCTGCGGCATACTGCGGTAAAATGTAGTTTCTGCTCATAGCTCAGTGCACCCAAAGACAACGTACGCGTGATGTCAGTGCTCCCATCCAGGTAATGCCCACCGGAATCCACCAGAAGAAACCCCCTGGGCTGCAGCATTTCATCTGTCTCAGGCGTTGCCGAATAATGCATCATGGCTGCATTGGCTCCATACGCGCTGATGGTGTCAAAGCTTAAGTCTGCAAACAGTTCCTGCTCCTCTCTGCGCACCTTAAGGTATTCAGCAGCAGAAATTTCGCTTATTTCTTCCTTGCCGATATGGGTCTTAAGCCAGTACATGAATTTCGTGAAAGCAACGCCGTCCTTCACATGTGCATTGCGGATATTGGTAAGCTCCGTCTCATTTTTGACAGCCTTCATCCATTCCGTGGGATTCACCCCCTGTACAATCTCCGCTTTCAGGCTGCTGCAAATGCGGTAATTGACAATATTTTTATTGAGCAGCACTTTCTTGTCTGCCAAAATTCCCTCTGCATAAGCATAAATCCCCTCATAATCCTCAAGGGAAATGTGATTGTCTGCGCAATAACTGCGGATGTCATCATCGAGGGCCTCCGGGTTGACAAACCAAATGCATGTTTCCATCGTGACCGCCGCAAAGGACATCACCACAGGCACATGTGCAATGTCTCCCCCGCGGATATTAAACAGCCAGGCGATATCGTACAGGGACGTCAGGATATGGATATCCGCTTGTTTCTCTTCCATCTTCTCCCGAAGCCTGTACAGCTTATCAGAAACACTCTCCCCCGCATATGTTTCCTCCAGGATAAACGCCGGATTCACCGGGAATGGCGGACGTTCTTTCCAGATTACGCCGACAAGGTCTTCCTCCGCCTCAATGCTTCCCTGCTTCTCTTCCGCAATTTGGGCGTATGATTCGCCAGCCACGCCGTTGACCACCCTGCCGTCAAATCCCAGGCAGCCGCCCTCACAAAGATTTTCTTTGACATATTCTTTGACAGCCGGAACTCCCTCCTCCCCTATACGGTAAAGCGTTACCGGGCTGTCCGCCAGTTCTTTCTGTGCCTGGATAAAATATCTGCCGTCTGTCCACAGCCCGGCTTCTTCCTGCGTGATGACCGCTGTCCCCGCCGAGCCGGTAAACCCGGTGAGGTAGCTCCTTGCCTTAAAATAATCTCCCACATACTCAGAATTATGGAAATCTGAGGTAGGCACGATATACATGTCAATCCCGCGCTTTCGCATCTCGGCACGAAGCGCTTCTATTCTGTCAGTTACCTCGACTGCTGCCACTTTCTGCATACTCCTTTTAATCTTTCTTAACTGCAATTACTTCAATTTCCACAAGCCCGCCCTTGGGAAGTTTTGCCACCTGCACACAGGAACGCGCGGGCGTCTCTCCCTGAAAATACTGGGCATAGACCTCATTGACCTTGGCAAAATCATTGATATCCTCCAAAAAGACGCTGGTCTTCACCACATGTCCAAGGTCGCTGCCTGCCGCCTCCAAGACTGTGGCAAGATTTTTCAGGCTCTGGTGTGTCTGTGCTTCTACGCCCTCAGGCAATATGCCGCTCTCCGGTATCAGCCCTAACTGCCCTGAGGTAAAAATCAGTCCATTTGCCTCTACGGCATGTACATAAGGTCCTACTGCTGCTGGCGCTTTTGGCGCATTGATTGATTTCTTCATTTTTCTTCCTCTTTTCTCCGTAATCATATTTCATCGCTGCCCTTAGTATTCGTTCTTAGCAGCCATTTCATTTATAGTATAATCATTCATAAATATTTTGTCAAAAAAACTCTTGCATTTTTTATTCTTATATGCTAGAATAACTTCTGTCATGTTGAGAGGTTGCTGAATGCGTTGGCAGCCTACATATAAAAACGCCGGTGTGTCGGAATTGGCAGACGAGGCAGACTCAAAATCTGTTGTTGGCAACAACGTATGGGTTCAAGTCCCATCACCGGCATGAAAAGAAACTCTTAAAAATTTAAGAGTTTCTTTTTTTGTATCTTACCACGCATGCTTCGCCGCTTTCCATCTCTCCGGCTCCGCTTCCCACAGTGCATTCAGATAATCAATTCCCTGCCTGATTCCTGTCTCGCTAAATTCTGTTTCGGTCCGCTGCTTTTTTTCCTCGGGTGTGGCATCGTAAGCGTAAGGGCCCTCCCAGGCTGTAATTTCCAAAACCTGTGTTTCCTTGCCCTTTTCCTCCCCCTCTTCACAGGGGAGTTCTTTCTTCACAGCGGCAAACCGGAAGCGCATCCCTTCATGGCTTCCGGTAAACACAGCTTTTTTGAGATAAGGGATAGACAAAACGTCTTTGCGTTCAATCATCGTCTCCCCTCCCTATCGCTCTTTCATGTCCTTCAATATATCGAAGCAGTCAAAGGTGGCAAAGTAGTCCTTTGGCGTCTCTGCACGGCGAATCAGCTGCGTGCTCCCATCCTCCTTTAAGAGGATTTCTGCTGATTTTAATTTCCCATTGTAATTGTAACCCATGGAAAATCCATGTGCCCCGGTATCATGGATGACCAACAAATCTCCCATATCAATCTTCGGCAGCATACGGTCAATGGCAAATTTATCGTTGTTTTCACAGAGGGAACCGGTGATGTCATACTTATGGTCACACACACTGTTATCCTTACCCATGACTGTGATATGGTGGTAGGCGCCGTACATAGCGGGGCGCATCAGGTTTACGGCACAGGCATCGCAGCCAATGTATTCCTTATGGGTATGTTTCTGATGGATGGCTTTGGTCACCAGGCAGCCGTAAGGTCCCATCATGAAACGCCCCAGTTCTGCATAGATTGCCACATCTCCCATACCTGCCGGAACCAGGACTTCCTCATAAACCTTGCGGACGCCCTCGCCAATTGCATAGATATCATTGGGCTCCTCTTCAGGACGGTAAGGGATGCCAATCCCACCGGACAAGTTAATAAAACGGATATCGGCCCCGGTCTCCTCCTTCAATTTCACTGCCACTTCAAACAACGTCCTGGCAAGCGTGGGATAATAATCATTGGTAACCGTATTGCTCGCCAAAAACGCATGGAGGCCGAAGTGCTTCGCACCTTTTTCCTTCAGGGCCTTAAATCCCTCAAACAGCTGCTCTGTCGTAAATCCATATTTGGCATCCCCTGGGTTGTCCATGATGCTGTTGCTGATTTTGAACACTCCTCCGGGATTATAGCGGCAGCTGATAGTCTCCGGGATATGCCCGATAGTCTTCTCCAGAAAATCAATATGTGTAAAATCATCCAGATTGATGATGGCGCCAATTTCATCCGCATATTGGAATTCTTCTGCCGGCGTAGTATTGGAAGAAAACATGATGTCAGTACCTGCAAAATGCAGCGCATCTGCAAGCATAAGTTCTGTCAGGGAAGAACAATCGCAGCCGCAGCCGTAGTCTTTTAAAATATTTATCAAAAAAGGATTGGGCGTTGCCTTGACTGCAAAATATTCTTTAAATCCTTTATTCCAGGAAAATGCTTCTTTCAGAGCCTGCGCATTCTTGCGGATGCCTTTTTCATCGTAGAGATGAAAAGGCGTAGGGTACTCCTTCACTATCTCCTCAAGCTGTTCCTTCGTTACAAATGGTTCTTTCTTCATGGTCTTGCTCCTTTCTTTCCTTCCAGTTCCAGCAAACGGATTTCATTTTTCATGGAATCCTTAAACACCTGCACAAAATTTGCCTGACCGGTATACAGGCAGGTGCTGTCCCTGCCCTTCCCCAGTTCTCCGGTAAGCACATAGCGGGAATCTGTGATGATTCCAATCTGGTTTTTTTTATCCGAGGTCAGATATATTTTTACTCCTTTGGTCTTCGCAGGAAGCAGCTCTGGCTTCTCATCCGCCTCCTTGGGAAAAGCAGTCAGTACCACCACTTTGATATTCCGCTCTGCCAGTTCTTTCAGTTCCTCTTTAAACTGAGAAAGCAGCGGCACGGACATCGACAGGTAGACTCTCTTCTTAGCTGCCATCAGCATGTTGCGAATCTTGTCCGCAATATTCTCATCTGCAGCAATTGTAACATAGCCCTCAGCTTCTTCTTTTTCCTTCGGCATATGTGCCAGCAAAAATTCCTGTTTCCTGACAAGGCTGTTGATTTTATTCTGGCAGAATTCCCCAATGTCTACCGCTGTAAATTTGCGGGAAACGCCCTCGCTGACATATGCGGCGCCTTTGTCTGACAACCCTTCCAGCGCCTTATATACATTCGAGCGGGAAATCCCTATATTCTTAGCCAATTCATAGCCGTTGCTGGTTCCCGAGTGAAACAGTTCCAGATAGATGGACGCCTCCTGACCTGTCAACCCGAAGGACATTAAATATTCCACCAGTTTCCTTTCTTCCACCATTACATGCCCTCTCCCATCCCCTGTTCCTTCCTATGGATACAACTGCAAAAATGTTTTCCATAAGCGAGGTCTTAGTAGTATCTTTCGGAAATACTATAAAGGCTTCCTCTTAAAATGTCAAGGGATTATGGAAAATAAATTTTTAATCTGAATTGTCACGAGAGCCCAATGATAATGGACAGCACAACAAAAGGGCATACCATGGTACGCCCTTCTGCCTGTCTATTATTTCCGTTTATAATTTGAATTTCTTAGTCTCTTCGCCCTGCCTCTCACTCAATTCTACCAGAGACTGGGTATCTTTGCTGCATTCCTCAATACCCTCAGCCACAAGCTGCATACTCGCGCTGGTCTCCTCCGTGGAAGCTGCATTTTCCTCCACAATGCTTGCCAGATTGTTTACTGAGTCTGCCACAAGCCGCCTTAAGGAATCCAATACGCCTGTCTGGCTGCCAATCTCCTGTGTCACATTCTCTACCATCTTTATCTCCTTGTACAGGCTGTCAAATGCCTCACGCGTTTCTTTCAGGCGAGACTGCTGTTCCTGCACATTTTGGGAAACTACCTGCATATTGTCTACAGACACTGAGACATTTCCCATGAGTTCTTTGACAATGCCTTCAATCTCCTGTGCACTGTTGGCAGATTCCTCTGCCAGGTTGCGGATTTCCTCTGCCACTACCGCAAATCCTTTCCCTGCTTCACCAGCACGCGCTGCCTCAATGCTTGCATTCAGGGACAGTAAGTTTGTCTGCTCTGCCAGTCCCTTAATAATCTCCACCGCTTTATTGATATTTTCTGCCGACTCATTGTTGCGGTTTGTCTGCTCATATACAGTTCCAATCGTATCTATGGTCGTCTCGGTAATCTTATACAGCAGATCAATGCTCTCAGATGCCTCTGCGGAACAATCCGTCATCGTAGAAACGGATTCCTCCAGATTCTTGACGCCTTGCTTTTCCACTTCAATGACCTCGCCAAGTTCAGCCATCTTATTGTTTACGGTCTCTGTCTCAGAAGCCTGGCTCGTTGCTCCCAACGCAAGTTCTTCAATCGCCGTGTTCACATTCTGTATGCTCTCGGTGATATCCTGGAACTTGTCATTAAATTTCTGGCTGCTGCTCTGCAAATGCCCTCCAGCCTCAGTTATGCTTCCTATCATGGATGCCAGGGAGTTCTTAACCCCATCCAGGGAACGCGCGATGTTGCCAATCTCATCCGCCCGCCTCATCAAGCTTGGGTCAAGTTCATAAGACAAATCCCCTTGCGCTGTTTTGATGAGATGACCTTCAATACGCTGGATTCCAATGGTCAGTCTCTTTCCGAAAATCAGGGACACCACAAACGCCACCACAATAATTACAACGACTGCCACGCCAAACATGATTATCATCTGCTTAAACTCCTGGCTGATTCTCAGTCTGGTAACCTCAATTTCCTCATTCATATCGTCCACATAATTGCCAGTTGCAACGACCCAGCCCCAGGCATCAAATTTCTGTCCATAGGCAATCTTGGGCGCAACAGTGACTCCATCTGACTTGGTAAAAGAAAATTCATGGAACCCCTCACCGCTCTCCGCCGCGTCTATGATGCCCTGCGTAATTTTTACGCCATTGGGATCGGTCATGTCTATACGGTTGGTCCCCTCCTGGTCCGACAGAATTGGATGCATCACTAAGGTACCGTCCACGGCATCAATCCAGATATACCCCGAATCATCATCCCTATAACGCATACTGCGGATAGCCTCCATCGCCCGGCTCTTTGCCTCCTCCTCAGTCAGGCTTCCAGCTGCCGCCTGGTCATAGAATCCTTGCACTACGGAAACAGCTGACTGTACCTGGGACTTAATTTCCGTCCGGTAATCCTGATTCTTAGTTGTCTCATATTGTTCAGCCGTTTCCCTCATGGACTGCCTCAGGAAATAAATCCCCAGTCCTCCAAGGCAAATGGTATTGACTGCCATTAACATAAACACTACCAAAACCACCATCACCGCCAGGCTTTTTATGCCCTTGCCTTTTGTGTCTTTGTTCTTTGTTTCTTTTGCATTGCTCATATGTTTTCCCCCAAACTTTTTAATATGGTATAATTATCCTACTTTTCTTTGTTCTTGTCAACAATTTTATGCATTCTGCACAAAATTATGGCAAAACAAAAGAGCATACCGAAGTACGCCCTTATGTTTCTTATTCTTTTGCTGCCCTGGCTATCAAGCATCCTTCCTTTCGCCTCACGTACAGTGAAGCACGACACTTCCTTTTTCCAAGGATAAAGGGACATCAATGACACGTTGGTTCGCGCTCCCGCGCCAGTAAAGCTGCGTATCCTTCTGTTCCGCAATAAATTCTCCATCCACCACAACATCCAGATATTTCATAATCTCCAACTCAGAAATCGCCTCCCATACAAACCCGGTATACATCCAGATTGTTTTTGTGGGAAATAATTCCCGAATTTCTCTTACCAGTTTCAATATGTCCGGGCGGTTCCCAAAATACAGGGGGTCGCCGCCGCTTAAGGTTATCCCTGAAATGTAATCCTTGGAAAGTTCTGCAAACAACTCCTGTTTCGCTTCCTCATCAAACGCTAATCCGCCATTGGGATCCCAGGTAATCGGATTCTGGCAGTCCTTGCAGCAATGGGAACAGCCGGACACCCACAAAACAGTACGAAGCCCATCGCCATTGAGCATATCGTCTTTCGTAATATTGTGATATCTCATTCCTTGTCTCCTTACATACTCTTACGCTCTGCAATTTCTGCCATTTTTGCCTCATTCAGGCGCGTATCCCCTTTTACCCTGGAATAAGACAGATAACCGTTCATGCGGTCAATTTTTGTAAGGTTGCGGCTGCCGCACTTGGGGCAGACGTCCATCTCCAACTCCTGATGGCCACAATCGTCACAGTAGGCAAGGGAAAGATTCACGCCTTCATAAAATCCCATATCCATCGCACGGCGCACCAGCGTCTTTACTGCTTCCTTATTGTAATCAATCGGATATTTCACATACTGGATTTTGCCGCCGTTGCTCAATTCCCAGAAACGGTATTCCAAATCCTGTTTCTGGATTGGGGTGATGTCTTCTGTCACGTGGCAGTGGAACCCATTGCTGACATACTCCCTGTCAGAGACATTTTCCACTATTCCATATTTCTCACGGAACTGTTTCACCTGTAAGCCGCAGAGATTTTCTGCCGGTGTCGCATAGATGGCATAGAGATTCCCGTCTTTCTCCTTATATTCATTTATCTTCTCGTTGATATGTTCTAACACCTCGATGGCAAACTGCCCATCCTCCACTAAGGATTTGCCATTATATAACTGCTGCAGTTCATTAAATGCCGTGATGCCAAAGGACGCTGTTGCCGCTTTCAGCAAAGGCTTAATCTTATCATGGATGCCAAGATGCCCGCCATAAAATCCGCCCTCGCAGTAAGCCAGGGGGTTGGTGCTTGCCCGCATTTCCCCTAAATAGGCATATGTACGGATATGAAGCTGGCGAATCAGTTCCAGATAGTAATCCAAAACCTCATAGAAGTCCTTGCCTTCCTGTTTGGATTTTGCCAGAATCATCGGCAGATGCAGGCTGACAACGCCAATATTAAACCGTCCCACAAATACCGGATGGTCGTTCTCATCTGCTGGATTTATGCCTCCTCTTTCATACCATGGGGACAAAAACGCACGGCAGCCCATAGGGCTGATAATTTCGCCATACCGCTTGTACATGCTGGCAATATAACCTTTGCCAGTCAGGCTCAGCCAGTCTGGATACATTGTTTTCCTTGAACATTCGATGCCAGCCTCAAAGACATCCTCCAATTCTTTTCCCGGTCCATGCAGGTTCTCATCGTACAAAAATACCAGTTTGGGAAACAGCACAGGCTTTTTGCATTCTGCCTTGCCTTGTCCTACTCTTCGTACATTCAACATGGCAATGGAGCCCATTTTGGCAAACCGCCCGGTCCCTGTGCCAAAGGTCATCGTAATAAAAGGATAATCACCGCGGCTGGAGGATACGGAGTTAAACTTATATTCCCAACCCTGGACGCCCTGCTCAAAATCCCGCTCAATATCTTTCATGGTCTCTGTCTCTGCACGCTCTTCGCTCAATCCCAAGTCAAGATAACGTTTCTTGTATTTGACGTAAGACTTCTCTGCATAAGGCTCTAAAATTTTCTCTACGCTTGGCACTGTGAACCCGCCATACTGCTGGCTGGCGGCGCTTAAGACAATATCGCCAATCACGTCAAAAGCGACATCCAGGGTCTTCGGCTCGTTATACCACAGATTGCCCATTTCAAAACCGCCGCGCAGCACATTCTCCACATCAAACAGGCAGCAGTTCATGGTGTCGCGCCTTGCCGACATGTCATGCACATATATGTAACCGTCCCTGCACGCCTGGATTTCCTCTGTCGTCATGAAAAATTTCTGGTACAGCTCTTTGTTCAGCTGGTTGAAAATCAGGCTCCGCTTGGTTGACACAAGGGCGCTGTCCGTATTGGAATTCTCTTTGTCCCCAATATACATAATCGACTGGCTTTTCTTGTATACCTCGTCTAACATCTGTACGAAGTCCTGTTTATAATTGCGGTAATCACGGTAACTCTTTGCCACCACCGGATTGACTTTTTCCAAAGCCCCTTCCACAATATTGTGCATCTGGGCAATCTGGACCTCATGAAGCCCCATGGAGTCCACTTTTTCCTCCACAAACTGGCAGATAAACTTCAGTTCCTCATCCGTGAACTTTATCAGTGCGCGGTAGGCAGACTTATTAACCGCAACTATCACTTTCTGTACATTGAATTCTTCTTTTGTCCCATCCTTTTTGATGACTTTGCAATCTTTTTTCACTTTTGCTTACTCCTCTTTATGGTGGTGTTGTCAGTTGCCTAAAGCATCCTACGTATTATATACATACTATATATTGATGTATAACCCATTTGCAAATATCAATATATAGTATTTTGTCTTATCCTACCATGTAATCCGCATAAAGTCAATATCTAACACCGTGTTTATCCAACTGGCAGCAGCTACTTATGTGCATTTTCTATATCCATCAGGCTTTTTCCAAGATTTTCTATTTCCATCAGGCTTTTCCCACTGTTTTCCATTTCCAGCAAGCTCTGTACGCCGTTTAAGGCACTGCTTGCCGGCTGCTTTTCGGACGCTTTTTTGAGGACAGCGCCAACACGTTCGCTCAGTTCCCGTTTCTTAAAGGGCTTTAGCACATAATCGGAGATTTTTAATTTAGAGCTCTTCAAAACCATTTGTTTGTCCGCATTTGACGTGAGCATGATTACCGGGATATCCTGACAATTTTTCAGCTCTCGGATGTCTTTCAGCGTCTCTATGCCGTCCTTAATTGCCATCTGAATATCCAAAAGAATTAAATCCGGCGTTTCTTTTTTCAGAAACTGCAATGCACGTACGCCGGAATTGATGGGGATAACTTCATACTCCCCCTCCAGTTCCTGTTCAATTGTAGCGAGACTGATACTGTTATCGTCCACCGCCAATATCTGCTGTTTCTTACCCATTTGCTATAAATCCTCCTTTTCCATTTGTCCTATCAATTCCCGCAGCAGCTGTTCCGCCGCGTCATCTTCGTATAGCCTGAGCTGTTCTTTAATTTCTGTAAGTTTTAATTTTATGTCCTCACGCAAACGGTACTGCAGGATGTCTTCTATCTTCCTGGCACACTGCTTTGACCGAAAATTCTCCAGGCTGCCGAGCGCTTCTTTGATTCCCTGCAGCAGCTTTGCCTTTTCTATTTCCTTCCCATCCTCATCTGTGCCCGCCTTCCTGCTCTCTTCCAGATATTCCCTGATATACCTTATCTGCTCCTCATACTCTGCGAGAAGCTGCGCTGCATGACTGTCCACAAAGGTCTCATCACCTCTGCCAACGGCGCTTTCCTGTTCCCTGGCTATCTTAGAAAGCTTCATGGCGCCCACATTGGCAGATGCGCTTTTCAGTGCATGCACTTCGATGCCATATGTCTTGTAATCACGCTTTTCTAACAGTTCGCGCAGAAGTGTCAGTTTGCGTTTTCCATCCAAGCAATAGAGTTCCAGAAGTTCCTGATAATCTTTCAAGCTGCCAGAATAATGCCCCGCCAGTTCATCCGTGTCAATCCCTTCAATAAAGATATCCTTAAACTCCATATGTCCGCTGCCCGATGCTGCTCCACCATGAAACCATACTTTGCTTGGAGTCCTCCTGTCTTCGGGAATCCAGCGCTGCAGCGCTTCATGCAGCATCTTTCTGTCCAGCGGCTTGGTAATAAAATCCTGAAACCCATTGTTTAAAAAAATCTCTTTGACGCCTCCCATAGCATTGGCAGTCAGGGCGATGATTATAGGAAGGCTGCCGTTCTCACCGCACTCGCTTCGGATTGCCTGCACGGTCTCTATGCCATCCATCACCGGCATCATATGGTCCATAAAAATTATATCATAACGATTTTCTTTGACAAGCTTTATTGCCGCCATGCCGCTGTCCGCCTCGTCTATTGCCATGCCATAAGACTGCAGGAAAGTTCTTACTACTTTTCTGTTTATCAGATTATCGTCTGTCACAAGCACCTTACAGTCCTTTGCGATAAACGGCTCCAACCGCTCCTCTATTTTAACGTCTTCCTCGGGGACCTCCGAAAGTGACCGCTCATCCATAATTTTCTGTGGGATTTTTATGGTAAAGGCTGTGCCCTCGCCGTATACGCTTTCCACTTCAATCGTCCCCTGCATCAGGTCAACCAAACGTTTTGTGATGGAGAGCCCGAGGCCCGTCCCCTCCACACTGCGGTTTCTCATGGAATCCACCTGCCTGAAATTCTCAAATATCGATGCAAGATCCTGCTCACGGATTCCACAACCCGTATCCTCAATCCGAAAAGCCAGGAATTCCACGTCCTCTCCTTGTCGCTCGCCTGCAACGGAAATCTTTACATATCCTTCTTTCGTGAATTTCAAGGCATTATTTAAAATATTAATCAGTATCTGTTTGATTCTTCCCTCATCGCCCAGATACCGGCATGGAATCGACATGTCGAACTCGCTTTGCAGCCTGAGGCCATGCTGTGATGCCACGACATCCATCATGTTCAGCACCTCATTTACAAGCGTCTTTACATGATACTTGGATGGCAGCAGTTCCATCTTGCCCGATTCCACCTTCGACAAGTCAAGGATGTCATTGATGAGCGCCAACAGATTCCGGGAGGACGACTTGATATCACAGGCATATTCGTAGACTTTCCGCCCTCTGCTCTCCTCCATGATAATATCGCTGAATCCTATGATTGCATTCATCGGCGTGCGAATCTCATGGGACATATTGGCAAGAAATGCACTCTTGGCAATATTGGCCTGCTCCGCCTGTTCACGCACACGTTTAATCTCTTCTATATAATTCCTGGTCTCTGTCACATCCAAAAGCAGGATGACATAACCTTTATTCCTCCCAAACCTGTCTGGTATCTGCTCCACATGTCCCTGATAAAAGGAATCATGCAAAGAAAACTCTTCCCTCACATCCTCCCCCAGCATATCTTGCGGAAATCCCTCCAGTTCTTCCACATATTTTCCTATCACTCGTCCGTCCAGTTCTGGAAAAATACCTGCTGCAGCAGGATTATAACTGACAATCCTCTTTCGTTCATCAAGTGCAATCACGCCATCACTCATACTGTTTAGCAAAACGCCTGCTGCCAACCCTCTGAAATCATAAACCTTCCTGCTCCATACGAGGATTACCACAGCCGACAGGATGACCCCCAGGGTAAAAGGCGTTGGGTCGTAAATGTAGGTCCATTTCATGGCATAAGAAATCAAAGAGACTACCGGAAAAAAGGAAAGTGCCAGAATCAGCCCATACTTGCGCTCCGCAGCATACTGCGGGTTCTTAATGCAGGCGTGGATAAGTGCATATATGGACAAGGCATACGGCAGACCCATACCGCATAACATAAAAATCCAGTACCCCGGTCCATACTCCAGGCTCAGATAACCATGCCCTCCTTCGGCTGTCAGCCATCTAATCTGCCGGTAATAAAATTTATGTATGTCACAGGTGAACACAAGAACCAAAATAAATACGTCAATTATCTTTAATAAGTTTAATATCACATACGGCGCTTTCTTATAGCAATAACCGAACACAAAATAGCAATAGCAGATGGGGACTGCCAGAGAACCCATATACTGTACCTTGACAGATACGATGGCAGCTTCCATCCCCGATGCCGTCAATTCTAACAGATACCCTGCATTCTGTATCAATGTTCCCAGCAAAAAATACTGCATTAATTTCTGCCCGCTTGAACTGTCTCCCTTGTACAAAAGCGCCAGGGCAAATACAATGATGCAGATTGCAACTATTCCCAACCCCAAAAACACGGTACTCATAATCCAATATCACCCCACAAAATCTACATCCAATTGCTCTTTATCATTTGAAAGACTTTCGCAATCGGAAGCCCCACCACATTATTGTAGTCCCCATTGATTTTCTCAACAAACAGCGCCCCTTTTCCCTGGATGCCATAAGCGCCGGCTTTATCCATGGGCTCCCCGGTATGGATATAAGATAAAATCTGCTCTCTGCCCATGGGGTACATGGTTACCTCCGTCTCCTCATAGAAGGAACAGCGCTCAGATTTCCCATTTTGTACCCTGACAATGGTCACCCCGGTATACACGCTGTGCGTATTGCCGCAGAGCATGGAAAGCATCTGTTCCGCATCCGCAGCATCCCTGGGCTTTCCCAAAATCTGCCCCTCGTATGCTACCACGGTATCCGCACCAAGGATGACTGCCTCTTCCCCCTGCAATCTGTCTGCCACCTCCGCCGCCTTTTGCGCTGACAGTTCCAATACCACCTCTGTCGGCTCACTGCCGGTGATTACCTCTTCCCCCTTGGCCGGAATAATTTCAAATTCTGCCCCCACCTGTTCTAACAGCTCCCTCCTTCTGGGAGAAGCGGAAGCCAAAATAAACCTCATTGCCATAACTGCCTCCTGTCAATCATATTATACAAAAACTTCCTCGCCCAGGCAAAAAGAATATAACACCTTCTCTTTCACTGCCTTTCCCAGGGCACGCTCCACCGCCTCCTGGTAAAGTTCCATCTGCGTACGGTAACGCTGTGCCAATTCCTTTCCAGCTTTTACACTGTCCGTTTTATAATCCAGAAGCACGATGCCGTCTTCTTCCTCGAAAAACACATCAATAATCCCCTGTATCAAAATCATTTCCCGGCTGTCGCTCTCCTCTAAGCATTCCCGGGCTGGCTTGCCCATGACAAACGGTTTCTCTTTATACAGCTTACCCTGGCGCGCCGCCTCCTGCATCCGCTGCCCCATAGAAGTCTGCAGAAATTTCTGCAATGCCGGAACATACACAAGGCTGAGCATTTCCCCATCAACCTTACCTTGTTCCTCCATCTTGCCCAGCTGTTCCTTTAAGCTGTCTGCCTCCTCGGTAAAATCATAACATTCCAGCACCCGGTGCATCGCTGTCCCTCGTTTGGCCCCCATATTTTCCTGCGAGGCTCCCTCCATAAACGCCGGGATATAAGGCTCTCTCTCCTGCTGTCCTGGCTGCCCTATCTGCGTAAGCTGCTCTTCCTTGGCTATCCTGTCCATGGCACGGTGCTTTAATTCTGATACCGACACCTTCGTGCGCAGCGCACTCTCCTCACAGTAAGGATATTCATAACCAAGCCGTTCCTCCACTTTTCTGTCCCACTGCGGATTCCTCTCCTGAACCCTCGCCAGCAAATCTATCCTGGTCAGTTCCTCTTCCACCACATGCGTTTCCTCTTCCACCGCAAGATCCTCCTGCCCTAAGAGGACAACCGGATACTTCCCCGGATAAGCTGCCAGCGCCTGCAGCAAGAACTGCAGGAATGTATTGGTATTCAGACGCCTGAGAAAAGACAGAAACCCCTGGCAGTTTTCCACCGCAGCCTCAGCCTCCATACAGGCAGCGCCCGACAGATGCTGCACCGCAATTCCCAGCTCACTTAACTTTTCTTCCGCCTTTCTTAATACCCCGGTGAGAATCAGTTTTTCTTTCGCGCGCGTCAACGCCACATAAAGGACGCGCAGTTCCTCCCCGATATTCTCCAGCGTGACCTTCCTCGCAAGCAGCTGCCTGGTAAATCCCGGCGTTTTCAGCCTACGTTCTAAATCCACCACATCCATGCCGATACCCAGCCCGGGATGGAGCACCACCTGTTCGCGTATATCCTGGCTGTTAAATTTTTTCCCCAGACCCGACACGAACACAATGGGAAATTCCAGCCCTTTGCTCTTGTGGATGCTCATAATCCGCACTACGTCCTCCGCCTCATCCCCATCTGCCAGCGGAAAATCGACCTCATACTTTTGAAGCTGCTCCATATAACGTATAAAATGGAACAGTCCGCGGTAGCTGGTATTCTCATAGGCAATTGCCTTCTCCACCAGCATCTCCAGGTTCGCTTTCTTTACCTCCCCGCCGGGCAGCGCATAGACATACGCCTGATAGCCGGTCTCCTCCAAAATCTCGTACAAGAGCTGGTGGATAGGCGTGTAACAGACTTTTTTCCTGTATTTCTGCAGCAATTCCAGAAAACGCTGTATCTTTTCTGTTGTCTCTGCATTTTCTTCCTGCGGTTTAAATCGCAGCACTGACTGATAAAATTCTTCCCCCGGATGCTGCACCCGCAACATCGCCAGCTCCTCCCCGGTCAGCCCGACAATCGGTGAGGCAAGCACTGCCGCCATGGGAATATCCTGTCTTGGGTTATCCAGAAGTTTCAACAAGTTCAAGGCGGTCTGCACTTCCAGGGCAGAAAAATACCCTGTTCCTGATGTGGCGCGCACCGGAATTCCCATCTCGCCCAAAACCTTGACAAAGGTATCTGCCCACTCGCCTAAGGAACGGAGCAGGATTACCATATCGCCGTAACGTACCGGGCGAAGGCCGTTCCCATCCTCCTGCACAGAATCTTCGCCTTTTACAAGCTGTTCTTTCATCATCCTGCGTATTTCCATTCCCACCGCCCGCGCTTCCAGTTCCGGCGCCTTCATCGGCGGCAGCTTTCTCCCCATCTCCTCTGCCTCCAGATTTTCTGCATTTTTGCCAGTTTCCTGGGGCTGGATAACAAGCATCCTGGTGTCAAACATTCCCGGTTTACCCCCTGGAAAGGAAGCGCCCGCATACAATGCCGCCTGGTCATCGTAAGTAATGTTGCCAATATCATGGTTCATTATCTTGCGGAAAATATCATTGACCGCCTCTAGGACCTGCGGACGGCTGCGGAAATTCTTATGCAGGTCCACGCGCTGGTTCTCGCTCTCCCCGGACGTGTAAGTATTATATTTCTCCATAAAGAGTTCCGGGCGCGCCATGCGGAAACGGTAGATGCTCTGCTTGACGTCCCCCACCATGAAAATATTATGCCCGCCCTCCGCCTCCGCGGAAACTGCACGAAGAATCGCTTCCTGCACATTGTTGGAATCCTGATATTCGTCAATCATGATTTCCTCGTAATTTTGGCGCAGCTCCTGCGCCGTGCGGCTGGGCATGTGTGTATTCTCATCTACGAGGATTCTGAGGGCAAAATGCTCCTGGTCGTTGAAATCAAGGATGTTTTTTTCGCGTTTTTTTTCTGCAAACGCTTGGATGAAAGCAAGCGTCACTTCTATGAGCATGTCTGCCGCCGCACGGCTCTTCTTGATATCCTCGACCACCTTGTGCGGACTCTGGAAGAAAAACTGCGCCTTAATCTTTTTGACAGAATCCTTCACCTCATCCCGCATGTTCATAACCTGCTTTTTCTTCCTCATATCGCCCGCAAAATTGCGCAGCACAGGAAGGCGCCCAAAAGAAATCTCCTGGATATATTGATAATATTCCTGATAAGTGCTGCATTCTGCAATTCTTTCCAGCATCTCGACCTCCTGCTGCAGCAGGGTTTCATACTTCTGCGGTCCATCTTCCATAAGGGCCAGATTCCTGCACTGCCTTATCTGCTGCGCCCACTGTGTGGTGAGATTTTTCAGATATTCCAGCAATTCCGCGGTCATGTCAAGCGCCTCAAATTCTTCCATATTATCCACATGAAAAGGCTTCCTGCAGCCTTCAAGCCATTCCTCCACCCAAGGATAGCTCATGGCGAACGAAAAAAGCTTTAAGATGGTGTCTTTTAACAGCCTGTCGGTCTTGCCCGTGTCAATTGTCTCAGACAACGTCAGAAACTCCGGCTTTGCCTCCTTATAATAGCGCTCGAGAACCTCATCCAGGACATCGCTCTGCAGAAGCTTCAATTCCCCTTCCTCTGCCACCCGAAAATCCGGCTCCATCTCAATGCGGTGGAAGTAATTGCGGATGACATAGAGGCAAAAACTATGGATAGTTGTAATCTGCGCATTATGTAACAATGTCTGCTGCCGCTGCAGATGCACATTATCCGGCTGTCTCTCCAGTGCATCTGCCAATGCAAGCCCAATCCGCTCACGCATCTCTGCTGCCGCCGCATTGGTAAAGGTCACAATCAATAGCCTGTCAATATCCACCGGATGGCTTTCATCGGTTATCTTGCGGATAATACGCTCTACCAGGACGGCAGTCTTGCCGCTTCCCGCCGCCGCAGAGACCAGCAAATTCCTGCCCCTGAGTTCAATTACTTCCTGCTGTTCCTTCGTCCAATTCCTCTCCATACTGCTTCTATCTCCTCCAGTGTACCGACATGTTACCTGTCCTCTTTCTCCTCATCTGCCTGCAGTTCCTCTTGCATGTTACCTATTCTGCTATCCCTCATCTGACTGCAGTTCTTCCTGCATGTTCTGGAAAATCAGCGCATCGTCCTTAATCTCCTCCAGCTGGCGGTATTTCTGTCCGGGAATGCCCTCGTCAAAACCGCAGACGCCATGGTAAGGGCAGTAATCACAGCCGGTCTCGCCCCCCAGACGGTAAGGGTTGGCTGAAATCTCCCCGGCAAAAATCCGCTTGCCGATTTGGCGGATTTTATGGTTGACATAACGCGACAAAACTGCAAACTCCTCTTGCCCGGCGTGCCTGGCTTTGGTACTTACGCTCTCATCCTCCTCCTCGCCTGCGACACCCTTCAGTTTTAATTTCTGTAATATCTCCTCGCGGATTTCCTCATCTGTCTTGCCGGAATCACCCTCGATGACCGGGTCATCCAGATGGTAATAGTACATCCCTCCAGGTACAACCTCCCTGTCAGGATACTTTTTCTTCACGATTTCCATGGCTGAATTCAGATACACCACAAGCTGCAGCTGCAGGCCGTGATAGAAAGACAATAGCTGAAAATCCTGGCCGCCGGACTTATAATCCACAACCTTGACATAGACCTTCTCCTCTGTCTTATGCGTATCTATGCGGTCAATCCTGCCAGTTAGCCGCATCTTTTCTTCCTCGCTGAGCGTAAAATTCACCGCTTTAAGATTCTCTGCGAAAGAAAAAGAAATCTCGTAACCCTCCGGGGCAAAATGGCTGGTTTTCACCTGCTGTGCAATGGTTTCCACCGTCCGCCGCAAAATCCGCTTCATCCGCTCTACCAGATAAGCCGTCCTCGCTTCCTCCAACAACATACTGTCAAACCCTGCGCCCAAGGCTTCCTCTACCGCCTGGTTTATCAGGCGTTCCTGCTCCTCAAGCGGCACGTCAAACCAATGGTAGCCCGCCCTCTCCATGGCATAGGAATAGCGCTCCAATACCTCATGGAACATGCTGCCCATATCCACCGGGGCAAATTCCCCCAGGCTGCGCTCCTTAAGCTTCAAGCCGTACTGCAGGAAATGGCTGCAGGCACAGGCGCTGAACTGCTCTAAGCGGGTAACGCTGTTTTCCAGTACGCTCCCATACAGGGCGCGCGTGATTTCTTCGCCCATATTCCCCTCATGGTAACTGTAAAATGCAGCCTCCAGAAATGGGCGTATCTGCTCCCGCCATTCCTCCTGGTCCACATACCAATGGTACAGCCCCAGCCATTCCGGTGAAATCTCTCCTCTTTTTGCCCGCTTCAATCCCTCCACAAAAAATCTCCGGCTGCCCTTCGGCGTCACAATCTGTTCTAAACCGCCACGTTCCGCTACACGCACCGGCACAAACTGCGGGAAGATTTTGCGTATGGTCTCCACCAGGTAAGATTTACGGCTCTCCTTGCCATCCTGATTTACACGAAACCAGGTGAGGTACAGCCGCTCGGAGGGCTTTGTCAGATTCAGGTACAGGTAAAATTTCTGGATAAAACTGCGCTCCCGGTCGGTAGGTGCAAGCTCCATCTGATTGGCTGCAAACAATTCCCGGTCCGTCTGGGAAATGATGCCCCCATGCTCCACTGCCTTGGGAATCAGCCCATCATTGACCCCTGCAAAAAATAATATCTTGATATCCGAAAGCCGGCTTCTCTCTATATCGCCCAGCACCACCCGGTCATAGCCTGGCGGGATGATGCCGATTGCAGCCGCCTCCATGCCAGCTTCCAAAATCTCGCGGTATTCACGGACAGGTAGGCGCTCCTCTCCCAAGAGTTCCACCATCTTATCAAGCAAATCCATAACCACCCGGTAAATCTGCGCATATTCCCCGGCGAGGGCGGTCTCCCCCTCCTCCCGGAAATAAGCTTCATAATCCTGCAGCTTCCCTTCCACATCCAGAGAAACCATCAGCCCATAGAGAGATTTTGACACTTCAAGCACCGTGCCTTTGCTTTTAAATACTTGCCGCAAAGGAGTAAACTGCTGCATGAGCCGTTCCCTCAGCCCATTGATTGCATCCAGTTCCTGCTGCTCCTTGATGGGACCTCGCCGCACCCATTTCTGCTGCCACTTGCGAAATCCCCGGATGTTCATGGCAAGAAGATAGTTCTCCAGAAGATCAGCCTCCTCTGCAGCTATCCCCGAAAGCCCGCTGCGCAGATAACCGAGCAGCGATTCATAAGAAAAATCCTGCTCCAGGACCAGCAACGACTGCCTGAGGAATTCTGTCATCGGATGAAAGAGGATGTCTTTTCTCGTATCCAGAAACAAAGGGATTTCATATGTGTCAAAAACTTCCCTCGCATAATTGCCGTACATTTCCACATCCCCACAGACAATGGCAAAGTCCTTATAGCGGTATCCGCTGCGCAGCAGTTCCCTGATTTCCCTTGCTATGAAATCCAGTTCCTGCCTGGGACCTGGCAGCGAATAGAGAAAAATATCCTGCTGCCCTCCTGCTTCCTTTGCCTGTCCCTCAGTTCCTGGCTGATTCAAATCCTGCGGTAATTGGTAGGTCTGGGGCCGCGGCCGGAACAGATTCCGTTCCAGCCACAGCAGTGACGGCGCAGCAGCAAAGCGGCTCTTATTCCCATGCTTCACCCAGATTGGTTCTCTGATTTCCACATGCTTTTTTGCAGCAACCTCTGCCAAAGCCTGAACCGTCTTCTTGCTCATGTAAAATAATTCCTGTATGCCGCGGCAGCAGTAGGGGTCCTCCCTGTCATCCAGCGTCACGGTCACCATGATTTCCCCGGCTATCCCAATCAATGACTGTAAGAGATGATACTGTATCGGCGTAAAGCCAGTAAATCCATCCAGGACAATCACTGCATCTTTTAACAGCTCAGACTGGTCCGCCACCTGGGAGAATACCTCTAACAATTCTTCTCCGGTAATGAATCTGCCTTGCAGGTAATCGGTAAATCCCTGGTACATTGTCTGGATGTCCTGGATTTTATAGCGAAATAACGGCGTCTCATTCTCCTGTGCAATCAATACATCCAACTGCCCCGGCGTAATCCGGTACTGGGTCAGCTCTGAAATAATGGACTTCATTTCACTGATATATCCTGCCTTCTTCATGCTGGCTTTCATGACTATGAACTTATCCTGCTGTTCCTCTGCCACACGGCGCAGCACCAGGTTTTTCCCGGTCTCCTCTAAGATATTCAGATTGCCCATGCCCAATTCATCAAAAATCCGGTAGGCCAGGCGGTTGAAACTTACCACATCCACATTCATGATGCAATGCTGATTCTGCCTGGATACAAGTTCCCGCTGGGTCTGCATGGTAAACTGCTCCGGCACCAGTACAAAAAAGGTGCGCTCCGTTTCCTTTTGTGACTGTCGCAAAACCCGCTTATACACATAATCGGACTTACCGCTTCCTGAACTGCCGAAAACTAACTGTAATGACATAAATCTTCTCCTTGGAATTTCCCATAAGATAATAAAGGGCTGCCCAAGGCAGCCCCATTTGCATTAAATTTCATGATAACGGTTATGGAATTTATCTTTCCCGCAGACGTGGCGCTCATGGTCTTTCTCTGTAATGATATAATCACCTTCCCGCAGGAAAATCATCCCCCGGCGGTTCTGGATAAAAGGACAAACCACCACCCCATCCTCTCTTGATATCTTAATCAGCTTCTCTGTCGCAATCCAGCCAGTGGTCACAATAGAAGTCCAGGGCATAAACCCATCTTCCATTCCTTTGTCGAGTTCATATTGTACAGCTTCCACCTCTATACTGCTTCTTCTATACTTCATATTCACCAGTCTCCTTTCTCCTATGTGGCAAAATCTGAACTATTTTGATGCTGTAACTAACGATACCGTTTCACGTGCAATGGCAAGTTCTTCATTGGTTGGCAGACAGATGACAGTCACCTTGGAATCGGGCGTGGAAATAATGGTTTCTTCCCCATGTACCTCATTTGCCTTATCATCCAGTTTCACTCCCAGATAGCCCAGGTAATCACAGATACCCTTCCTCGTATTAGGTCCGTTCTCACCAACGCCTGCCGTAAAGCAGATAACATCCACGCCGTTCATCGCCGCAGTGTAAGCGCCCACATATTTGGCTGCACGGTAAATGTATGTCCTCAGCGCACGGATTCCTGCCGGGTCATTTTTCTCTGCCGCCGCTTCCAAATCACGGAAATCACTGGAAATATGGGACAAGCCCTGTACGCCGGATTTTTTATTTAAAATAGCCATAATCCCTTCCAGGTCTGTATTTTCCTTCTTAGCCAGATATTCCATAGCTCCAGGGTCGATATCGCCTGACCTTGTTCCCATAATCAGACCCTCCAAAGGCGTCAGCCCCATGGAAGTGTCAATGGATTTTCCATTCTTAACAGCACAGATGGACGCTCCATTGCCCAAATGGCATACTATGGTCTTTAACTCCTCATAAGGTTTGCCTACTATCTCGGCAGCACGTTTGGAGACATAGCTGTGGGAAGTGCCGTGGAAACCGTATCTTCTGACTTTATATTTCTCATAATAATCATAATCTATTCCATAGAGGTACGCTTCCTCCGGCATGGTCTGATGGAATGCCGTATCAAATACGCCTACCATGGGCACATGCGGCATCAGTTCCTGACATGCACGGATGCCGATAAGATTAGCCGGATTATGCAGCGGCGCCAAATCGTTGCACTCCTCAATCACTTCCAGCACTTCCTCGTTCAAAATTGTGGAGGAAGCAAATTTCTCCCCGCCATGGACAACTCTGTGCCCGACTGCTCCGATTTCCTCCAGACTCTTCAGCGCTCCTGTCTTAGGATTCACCAGCGCATCCAATACCATCTGGATTGCCTGCTTATGTGTGGGCATATCCGCATCGGTAATCTCCTTTTCACCGCCTGCTTTCTGGTATACCAGCCTGCCGTCCAGGCCGATCCTCTCACACAATCCCTTTGCCAGCACTGCCTCCGTATCAGAGTTGATTACCTGGTATTTCAGGGAGGAACTTCCACAGTTGACTACTAATATGTTCATCTTATTCTCCTTTCTCGTACACTAGCGAAAAAATATTCTTTCTTCCATTATAAACCAATCTATTTTCACATACAAGCCCTTTCTGTTTCGACAAAGAACATTCATTCCCATGATAATAGGTGAAATAAGGCGCTATCTGCGCGACAACAATTCCATCCGTGTCAGCCGCTCCCTGCGCGACACTGCCTACAAGGCAATCCACGCCAAGGAACTTCTGTCCAAAGAATTGTCCAGAGAACCCACGATTGATGATATCGCTGAAAAGATTGAAATCCCCAAAGAAGATATTGTCTTTGCGCTGGATGCCATCCAGTGCCCGATAAGCCTGTACGACCCGGTCTACACAGATGGCGGCGACACGCTCTATGTGATGGATCAAATCAGCGATAAGAAAAACAAAGAAGAGACCTGGGTAGAGGAACTCTCCTTAAGCGATGCCATGAAACGGTTAAATGAACGGGAAAACTACATCATCAAGCTCCGTTTCTTTGAGGGTAAAACCCAGATGGAAGTCGCCGAAGAAATTCACATCTCCCAGGCCCAAGTCAGCAGACTGGAAAAGTCAGCTTTAAAAAACATGAAAAATTATCTCTCTATTGGTCCCACTTGTCACAGAGGGAATTAATCTGGTCAGCAAATTTGCCGAGCTCCTTGTTGGGACGTCCTTCGCATTTGCGGATAACCGCAAGGAGACGCTCGCCAGCTGCCACAAGCCTTGCAAAAATACCCGATACTGCACGTGATTCTTTCTTCTTCGCTGCACGTTCCCGGCTGCCCCGCGCAATACAGAGATTCTCTGCCAGGTCATAGATATCCCCGCTGTAAGGTCCTATCGCCGGTATGTTGGTTTCCTTTTCCACCAGTTCTGCAAATTCATCGCATACAGTGTCCTGCCCATGGACGACAAACACACGCCTGGGCGTATTGCCAAAGGCCTTCACCCACTCCAGGAGATGCGCCTGATCCGCATGGCCGCTGATTCCCGGCAGTTTCATGATGCGCGCCCGCACCTCAATCTCCTCGCCAAACAGCTTCACCTGCTTATGCCCATCTAAAAGCTGGTTGCCCAATGTGCCCGGCACCTGATAGCCGACAAAGAGAATCGTGGAGTCGGGCCTCCATAAGTTGTGCTTGAGATGATGGCGAATCCTTCCCGCTTCACACATGCCCGAAGCAGAAATAATCACTATCGGCTTCTCAATGAAATTAATCATCCTGGACTCATCGCTGGTTACCGCAACTTTAAGCCCCGGAAAGGAAAGCGGATTCTTCCCTTTCTCCAGCATTTTCTGCGCCCGCTCATTGAAGCATTCGTGCACATTCCTCTGAAAAATACTGGTTGCTTCCACTGCCAGCGGACTGTCGATATAAACCTCGAAATCCGCAAATTCCGGCAGCAGATTCTCTTTCTTAATCCTTCTCAGGAAAAACAGCATCTCCTGCGTCCTGCCCACGGAAAATGCCGGTATCACCACATTGCCTCCACGCGTAAAAGTCTCCCGGCACACCTCGGCAAGCTCCGGCGCGTAATCTGGCGGCCGCTTATGAATACGGTCTCCATAAGTAGACTCCACAATTACATAGTCTGCTTCTTTTATGTATTCCGGGTCACGGATTAACGGACGGTTGCCATTCCCGATATCGCCGGAAAAAACAAGCTTCACCTGCTTATCCTCTTCCGTCCCCCAAACTTCAATGCTCGAAGAGCCGAGCAGATGGCCCGCATCGATAAAACGGATTGTAATCTCCGGGCACAGCGTAACCTTTTCCCCATACTCGCAGGGCTCAAAATATTTGAGCACCCCTTCCGCATCTTCCATGCTGTACATGGGCTCCACCAACGGCCGCCCTGCACGGCGCGCTTTGCGGTTCTTCCATTCCGCCTCAAATTCCTGGATATGCGCGGAATCCTTCAGCATGATATTACATAGTTCTGCCGTCTGCCTTGTGGCATAAATCTTCCCCCGAAACCCTTTGCTGTACAGAAGCGGCAGCAATCCTGAATGGTCGATATGCGCATGTGTAATGAGCACATAATCAATCTCTGCCGCATTTACCGGTATCTCCTGATTCACATACAAATCCTTGCCCTGCTCCATACCGCAGTCAACCAGAAGATTTACATTCCCCATCCGTAAGTAGTGACAGCTTCCCGTAACCTCATGGGCAGCCCCCAAAAATTCAAGCTTCATCCTACCATCTCCTTTGTAAGTCTGTACTTTCATTATACCAAACGCCCTGCCAGGTGTAAAGCCGTATTCCTATAGACTTCGGCAATCATTCAAACCTTACAATCTCCTTTTTCAAGCGCTTCATTATCTTTTTTTCAAGCCGTGAAATATAAGACTGGGAGATTCCCAAAAGGTCTGCCACCTCCTTTTGCGTCATCTCCTCACCATTGGGATTTTTCAGCCCGAAACGCAGTTCCACAATCGTTCGCTCCCGGTCCGATAATTTCTCCACTGCATGCTGGAGAAGGCTTTTTTCCACCTCCGTCTCAATATCCCGGTAGATAATATCTTCGTCCGTCCCTAAAATATCAGACAAGAGAAGTTCATTTCCATCCCAGTCTACATTCAGCGGCTCGTCAATCGACACCTCCATCCTGGTCTTGTTATTTCTGCGCAGGTACATGAGGATTTCATTTTCTATGCAGCGCGAAGCGTAGGTAGCAAGCTTGATGTTCTTCGTAGGGTTGAATGTGTTGATGGCCTTAATCAGACCGATTGTGCCGATGGAAATTAAATCCTCCACACCGATTCCCGTATTGTCAAATTTCTTGGCTATGTATACCACCAGGCGCAGGTTATGCTCAATCAAAATGCTCCTCGCCTTCTGTGAATCCTCTCCCTCCAGCATTTGGATATAGCGGTTTTCCTCCCGCGCATCCAGCGGCGGCGGCAGGATTTCCGCACCTCCGATATAGTGGATATCTCCTTTTCTCATTAATAACATATTACGGATGTTGGCAATTAGTTTCAATTGGAAATGCTGCGGAATTGCAATTTTTATGTACATATTCATCCTCCTAATTTTCCATACTTCTTCCATTTAAAATTACATCGTATCTGTCGTCCTGAAATAATTTCTCCCGCGCAAGCCCCAGCACAGGCTTTTCCAGATAGAGGGGCTGTTCCTCTTTCAATATGTACATTCCCTCAATGGTGACCGCCTCCAGCATCCCATTTTCTTCACCCAGAGAATGAAATGGAATCAGGCGCGTCATCAGCTGTCCTTCCTCAACCTGTCCTTCCAGAATTTTTCTTCTTATAATATGTACCGGCTTCCCCACTGTGGGGTCCACGAGAAGGTTTCCCGTGTCAAAAAAGCCTTTTACCGCAATGTTGCCCGCCCGGGTCACCAAAAGAAGCTCACAGACCGTATCCTTCTGCCGCCGGAAATTTCCCATGATTTTTTCTGCCGCCACAAGAAATAACACCGCGCCTGCCAGATAAAACCAAAAGTTCCTGCCCACTCCCCAGACAGAAGCGCCCCATTGCAAGGCTCCTCCCAAAAGGATTACCGACAGATAGGACAAAAACCATTGGCAGAAAAATTGCTTCCATTTCCTGCTGCGGTAACAGAGCCAGACCATCAGCGGATTTGCCAAAAAATGAACACCCAGCTGGTACCAGGTGTAATCACTCAGAAAAAAGAACAGGCACATAGCGCCTGACGTCCCGACAAAGCCAGCCAGCAGGAGCCTCCGTACGCGAATGCGCTGTTTCATTATCCTGCCGGCAATCCAAAGGGCAATGATATCCATACTGAAATTCGTCACAAACCAGATGTCCGCATACAATTCATAGTTCACGCCCACCCTCCTTGCCATTGCTGCTATTTCTGATAAATACAGTATAAGAGTATAGAACCGATTTTTTTGTCAAACCATTGTCCGTTTTCCAAAAAATCCTTCTACAGAATGCGACTTAAAATCGGACAGGCAATTATATGATTTAATTGACAAACCAATAAAAATTATCACCAATTTTCATCGTCACCTTGACGAATTCATTGATTTAAAGTATGATAGAAATAGCTATTTTGACTAAAGAAAGTATTCACAGGGGGATTTTTTTATGGAAAAACACAGTCAGTCTTACCAATTGAAAAAAATAATCAAGCAATCCGCCGTATCCGTCATTGTCGGCGCATTCATGCTGCTGATGTCTGTTAGTACAATGTTTTTAATGAGCCATGTGACAGACGAAGAGCTTGAGACAACAACCTTATTAAATCAATACCGTCTCGCTTCCAAAGCTCTGACCTATGCCGTACAGACCTACGCCGTCACCGGCAAGCAGCAATATTATGACGACTACATGAGGGAATTAAATGAGGACAAGAACCGCGACATTGCCTGGGCGGGACTGGAAAAAAATAATATCAAAAGCAGCGAATGGGCGCTTATGGACCAAATCGCGGAACTCTCGAACGGCTTAGTGCCCCTGGAAGAAGAAGCCTTAAAACTTGCCGGGCAAGGAAATACAGAGGAAGCAATGTCCTATGTCTTTGGTGATGAATACGAAAGCACTACGCAGGAAATCAGCACATTGACCGACGATGCAATACAGCAAATCCAGACAAGGGTAAGCAAATCAAAGAGAACTCTGCGCATTTTCCAGATTATCATTGAACTGCTCTACATATCCTCATTCTTATATCTTGTCCTTCAAATCCGCAAAATTGTAAGATTCTCTGAAAGAGAACTGTTGGAACCGATTGTTAAAGTATCCGGACAGATGATTCTGTTATCGGAAGGACATTTCCATACGGAGCTTAACCTGGAAGAAGATGAAAGCGAAGTTGGTAAGATGGTCGGCGCCATCTCGATGATGAAGCAAAATATCGTAGGCATGATTCGGGAGATTTCAAATATTCTGGAACAGATGGGCAATGGCGATTACTGCTTTGAAATGCAGCAGGACTATGTCGGGGAATTCGGGCTGATTAAGGAGTCTTTCATTAAAATCAGCGGCAAGATGCGTGAGACGTTAACTACCATCCGTGAAGTCTCCCAGCAAATTGACTGCGGTTCAGAACAGCTTGCCTGTGCAGCAGTCGATTTGGCAGAGGGAAGCACCGAACAGGCCGGCAAGGTTTCCGATTTGGTATCCCTGATGGATGACATGTACAAGAGCATGGAAAACAGTGCCCGAGAAGCCGCTTCCACCGTAGAACTTTCCACCCATGCCGGCAAAGTCCTGGTAACCGGAAATGCAAAAATGCAGGAACTGAAAGAAGCCATCAGCGAAATCAGCAAATGCTCCGAAGAGATTGATGAAATTATCAGCACAATTGAGGCCATTGCCTCGGAAACCAATCTGCTTTCCCTGAATGCCTCCATTGAGGCAGCCCGCGCCGGAGAAGCCGGAAAAGGCTTTGCCATCGTAGCGAACCAGGTGAAAAACCTTGCCGATGAATCCGCCAAAGCTGCCGGGGAGACAAACAAACTCATTGAGCGCACGGTTCTGGCCGTCGAAAAGGGAATTACGATTGCAGATGAAACTGCAGAAAGTATGGACGAAGTGATGAGAGGCGCTAGGGAGGCAACCGAGAAAATGGAACACACCTCCCGCATTCTTGAAAACGATGTGCAGAATATGCAGAGAATCAACGAGAACATTATCCGTGTGTCAGAGATTGTCGACAACAATTCAGCGACATCACAGGAAACTGCAGCTGTCAGCGAGGAACAGAAAGCACAGGTTGAATCCATGGTGGGACTGGTGGAGAAATTTAATATTTAACACGGAAAGGAACAACAATCGGAAAGGGATATCGCCCTTGTCAGGAATGCGATATCCCTTTCGTTCTGCTCAGGATTGCTATCTTTTTATATTCAAAACATAGTCATATATAGCTTTCGCGCAACAATCAAGACCAACCGAGCTGTCTATCAGTAAACTGTAGTTTTGCCTGTCTCCCCATGTTTTTCCCGAAACATTCCTGTAGTATGCTGCCCTTGCTTCGTCAGAACGGCGGATATTCTTTTTCGCTTCTTCCTTGCTGTCCCCATACACTTCCATGACCTGCTGGATACGGCTGGCTTCAGGCGCGTAAATGAAAATACGGACAACATTTTCATAATTGCGCAGCACATAATCTGCGGCTCTGCCTACTATCACGCAGCTTCCGTTATCAGCAATTTTACGAATGACCTTCTCCTGCGCAATAATGGCTTGCTGCACCACTTCGGTGCTGAGATAAAGGCTATGGAGCACAGCAGGGGAATTAGCATTGATATCAGAAATAAATTCCTTATCCAAGCCGCTTTCCTGCGCGGCAAGCACAGTCATTTCCTTGTAATAGAAAGGAATGCCAAAAAGTTCAGAAACTAATTTCCCAACCTGTTTGCCAGCAGAGCCATGCTCTCTGGCAATGGTAATGATAACGCCTTCCTTCGACGGCTTTAAGACCGTATCCGTTTTTTCCCCAAAAGGTTCTTCCTTCAAAGATTTAAAAAACGCGACTGTCAATGCCGCAGCCACAAGCATTGCCAGGAAATCTGCAATAGGCGCAGCATATAAAATCCCTTCAATGCCGAAGAATCGCGGAAGGATAATAATCAGCGGAATAAAACATATAATATCCCGAATCATTGATGAAACAACCGCTTGTACCGGTTTGCCGACTGCCTGGAAGAAAATGGAAGTCATTTTAATAATGCAGGTAAACGTGACGAGCGAAAGAAAAATCCGGAAAGTTTTCTCGGCAAAAATCCAATAATCTTCAGGATTCGGGATATTGGTAGGCGTTCCAAAAATACCTACTACAGACCGTGGCGCAAATTCAAACAGCATGGTAGAAGCTGCACCGATGATAACCGTACACATGAGGATAGACCTGTACAGCAATTTCACCCTGGCATAATTTTTGGCGCCGATATTATAACCGATAATCGGCTGGCAGCCAAGCACAATTCCCACAACCAGATTAATCACAACCGTAAAAACTTTGCTCTCAATTCCTATAATAGCAATCGGAATGTCCACGCCATACTGTGACATTGCACCATATTTCGCCAGCATGATATTACAGACGAGAGAAATAATGACAATTGTCATCTGTGTGACAAAAGAGGACGTTCCCAGCTTCAACGCTTCTGAAAACACTTTGAAATCAGGAGTAAAGCTTTCCTTACACAGATGGAAGGTTTTGGTGTGCAGAAAATAAACCAGGCTGATCAGAAAAGAAACGCACTGCCCAATCACAGTGGCAAGCGCTGCGCCCGTCATGCCCCAGTGCAGCCCAAAGATAAACACAGGGTCTAAAATAATATTAGTGATGGCGCCGAGCAGCATAGAAGCCATTGACCATGCCGGGCTTCCATCTGCACGGACAACCGCATTCATCATGTTAGACAGCATATAAACAGGAAAGAATGCTAAAATAAAGTTAAAATACTCCACCGCCATGCCGATTGTATTGTCCGAGGCGCCGAACAGCGTCAAAAGCTGCGTTTTCAGCGGAAAAAATACTGCTATCAGCACAAGGCTTGCAAAAAGCGTCATGAGGATACCCATGCCGACCGCCCTGTGCGCCGACCTCGTATCCTTTTTGCCCTGGCAGATATTAAGATACGCTGCACAGCCGTCTCCAAAGCACCATGCAAATGCCTGTGCAATAATAAAAATAGGGAAAACAACGCCTGTCGCCGCATTTCCAAGGGCACTCAGTTCACTGTTGCCGATAAAAATCTGGTCAACAATATTGTAGAGCGCACTTACTAAAAGAGATAATACGCAGGGAACGGAAAATTTCAGCATCAGTTTTGAAATTTTTTCTGTCCCTAAAAATTGACTGGTTTCTAACTGGTTCATAAATACCTCCTAAAATATAATATTCTGGAGTCTTTATCAGAGAGAAAGCTGCCTGAAAACTACGAAGAACAAAATAAGAGCGCAGAATCGTCGTGATTCTACGCTCTTACAGCTGTTCGACTTAAAAAGTATACCAAAAAAATTTAACAAATGTCAAGAAAAATTTTAGCATGGCTTCCTCTCTTTCATCGGCATTATAATTCTTCTGCCTTCCCGCAGCATGAGCAATACTGCTGCCACAAAAGCTACAAATTCCGCAATCGGAAACGCCCACCATATCATAAAATCTGCATTTTCAAACTTTGCAAACAGCCACGCCAATGGCAGCACAACAATGCACAGCCTGAGCAAGGAGACAACCAGTGAATCCAGCCCGCAGCCCAATGCCTGAAATACGCCCTGTATTGCAATATTACCTCCTGCAAACAGGAAACCGGCCGCAATAATCTGCGTGGCCATGACACATAACCCTTCCGTTTCCTTTGACATGGCAAACATCCCGACGAGGGGCGATGCGAATAATTCCAGCCCAATAAGCCCAGTCAGCATGATTGCCTCTATATACAGGAATCCATAAAACATCCCCTGCTTGATACGTTTCTTATCTCCCATTCCATAATTATAGGACACAATAGGGGTAATGGCATCGCGAAGCCCAAATGCGGCAAAAAAAATAAACTGTTGGATTTTATAAAATATCCCATATGCCGTTACGGAAGCCTGCGATACTGTCCCGAAAATAAGATTGATTCCATACGTCATAAACGACATCAATGCCTGCATGATAATCGCCGGAAGCCCAACCGCATAGATTTCCTTTACAATATCTTTTTCCAGCTTAAGGTATCCCCTGCCTGGTTTTACCTCCGTATTTTTCTTATAATGAAAATACATGGCAACCAGCATAGATACCACCTGCCCGATTACAGTGGCATAAGCGGCTCCCCGGATACCCATTTGTGGCAGTCCGAAATAACCAAAAATCATGATTGGATCTAGGATTATGTTGCAGACTGCGCCAGAGACCTGCGCAATGGTGGAATATATTGTCTTCCCCATTGCCTGCAGCACCATCGACAGTATCATCGGTATCCCCATACTAAGCATGACTTTGGGGACTGCCCCTGTTCCCATTTTGTTTGCGGATTCTTCTTTATTCACTTTTCCATTTCTTTTGAGAAACCGTCGCTCATCAGCCACCTGGCAATATACGGCAGATTCCTCTCAGGAGACTTTTTTGGAAAGCTGCCACAACCATATTTTCAACCTGTTATGAAAGAACTCAAACCTTGCATATTATCTGCCACTGTCCATTTGGGCATTATGTTGCAAACCCTGCATACTGGGTCATGTACAGTTCATAGTATTTACCTCTTTTCGCAAGCAGCGCCTCATGATTGCCGCTTTCCACAATCTCTCCGTGATCCATAACGATGATGATATCGGAATCCCGGATTGTAGACAAACGGTGTGCAATCACAATGCTGGTACGCCCTTGCATAATATGATGCATGGCATCTTGTATTGCTTTTTCGGTGCGGCTATCCACATTGGATGTGGCTTCGTCCAGAATCAGGATTTTAGGATTGGCAACAAATGCGCGGGCAATGGCAAGAAGCTGCCGCTGTCCCTGGCTGATATTCGCACCGGAACCAGTCAGCACTGTATCATATCCCTGCGGAAGAAGCTCAATCATTTCCCGGCACTGGCTCATTTCCGCCGCTGCCGTAAGCTGTTCTTCCGTAGCCGCAGCATTTCCGTATTTCAGATTGCTGCGAACGGTATCGGAAAACAATACCGTATCCTGCAGTACGATAGCAACATTCTTCCGCAAGCTGTTTCTCGCAACATCCCGTATATTCTGTTCGTTTATACAGATTTCTCCACTTTCTATCTCATAAAAGCGCAGGAGCAAATTGGCAATCGTCGTCTTGCCGCTCCCTGTTGCGCCGACCAACGCCACTTTTCTGCCGCTGGGAACCGTCAACGTAAAATTCCTGATTACAGGGTTTTCCGCTTCATAAGAAAACCTCACATTTTTAAATGTAATGGTTGCTTTTTCCCCCTTTGCAAGTTCCCTGCCGCCTCTGTCCTCCTCCTCTTCATCCAGAATGGCAAAGACCCGCTCCGCACCAGCAAGCGCCGTCTGGAGCTGTCCATAAATCTGCGCAATCTCATTGATGGGACGGCTAAACTGTTTCGCATAGACAATGAAAGCAGAAATCACGCCCACCGAAAGCAGTCCCTTTACAGAAAAGTATCCGCCGAAAGCAGCAATAATGACAAAACCGATATTACCGATGCAATTCATGACTGGTCCCATAACGCCGCTGAAAATATCTGTTTTTATCCCGGCTCTTGTAAGTGAATCCGCTGTAGCGCAGAAATCATCTGTTGTGATATTCTGGTGGTTATATGCGACAACTGTGCGGTACCCGGAAATCATTTCTTCTGCTGTCCCATTCAGCTGTCCCAGCAGCATTTGACGCTGGCGTGAAAACTTGCGTACCTTTCCTGAAAAGATTTTGGTTGCCAGAAACGTCAGCAGTACCGTGGCGAGACTGAGCAGGGCCAACTGCCAGCAGTACCACACCATGACCGCTGCAGTACCGGTTATCGTCAGCACACCGGAAAACAGCGAAGGCAGGGATTGCGAAACCGTAACAGAAATATTTTCAATGTCATTGGTCATCCGGCTCATCACATCACCATGGGAATGGGTGTCAAGATAGCGTACCGGCAGTTCCATGACCTTCCCAAACAACTCCTCCCGCATCCGCTTGACCACATTCTGGCTGATTTGTGCGCTAAACAATCCCTGCAGCAGTCCGCAGACGCTGTAAAGCAGATAAACGGTAAGCATGAACAGCAGTGTATGGGAAAGAACACCCGATTTTTCTCCGGCAATCATGTCAACGGCTCTGCTTTGAAGGCTTGGAGCGTAAATGCCACACCCCGTGCCAAATATAACAACTGCCAGCATAGAGATTACCAGTGTTTTTTCACGCATAAAGTAGGTGACAATGCGCCTTGCCGCCGCCCCAGCATTGTCGGCATGTTCCGCCTCTGCAAAACGTTGCTGCCGGCTCATCATGCCAGGGATGCTGCGTTCACCCAGTCTTTGATTCCGTTCTGCACTCATGCGCTTTTGACCTCCTCTCCAATCTGGGAATGGTAAATATCCTGATAAGCCTGGCAGGATTTCAACAGAACTTCATGTGTGCCACATGCTGCGATACCGCCATTCTCCAAAACAACAATCCGGTCTGCTGTACGCACGGAAGCAATCCTCTGAGCAATGATAATCTTCGTGCTGTCGGGGCGCGACTTTTTTAACGCCTGGTAGAAATCTGATTCCGTTTTCAAATCCAGTGCGCTGGTCGAGTCGTCAAAGATGAAAATTTCAGCGGGCTTTACAACAGCCCTTGCAATCGAAATCCGCTGTTTCTGCCCACCGGACAGATTCATGCCACGTTCGGTAACTGTGGTTCCATACCCTTCTGCCATGGATGAAATAAAACCGTCCGCCTTGGCAATGGATGCCGCAGATTTTAACGACATAGCATCTGCTCCCGGCAGTCCCCAGGCAATATTTTCTCCAACCGTCCTGCAGAACAGCTCGCTTTTTTGCATGACTATGGCAATTTTCTCCCGCAGCGCCTCCTGCCGGTACTCCTTAACGTCAATTCCGTCCACAAGAACCGTGCCAATGTCTGCATCATAAAAGCGGGGAATCAGACTGACCAGGGATGTTTTTCCACAGCCTGTCGCTCCTATGATTGCCACAGTTTCCCCCTTGTGTATCGTCAGGTTGATATGGGAAAGCACATTCATGCCACTTCCGGGATAGGAGAAGGAAACGTCACGAAATTCAATTTCCCCTCCTGCTTTTACTGCCTCAGCAAAAGTACCGTCCGTAAGTTCCGGTACGCTCTGCAGTACCTCTTTTACCCGCTTCCACGAGGCAGCCCCCCTGGAAATGTTCTGAAACAACATGACAAGCATCAGGATGCCATTGATTAGCTGCGCAGTATAAGTAAGCGCCGCCATGACAGTTCCCGGCGTACTTGCGCCGTTTCTTACCTCAAAGGAACCTGCCTGCAAAATAGCAGCAACAGCCATGTACATCAGCGCATTGGTAAGAGGATTCAAAAAGGCAAAAATCACAAGGGTTTTTAACTGTGTTTTTATCAGTTTGCCGTTAGCCTTGCCAAAACGCTGTTTTTCATAAAATTCTCTGACGCAGGCTTTGATGATACGGATACCGGACACATCTTCCTGCATGATAGCATTGATGGAATCAAGCTGTGCCTGTAACTTGGAAAACAAAGGATTTGCTTTCCACAGGCAGAACATGATGACACCCACCAAAAACGGAAAGGCACATGACACTATCAACCCAAAACTCAGATTCAGACGGAACATATAATACATACTCCCGAATGTGAGAAGAAAGGTGCGAATCATTCCCCGCACAAACAGTGACACAAAAGTCTGCACCTGCGTAATATCGTTGGTTACCCTTGTTATCAGGGTACCTGTTCCGAAGCGGTCGAGCTGCGGAAAAGAGAAAGCCATAATTCTGCGAAAGCAGTCTTTGCGGATTTCATTGCCAATATTCTGGCTGGATATGTGTACAAACACATTGTTGAGTGAGCCACATAGCCCGCCAAACAAAACAAAGCCAATCATCTGCAGCCCAAGCCGCCAAATCAGAGGCAGATTGGAGACGCCTTTGTCGTTTACGCCCAGCACGCCATCATCTACAATCCGGCTCATAATTCCCGACTGAATCAAATCCATCAGTACCTCGCCAACCATGAATAAGCCAGCGATGATAGCAAAAAACAGATATTTTCTAATATATTTCCACATGCTCAGTCCGCTCCGTGCCCATGCGGATTTCCATTTTGGCAGTAATGGGTTCTCCAATCAGCACAGACCCTTTCCAGCAATGATAATAATTCCCTCCTTTCTTCTTCAGAAAGGCAGGAAAACATTTCCTCATGCCGCTTTTGGCGAGCTGACAAAGCCTCTGCAGCAAGTTGCCTGCCGCTATCCGTCAAACTGACATCCGTTGTTCTGCGGTCAGCTTCATTCTGGGTGCGGACAATCAATCCTGCGCTTTCCAGTTTGGAAAGTATTTCACTGGCTGACCCTGGCTGGATTCCCAAACGTTCTGTCAAATCTCTCTGTGTAATCGTTTCCGCCTCATTCAGGATAATTAAAATACGTTTCTGGCTTGCTTTCCCCTCATACAGAAAGCGCATAATATGGCCCAAATCCCGCAGATTGATAACCAGCTTGTCATTCATGTCTGCGGCATGGTAATGCGCCATGTGCACCTCATGATTCCGTTTTTTCTCCTGCCGCTGTTCCGGCATCTTCCCGGCACGACGATATCCTTCCCCTCTGCCACAGCATGGCTCGCTCAAATCACAATGCCTCTCACAACCGGGATAACTATTTTTCTCTTCCATAAATCATCCCTCCTTTTTATTAGGTACCTTGATTATAGTGCAACGACCACATTTTGTCAAGGTACCTAATAAACAAGGCGTGCAAACTTATCAAAGTTTTATCCTACATATCCCATAAACTTCTGCTTGCTGTAAAATATTATAACTCAAATTTCACACACAGACCTCAGCCATGTGCCTTACTGCAAGATAAAATCCCGCAGCAAGGTGCACAGGCACTTACTCTGGTACGAAATTTGAGTTATATCATTAATACTCTTCATTTTCTGCATATGCCATCTCGTGGCTTGCCCGCAATGCAACTAATCTATCCTATGTATCCGCCTACTTCCTTGTGTTCTTCAAAAACTCTGGAATCTTAATATCCCGCTCCTGTACGCTGCTCTCCGGTCTCTTAGGCCTCTGCATTCCCAAACCGGAAGATGCTGTCCCAAAAGATGTACCGCCAGACGGCGTGGTAGTCGTTCCATATGGGGACGTGGGACGTGCCGTGGTTCCCATTCCCAGGGTACTGGCTGTTCTGGCTGTAGTTGCCGTGCGGCTCGGCATTGTCTGTGAATACTTCATATTCGGCATCACCTTAGGCGCAGCCGCCACATCTTCAAGCCCGGTTGCAATTACGGTAATTATCGCTTCATCCGTCATGCTCTCATCATACTTGGCACCAAAGATGATATTGGCGGTATCCCCTGCCAAATCCTGCACATAGCTTGCCGCATCATTGGCATCCATCAGGGAAATATCCCCGGAAATATTGATAATGACATGGGAGGCTCCTGTAATGGTAGTCTCAAGCAATGGGCTTGACACTGCAAGCTTGACAGCCTCCGTTGCCTTGTCATCGCCTTTGGCAAGACCGATACCGATATGTGCCATTCCCTTATCCTTCATAACTGTCTGCACATCTGCAAAATCCAGATTAATCAGCGCCGGAACATTGATAAGGTCTGTAATTCCCTGTACTGCCTGCTGCAATACCTCATCTGCTTTCTTCAAAGCATCCGGCATCGTGGTACGCCTGTCCACAATTTCCAAAAGCTTGTCATTGGGAATAACAATCAGCGTATCCACGCTCTCCTTCAAACGCTCAATGCCGCCCATGGCATTCACCATACGTGCTTTTGCTTCAAATTTAAAAGGCTTTGTCACAACACCAACCGTCAGGATGTTCATCTCTTTGGAAATCTTTGCCACTACCGGTGCGGCTCCCGTTCCGGTTCCGCCGCCCATGCCACAGGTGACAAACACCATATCAGCGCCCTTGATAGCCGCTGTCAGTTCGTCAATATTCTCTTCTGCCGCTTTCTCTCCGATTTCCGGCTGAGCGCCTGCTCCAAGACCCTTGGTAAGCTTTTCGCCAATCTGTATCAATGTGGGGGCTTTGCATAAAGTAAGCGCCTGTTTATCTGTATTGACACCGATAAACTCCACACCCCCAATGTTTTCCTCTATCATTCTATTCACCGCGTTGTTCCCGGCTCCGCCTACACCAATCACGATGATTTTTGCACTGGACTCCATGCCAGCTGTCATTATTTCAAGCAAGGTCCTTCCTCCTTCTTCTATATCCAAAATTTCCACTCGTCCAAATCCGTTATTATTTAAAATTCCTCCGTTTCCCGGACAATTATCTAAACTCAGTTATGTCTCGGCATAATCACCGACATTTTAACTCTTCTACTATAGTATAATTTTTTCGGTAATTAATCAATAAGAAATTTGAAATTCTTGTGTTTTTTTTAATTGCTCCTCTCAAATGTAATATCCGTGGTATTTTCCGACCAGCTCTCCAAATGCAGCGTACCTTTCTGCCCATCCAGCTTAGGCAAAATCTTAGAGAGCCTTGATATCTTATCATTAAACTCCTCTGCTTGTCCCAATCTGACTGAAATTTTGCCAAACTTGAGCGTATATGTCCCCTCCGCGCCATATTTGATGCTCTTAGGCGCCAGCTCATACTTTTTCAGTATCTGCGTAAGGGACAGCAGATTTTTCAATACGCTGTTTCCTTTGATGGGCAGCTTCTCATTCAATACAATCCGCTCTACATCCATGCCTGTAATCTTCGGTACCCCTGCTATCTCCTCCGAGGACATTTCAACCACCATGCCTTCTTTGTCAAAGTAAGCATTCTGCCCCATCGAATCAACGTAGATACGCCCCCTCAGTTCCTTTTCATGTACGGCAATTTTCAGCGTATGCGGCGGCTCTAACGACACATCCGCCGAATCCACAAAAGCCAGGTCCTCCGGCTCCTGAAATTTATATTTAAAAAATACATACAGGCTGTTCCAGGAATATTCGTCATTCAGCAGCCAGTTTTCAATTGTTTCCTTTGGATAAAGCTCGCTCCCTTCTACGACAACCTCCTCCACGGTAAATAATTTCACTGCAACGAAAGCCCCCACCCCCAAAACCAGCAGGAGAAAAAGGAAAACAAGCCCTGCTCTCTTCCTTTTTCCCTTTCGTCTTCTTCTTTCTTTTTCCATACTTTATTCCTCCAGCCGTATTCCTCTGGATACGCTTAATACCAAACCGATTTCCGCCAGCAGAAATGCCACGGATGTGCCGCCATAACTGATAAACGGCAAGGATATTCCCGTATTCGGTATGGTATTGGTTACCACCGCAATATTTAAAATGACCTGAATGGCAATATGTGCCAGCACCCCGGTCACAATCAGAGCTCCATACAAATCCTGCGCATTGTTGGCAATAACCATAAACCGCCAAATCAGCACAAGGAACAGCAAAATCACGCAGACTGCTCCAAACAGCCCCAGTTCCTCGCAGATAATGGAGTAAATCATATCGTTCTGCGCCTCAGGCACAAAGCCAAGCTTCTGCATACTGGCGCCCATGCCTTTTCCAAAAAGGCCGCCGGAACCGATGGCATACAAGCCCTGCAGCGTCTGGTAACCCTTTTCATATTTCTCCGGCTCCAGCCAGATTTTCAAACGTTCCGCGCGGTATGACTCCAGCATGATAAATGCGGCGCCAAAAACAATCACCACGCCCCCCATTACAATGAACTGCATATATTTGGGGCTTGCCACAAATACCAGGCAGATTGCAATTCCCAAAATAATAATAGCAGTGCTCAGATTTTCCGATGCCACAATCACTACCATAGGCATCACCAGCAGCATAACCTTAATCAATGCAGAAAATTTGCCCATCTGCTTGGGCATACGGCTGATAAGCGTTGCCAGGAAAATGATGATAGCCACCTTCGCCATCTCGGAAGGCTGGAAGCTGAGAGGGCCCAGCTTCAGCCAGCGCTTGGCGCCGTTCAGTTCCTGCCCTACGAATAATACCAGCGTACACATACCAAATGCTGCCACATATGCCAGAAACCAGAAATTGCTCCAGATACGGTAATCAATCCTCGCGATTATTGCCATTACGGCAATCCCCAGTACATCTGCAACTAACTGCTTTTTCAGATAGTAGGCGCTATCCGCAAATTTGACCTGTCCGTTATACGAACTTGTACTGTAAAGCATCACCAGCCCGAAGCAGACTAAAAAACATACTATGACCAACAGGCTGTAGTCAAAATACCGGATACTTCTTTGTCTTTGGTCAGTCCTTTGCATTCTGTCCATACCAGCACCCCTAAATTAATTCTTATTCTGTTAATGCCCTTGCCATTTCCTTAAACATATCTCCCCGCTGTTCATAATTCTCAAACATCCCCCAGCTTGCGCAGGCCGGCGACAGAAGCACCGCATCCCCGCTCACTGCATTTTCGTAACAAACATCCACTGCTTCCCTGAGGCTCTCTGTCAAAATAATATTTTCCTCAGGATATCCCATCCTGATTGCCGCATCCTTTATTTTCTCCCTGGTAGCCCCCAGAAGGACAAATTTCTTAACCTTTCCGTCAAATGACTGTATCCAGTCCTCATATTCCGAATCCTTATCATAACCGCCGCCAATCAGCAGTGTCGGCCATTTCATCGCACGAATTGCCTGGATTGCCGCATCGGGATTGGTTCCCTTGGAATCATTATAAAACCGCACGCCACGCTTCGTAACCACATACTCTATCCTGTGCGCGACTGCCGTAAAACAAACCAGGACCTCCCTTATCTTCTCTATGGGAACGCCATACATGATTGCCATAGCCGCGGCTGCCATTACATTTTCATAATTATGCTGCCCAATCAGCTGCAGCTGCCCGGTATTGCACACCGCTGCCTCCGTCCCATCCCATACCCAGACAATCTCTTCCCCATCCAGGTACATGCCCTGCGGCAATTTGTGCCTGCTGCTGAAAAATACTGTCTGCGCCTCTGTCTTTCCGGCAAATTCGCGCAATACCGAATCTTCATAATTGAGGATGCAAACCTGCCCTTTCCCTTGATTGGCAGCAATCTGCATTTTTGCCTGCACATAAGCCTCCATTGTGTGATGGCGGTTCAGATGATCCGGCGTAATATTTAAGATAGCTGAAACCTGCGGACAGAACGTATGCACCGTCTCCAGCTGAAAGCTGCTGATTTCTGCCACCGTCACAGACCTTTCATCCGTATTTTCGACAACACTCGTATAAGGGATACCTATATTTCCCACAACTTCCACCTTAGAAATTCCTTTACCTCCGGCAGCCTCTGGTTCCGAAGCCGCATGTTTCATAATTTCCCCCAGGAGGGCTGTCGTTGTTGTCTTCCCATTTGTGCCTGTCACCGCAAGAACTTTCCCTCGCTCAAATATGTATGCAAGTTCAATCTCTCCCCAGATTTCCATACCCTTGCCGCGCATCTGTTCAACTTCCGCCAGGTCTGTGGGAACGCCGGGACTTAATACGGCAATGTCACACGCCGCTATTACCGGCTCCGGCAACGTCCCGAGAACGATTTCTGTATCCTTTAATATCGGCGATTTCTCCCATATATCCTCTTGGCGCTGCTTATCATTCCCATCGTAGAGGATTACGGAAAAGCCATGGCGTACCAAGAGCTCTGCGGCTGAAATTCCGCTGAGCCCGGTGCCAAAAACCAAGAATTTTTTCCCTTCCAACTGTAATGCTCTTTCCATTTTCTAAAATCTCCTGTTCCTGCAAACCAACTGCCGCATCTTTCTATAATGCCAAAATTCCTACCAGGCATAAAACAGCCGTGATAATGGAAAACACTGCCACCACCCTTGTTTCGGACCAGCCGCCCAATTCAAAATGATGGTGAATGGGCGCCATACGGAAAATCCGCTTGCCGCCGGTCTTCTTAAAATAAGTGACCTGTATCATAACGGACAGAAGTTCTATCCAATAAATCATTGCCACAATCAGGATAAAAATCGGCATCTGCAGCACATACGCCGTGGCCGCCACAAACCCTCCCAGCGCCAGGGAACCGGTATCTCCCATAAACACGCTTGCCGGATAGACATTGAACAGCAAAAATCCCAGAAGCGCGCCGACTACGGCACAGGTGATAGGTTCAATCCCGCTGTCCGTGCCAATGGCGACTACGGAAAAGAAAGTTGCAATCAGTACTGTAACGCTTGAAGCCAAACCATCTAAGCCATCCGTAAAATTGGCTCCGTTCACGGTTCCGAGAATCGCCAGAAACATAACTGGAATTGCCAGCCAGCCCAGGTTTAGGTAATAACCGTCCTCAAACCCTCCGGTAAAGGGAATCAACGCCTTGTCTGCGCCATCAGTGTAAAAATACATATAAAAACTGAACACCCCGGTGACCAGAATCTGCCCAAGCATCTTCTGCCAGGGAAGCAAGCCGTCTGAGCGGCGCAGCACCACTTTCAGATAATCATCCAGAAACCCGATAATCCCGAAACCGACCGTCACAAATAAAATGGGCATAATCCGCGGATAATCCTTCATGTATATGACAGCCGTGGCAACAATGCCTGCAAGTATCATCAGCCCGCCCATTGTCGGCGTGCCCTGCTTCTTCTGGTGGGACTCAAGTTCCTCCCTTTCCGTCTGCCCTACTTTCAGTTTTCTTAAAAGCGGAATCACTACCGGTCCTAAAACCGCCGTAATTGCAAAAGAAATCAATACTGGAATTATCACTGTCTGCGCCATTTTCTTTACACCTCTTCATCTCTACGGTGCTTCCCCACCGTGCTTTTACTGTCCATTGTTCTCTTGTTCTTCGCTGTCATCTTCTGCTGCTTCCTGTCTCTCAATGCCCAGATACGGCAGAATGTTTGTAAAAATTTCCTGTACTACCGGAGCCGCAATGGTTCCTCCATAATAGATTCCCTGGGGATTGTTGATAATGCAGAGCGCCAGCACCTGTGGATTTTCAGCGGGCGCAAATCCCAGGAAAGAAGATATATATTTGTTCGCGCTGCGCGGCAATGTCTGCGAAGTCGCTGTTTTCCCTCCTATAGTATACCCCTCAATCTTAGCATTCTTACCACTTCCCTCAGATACTACTTTTTCCAGTACATTGCGCAGAATGGCTGATGTCTCACTGCTGACAATGCCTTCTTTCACAGGGTAACTCAGATTCTCCACCAGCTCTCCCTGGTCGTTTCTGACCGAGACGCCAAAATGCGGGGTAATCCTGTTGCCTCCATTAATTAAGGAAGAAACTGTTGTCACCAACTGCATGGGCGTAATCTGAAAAGACTGTCCAAACGAGACTGTGGCAAGTTCCACCGGACCTACATTCTTCTTGTCATGCATGATGGTTACCGCTTCTCCCGGGAGGTCAATGTTCGTTCGCTCCAACAACCCAAATTGATTAAAATATTTATAAAAATTGTCTGTTCCCAGACGCATTCCCAATTCAATAAATACAGGATTACAGGAATTCATAATCCCCTGGGTAAAAGTCTCTGCCCCATGTCCGGTACGCTTATGGCAATGGATTCTACGGTCCTCCACCAGCTTATACCCCGGGCAGAAGAAGGAATCATTTAACGACACCACACCCTCCTCAAAAGCTGCCGCGGTCGTGATAATCTTAAATACGGAGCCTGGCTCATAAGTATCGCTGATACACTGGTTGCGCCACATCTGGTTCAGCTGCTCCTGGGTAGCTTCCCCTGCCGGGGAACCATCATCACCCGTTACCAGCAAAAACGGCTCGTTCAAATGGAACTCCGGTACGTTTACCATCGCCATAATCTCGCCGTTTTGGGGATTCATGACAATCACGGACACGCTGTCTGCCGATTTTGCCTCCATAACTTTCTTAGCAGCCTGTTCGCAGTAAAGCTGGATATTATAATCCAGGCTGATGTGGAGGTTATTGCCATCCACCGGCTCCTGCCTGCGCTCCCCGGCGTTCTCTATTTCCACGCCCCGCGCATCTGTCAGCGTGAGAATCTTGCCATTGGTCCCTTTTAACCGTTCCTCATAGACGACTTCAAGGCCTATGATACCCTGATTATCCCCTCCTGTAAAGCCTAATACTTTGGATGCCAAGGTGTCATAAGGATAATAGCGTTTGTAATCTTCATCCACTTTTACTCCCGCAAGCCTGTAATCCCGGATTTTATCTCCGGTCTCTTTATCCACATTAGATTTGACACGCTCAATGGAACTCACTTTCTCCACACGTTTGCGGACTGCCGCTTCCTCCATGCCCAATTCCCGCGTCAATACTTCTATTACCTTTTCGGGTTCCTGCAGCTGGCTGTGGATGACAGAGATTGTGCAGACTGTCCGGTTCGTGGCAAGCACAGTCCCGGTGGCATCAATGATTTTGCCCCGGGCCGCCTTGATATCCCGCTCGCGTTCATGCAAATCCTCCGCTTTTTTTCCATAATATTCTGAGCAGAATACCATCAGATAGACAAGCCTTCCTGCCAACAATACGAGCACCAAAGATACTACGGTAAATATAATCAGAATTTTCTTCCGATTAAACGTTTTATTGCGAACCATCTAAAAAACCTCATAAAAACTGTTATTACAATCTATTACTATTTTTATGAGGTTATGTACACTTATCATAAATCCGTGACATATAATTGTCTGCCACGAATCAAAAACTTATGGATATTCCTCCGGCGTCAGCCCATCCAGCAGGTCATCCGCTGGCTGGGAGGTTCCATCCCCACCATCTGGCATGGCATTCGGCGTACCTTCTGCCGGCTGTTCGTCACCGGGTGGCGGGACTGTATCTGGATTCTCTGTTCCTTGCGGATTCCCTGCATCCCCACCCTCTGGGCTCCCTTCGCCTTGTGGATTTTCTGCTTCTTGGGAAGCATCCTGCGCAGTGCCATCGTCCGGCGTTACATATTCCTCATCCGGGAATATATTCATATAAGGAAGAATCTCCTCAAAAATCTTCTTTGCCAGCGCCGTTGCCAGCGCGCTGCTCTGGTCATCCTCCGGGACATTCGCCTCGTCAATCACCACATAGACCAGGACCTGTGGATTCTCTACCGGCGCAAACCCAATGAAGGAAACCACATATTTCTTGTCTTCACGTTTGCCTTTCTGTGCCGTCCCTGTCTTTCCACCCATGGAATACCCTGGTACTTTAGCGCTCCTGCCTGTTCCCTCAGATACCGTCTTATAGAGATATCCTTTAATCAAATCACTGGTCTGCCTGGAAATTGTCTGTTTCAAAGGAGAAGTCTCAATGTTCTGCACGACATTTCCATGTTCATCAACAATCTTCTTCACCAGATGCGGCTGGTAATAGTATCCTCCATTGATTAAAGAAGAAAATGCGCTTGCAAGCTGCACGACCGTCACATTAAAATTCTGTCCGAAAGCATTGGTGGCAAGCGATGTCATGTTCGTATTATCGACTGTATAAATCAGGCTGTCCGTCCTGGCTTCCCCTGGAAGGTCAATATTCGTCTTCAGTCCAAAATTGAAGATATTCTGATATTTATAAAAATCTTCTTTGCCAATATCCATTGCCATCTGCATCATCGTATCGTTACAGGAATCCATCACGGCTTTCTCTATCGTCTCCGTGCCATGCCCGGAACGGTTGATACATTTTATATCATGCCCTCCTATCTGCTCTACACCGTCACACTCATATGTTTCCCTGGTTTTACCGGTCTCCAGGCCGGTCGCCACCGTAAAAGGTTTTGCCGTAGAACCCGGCTCATAAGTATAAGTGATGCAGAAATTCTGCCAGATGGCGTTAAGTTTATCCAGGCGCTCCTCATCCGAAAAACTGCTTATTTCCTCCTGAGAATAATACTGCGTCAAATCCCATGGATTATTCAGGTCATATGTAAAATTATCGGACATGCCTAAGATTTCGCCATTTTGCGGATTCATCACAAGAATGCCGGTATGCTGGCTGCCTGCTCCTGTCACTTCCTCATTTCGATGCTCCTCCTGGAATCTGGCAATGTTCTGGTCAATCATTTTCTGGATATTCAAATCAATCGTAGTCACCAGACTGTTGCCATTGACAGGCTCTTTCGTTGTCTTTTCCAAATTGTTATCTGAGTTCAGATACCCATACTTTCTGCCGTCAATCCCATTTAAGGTGTCATTGTAATAATCCTCCAGGCCGCCAATCCCTTCATTGCCTGACGTAGTAAAACCCAGAACCTTGCTGGCAAGGGTTCCATAGGGATATTCTCTCTTATATTCTTTTTCAAACCAAACGCCCTGTATATTGGGATTTACCTTTTTGCCTTGTTTATTTTTCTTGGCCTGCAGTTCCTGAAACGGCTCTATCTCCTCATAGGGAACTTGCTTGCGCAGCACAAAATAGCGGCTATCGGCCTCTTTGTCAAGCGCCGCCCGCACTTCCTCTTCCGTAATGTCCGGAAAACACTCCAATAATGCTTTTATCGTAGGTTCCACGTACTTATCTTTGTCGTCGTTGAGAAGCTTACAGTCCAACACGATATTATATACATCCACATTAGTTGCCAGGACAGTCCCTTTCGTATCAAGGATTTCCCCCCGCTGGTAAGGAATGGTCTCACTCCCATAACTCTGCTGCCCCAACACCTGTTTCTCATACTCTTCGCCCTTCACCTGGTCAATGTAAACCAATCTTCCGACCAATACAACGGACAGGGCTACGATTGCCGAGAATACCACCAGCAGTTTCTTTTTCATTTCCGGAGAAAATTTTGTAGTTCTCTTCCTTTTCTTATATCTCTGTTCTCGATTTCCCAATGGCATTTCACCTTTCCGGAATGTTCTCATACTGATTCATGTAATCGTCTTTATCCACTTCAAAATATTCAATCTGTTCCTTCTGCGGATATACCATGCCCAGTTCGTCAATTGCTTTCTGTCTGATGGTATCCAGATTTACTGAATTGCTGATTTTCTTCTGTACAGCATCATTTTCATTTTTAAGTTCTAAAATCTGTGTCTCCAGCAATGCTACGTTCTGTACGCTCTTATTCAGATTTGCATGTAACTGCAGGTAACAGGCGAACACAACCACCATCACAGCCATAATCGCCGTCAGGAAAACCACATAGCCTGGACTGATTTGCAGCGCTCGCTCCCTGTTTTTCATGACAGCTGCCCTTGTCTGCCTCTGCCGTTTCCTCTGCTCCCGCTCTTCCTCCTGCCACTCTACATACTCCTGGTGTACCTGTTCCTTGCGCCGCTCCGCCTGCATTGCAAGCTCTCTCGCCGTATTTCCGTCTATATAATTTCTGCTTTTCTCCCAGTATTGCAACTCTTCCTGCTGTCTCATAATCTTGTCTCCTAACTTATTTCATTTACATTCGCTCAAACACTCTGAGTTTTGCGCTCTTAGAACGAGGGTTATTCTCTATTTCTTCCTCTGATGGTAATACTGGCTTTCTGGTCACAGCCTTACCTAACGGTTTTTTCCCACACACACATACCGGAAAATCACTTGGGCATGTGCATGGGTTTTCACTTTTCTTATAAATGCTCTTTACAACCCTGTCTTCTAAGGAGTGGAAGGTGATAATGCAAATCCTTCCTCCGGGATTCAGCAAATGAATCATCTCCTCCAGCGAATCCTGCAGCACTTCCAGTTCCCGGTTAAGCTCAATCCTTATCGCCTGGAACGTCCGTTTTGAGGGGTGTCCTCCACTCATCCGTACCTTTGCCGGGATTGCCGCTTTGACAATCTCTGTCAATTCGCCTGTCGTCTCAATTTCTTTCTTCTCTCTTGCCATAACAATATGCTTGGCTATGTTCTTTGCAAATTTATCTTCTCCGTAATCACGGATAACCCGATACAATTCCTGCTCACTGTAGGTATTAATCAGTTCTTTCGCTGTAAAGCTCTGGCGCGTATCCATTCTCATGTCCAAAGGGGCATCCATGGTCCGGTATGTAAATCCCCTGGCTGGGTCATCCAACTGATAGGATGATACGCCCAAATCCAATACAATGCCATCCACTTTCTCGATGCCAAGCTCCGCCAGCGCCTCTTGCATTTCACAGTAATTGTTCCTTATAATCTGTACTCTGTCCTCAAATTCCGATAATCTTCTTGTTGCCGCCTTAATAGCGTCCGCATCCTGGTCAATTCCAATAAACCTTCCCTTTTTTGACAGACATTTACATACCTCATAGGCATGTCCGCCGCCGCCCAATGTACCGTCAACATAGATTCCGTCAGGGCGGATATTCAGGTATTTAATTGTCTCCTCCAAAAGCACTGACTTATGCTTGAATTCCATGAAGTCCCTCCTTAGGTCCTTAAATACTTAATCCCAGGCTTGCCATATGTTCTGCTATCTCCTCCACGTCATCATACTCATTGGTCTCCTGCCATCTGTCTTTGCTCCAGATTTCAATATGGTTTACCACGCCTGCCAATATGATTTCCTTCTCAATCCCTGCAAATTCCCGCAGGACTGCCGGAAGGAGCACGCGCCCCTGCTTGTCCAACTCACAGATAGCTGCGCTGGCGAAGAAAAACCTAGCAAATTTGCGGGCTTCCTTGGAAAATTGTGATACTTCACGGAATTTCGTCTCGATGATTTTCCATTCTTCTGAGGAATACACAAATAAACATCCATCCAGTCCCTTTGTCACTACAAATTCATCTCCCAGCTGGTCCCTGAATTTGGAGGGTACTATCAGTCTGCCCTTTGCATCAACTGTGTGATTGTATTCTCCCATGAACATATACATCACCTCAACAGTATCGGGGTTTGTGGCAGGTTATATAGGAGTTATCCACATTTTTATCCACTTATCCACCACTTTAATCCATTTCCTACCACTTTCCTCCACTTGCTATTCCATTCTAGCCTATCAGGGCAAAAAAAGCAAGTGGGAAATATATCGGTTCGACTTTAATTTTTTTCTTACACGGCTTCCTCAGCGGATTTCCGCCTACAAAAAAATATTTCAAAAAGAAAAGAGCCCTGATATAATCAAAGCTCTTTCCTTCCTAAACTTCCTATTCTATTGTCCTTATTCTCCCGGCAGGAAATCTCATGCCGATTCACCCTTGGAAACCTCCGGGTGGCTTGCGGGCTTCTCATGCCAGGTAACATTCCTCTTTCGTATATCGCATGTAGTCTTCAATGAGACGGTCAAGCTGGAGGCTTGTCTGGTAACACTCCTCTGCACTGACATCTACTGCTGCAACTACATCTAACTCTTTCCGTAACACCTCAATTTCCTTTTGTAGCTCTCCTAATTTTTCCATATCGCAGCTCCTTGTCTCCTGTTCCCTTATTGTAGTCTCTTTCTGCACAAAAATCAAACAAAAATCACTATTTTTTTACAGGAAATTTCGACAGAAAATGCTTTTCTTCGACAATTCTCTAGTTGGCTGCAATGCTTGGTTTCCTCGATGTTTCTCTGTGGATAAGCAGAAGAACTGCCTCCACCACCTGATGGCAGAGAGATACAATCTGACGACAATCTTCCTCGACAGTATTCTTCAGCTTTATATACGCATCGTGTTTTTTCCTGATAAAATTACAAATTGCCTCCGTACTGTTGAGATTCTGCACGGATTTGCGGATATGGGGCTGATTCCTCTTGGCCTCCCCGCTCTGGATATAATCTTTCAGGCTTTCTTTCAGATGCTTCTCGTAAATACAGTGGTCTTTCAAATTTCCGGTAAACGTTGCATTGTGAGGAAAGGTAAAATAATCTGCAATATAATGAATCATTTCTCCCAGATTGCGGTAAAATACCCGCATGTTGATTTTGGAAGATTGCTGAAGTTCCACCAGTTTCTTCAGTTCGCACTGTATCTTGGGGAAAGTCCCTTCGATTTCATGTTTCACTGTCAAAAAAGAGGGTTTGCAGTCCGGCAATATGCTTCCCAGATAGAACGCTTTCTTGTGCTTCAACAGGTCTTGCTCTTCCAGACTTCCTACAATATACTTCGCCAATGATATATGAGATTTCTTACGCATAATTTCCTCCTGTA
>CANOFO010000002.1 GCA_947565305.1 uncultured Lachnospiraceae bacterium | reverse complement strand
TAACCATAGGGTGCAAAACCACCGTTCCATTTTCCTTCACGAGCTTTCTGAATAGTAATCTGTTGCGCCCATATTGCGTACATGAGGAATGTCAACTTCTTTATTGAGAGTAAAGAGTTTAAGCTGATTGGGAAAGCGTTCCCCGATAGCAGTCAGCAGACGAATACGTTCTAGGGAAGTTACCTTCCGTCCAAGATAATAGTTAGCATAGATATATTCTGGAGTTTCTATGCCATATTTGTCATTGGCATAGGGGGAGACACGAAGCAACTCTTTTAAGACATCGCCGGTGAGCACTTCTTCCAGAAAATTATAGCCATAAATCTTCAGCTGTGCCTCTATAATTGCGTCCAGGTAGCCCCGGGTGTAATCATTGACATTGGCAAGCCGCTCGTAAAAATTGTGCTGCTCATTGTAGAGAGCGCCAATAAAGGAGATATCGCAGGTACATTTGCTGGAATCAAACTCTTTTTTTGCCAGGAAGTCAATAATTGTGGCATTGACCGGCAGAGGCGTATAGTGCACAGTATGGATTCCCATATTGTAAAGTTTCACGTATTCCTGCTTGTCAAAGAGGAATACATGGTTGGTGGGATAAATTATCGTGTAAGAATACAGAGGCACGTAAGGGCTGTCATACACCAGGGAAAGATAAGGGATATCGTTCCTCTTACATCCTTCTGCCACTACAGGATAGAAATTGAAGGAGAAACAGAATTTAAATTTCTTATTCTTTACAGCCGTATCAAATGCGCTGTCAAATTCAGCGCTGATGCGTTCCTGATAGTCTTTGTGGGAAAACATCGTCAGCTTGTATCCCATCTGTTCTAAGGTAAAAATGGCATCTACTTTGCCAAAACATGCCCAGTCTATAAATAAAACGTTCATTGCGGGACCTCCTGATAATTATTTGGAAAAGCTATCTCTAACATCTGCGTTAAGCGGATGGGATAAGTGTGGTATTTCTGTACTGTCTCAAAACCGTTGGCCGCAATTTCCCGGCGCTGTGCTTCGTGGTGAAGGAAGTAGTCTGCCTTACTGGCAAGGTCTTTCAAATTCTCATAATACACTAGGTCTTCCTGTGGGCGGAAGAATTCTGGAAGTTCCGGCTGGAAATTCGTCAGCACAAAGCCATTACATGCCAGAATATCGAAGATACGGAGCGGAAGACCGCTGCGAATGGACTTGGACGTCATGTTCAGGTTAATCTTGCTGTTATGGAAGATAATGGGCATCTCTTCCATAGTCTTTGCCAACCCCCTGTTATTGACGAGAGGGAGCGCGGAGGTATCGCTTGCCGTATAGAGGTCAACCGAGAACCGTTTGGACAGCCGTTCCATGACAGATAGCCGTTCCATGGCAGAAATTTTGTTGCCCAGATAGAGCTGCGCCATAGTTTTTCTGTCTGTCAGGTAGGAATCAAAAGGATAGGTAAAAAATCCCGGAAGATGGGCTTTAAACTCCTCTACAATTTCATCTGTCAACAGGTCCTCAATAATAAAACCGCCATAAATCCGCAGCTGCGCCTCCATCAGCCCATTTAAGTAACCCGATAAATAAGCGGGGGGGTCCGTCAGCTTGTTGTAAGGGCATTTCTCGGTGTAGAGGGAGCCGACAAAGGAAATGTCGGAGGTAAATTTGCTTCGTATGGCAGCGGAAGCAGAATGGATTTGCCTCTGTTTCTGCTTGATGTTGGCAGCCAGTGGAAGATGAAATACATGTCCTGGATTGAGAGGGAAAATCTCTTCATACTGTGCCCGGTCAAAGAGGAATATCCGGTTGCAGGGATGTGTAATGGAGGTTGCAAAGAGCTCCATCACCGGGGAATCTACACTCCAGCAAAGGTAAGGCAATTTAAAGATATTGCATACCTCGCTCAAAAATGGAAAGAAGTTGATGCTGAACACAAAGTCAGCCGGGTGTTCCAACAACGTATTGCTGACAAGCTGAATAGATTCCTGGGGGGTTAAGGATTTGTTGGTGATTTCTTCGGTGATTTCCTGCACTGTGTGTCCCAGTTCCTGAAAGCCCTCAATGATATCCGGTTCACAGATGCTGCCATAACGGTAAAATAATAATTTCATGTACTGTCCTCCTCTGCCCAATCTAAGGTCGGTTTAAAAACGGTCTTCCTCCACAGTCTTTATCATATATTTCAGTTGATGGATGTAGGAAAAATTATCCCGGATTTTGATATATCCGTTCATGGCAATCCGTAGTCTCTCTTCCTCGTGGGAGAGGTAGTAGGCGGTTTTTTCCATCAATTCATCTAAATCGTGAAAGACCTCAATCTCTTTGCCAATCACAAAATAATCCTCAATTTCCTGCTGGTAGTTGGTCAACGCAAAGCCACCGGAACCCATAATATCTAAGATACGCTGCGGCAATCCGGTCTCAATGGATGGCAGGGTAATGTTAAGGTTAATTTTGCTCAGGTAGAAGATTTTATTCATGGCAGTGTAGTAATTGACACCCTGATGTACCTGGACATTCCGCAGGTAGGAACAGTCGCTTCGCGTATACAGGTCTACTGTATGGCGTTCCGCCAGGGCATTCAGCACGGTAGTCCGGTCCATCTCTGCAAGTTTCCTTGATAACAGGAGAAGCCCCAGATATAAATCAAGGTCCATCTGTTGTCGGTTCCAGACGTTCGCCTGGAAATGTTCTGTCATAAAATCAACTATTTTCTGAGAGACCCGTGGCCATGGTTTTATCGTGCGCCAGGTGCAGAGATTTTTCAGAAGGTAAACTTTCAGTTCGGCGGCAATATCCTCTGGCAGCTGTGAGACAAAACTGTTGTAAGAATTGTTCTCATAGAGATTTCCAATAAAAGATATATCGCAGGCAAAGTTTTTCTCATCTTCTGGTGAAATATCTAAAGCGCCGGTGCGGGAGAGGTTGACTCCCATGGGCAGGTAATATAAATGAGGAATGCCGAAAGTTTTCATATGTTCATATTCCGCACGGTCAAAAATAAAAAGATAATTGCAGGGATTTTTTACTGCCGGATGGAACAGAGACATCAAAGGGGAATCATACACCCAGCCGATATATGGAAAATGGTGTTTTTGGCAGAGGTCTGAAATTTCTGGCACGAAAAGATACGAAATCAGACAGTCAAAATCATGGTCAGAGAGAAATGTATCCAGTTTCCCAAACTCTTCCGGAACAGGAGCCAGCGGGTCGAACTCTGCACCCTCATAGATGCCAGCATGGCAGCCCATTTCCAATAATGCCCAGGGGAGATCGAAACTGGAGTTCTTTACGCGGATAAATAAAAAATTCATAGCGTACCTCCAAGAAATAGTGTATAATATTTGTTGATATTATACCATGAATTGCTGCGCAATTACATGGTAGCCTATGCGCACTACGGCGCGTATAATATCTGGCGATATTATACCATGAATTGCTGCGCAATTACATAAAAAAATACAGGAAATGAGGGCAATATGAAAAAAATATCTGTTATTGTACCCTGTTATAATTCAGAAAAATATATCGAGGAGTGCTTTGCTTCTTTGAGGGAGCAGACCTTAGGTCTGGAAGATCTGCAGGTGATATTTGTAAATGATGCTTCTACAGACAATACGCTGGAGTATTTACAAAGATATGCTTCAGAGTATCCCCAATCTGTGGAGGTAATTGACTTAGAGAAGAACCATCGGCAGGGAGGAGCAAGGAACCGCGGACTTGTCCGAGCGGCAGGTGAGTATGTGCTGTTTTTAGACTCCGATGACTGGCTGGATATTACCATGTGCGAAAAGGTTTATGGGAAAGTGGTTGAATTTGATGTAGACATTCTGCAGTTCCCGTTTGTCCATGTGTATGGGGAAGGAAATATCCGCAAAGAGGGATGCAGCCGCTATGGGTTTCTGGACGCAGCTGCCGAAGAGATAAGGAAAGAGATGGTGCTGGGTATGCTGTTTACGTTTGGCAGCCAGAACAAGCTATACCGCAGGACTCTGCTGGAACAATGCAAGGCAGATTTTCCGGAGGGCGTGGTATACGAGGAACCTTACTTTGTATATCCGTTGTTGTTTGAAGCCAGGCGTTTCTATAGCATGGAAGAAGGGCTGTATTTTTACCGGCGGACAGGCCAGAGTGTGACGGTAGAGCATATGAATGAGAAGAATACGCTTTACGACCATCCATATGTACAGTTGGAACTGCTGAAGAAACTTATTTCCCATAAGAGTTATATACAGGAATATTACAGTGAGATTGAATTTCATTTTTTGCACAGTTATTATATGGAAACCTTGTATTTTGCCGGGGTAGGCAGCAAATTCTTGGGGATAGATTATTTTCGCAATATGCAGAAGATGGTACTTGAGTTATTTCCGGCATATGAAGAGAATCCGTATCTGAAGCTGGAGAGATTCGTAAAGCTTCGCAAGGTCATGCTGTCGGTGAAAGAAGACTTTACCCAGGAACAGCTGGATATTTACTGTAGGCAGGTAGTCGGGATTATAGATGGGCACGCATAGCAGGCGGTCTGGAGTATGGACGGATTTGGATAACAAGCAGGAGGAAACAATGGGTTCAGAGGGAACTGTTATAAGGCAGACAGAAAACTTCATGGAAGAGAAGAAGCGTGAGGCAGAAGAAAAAAGGAGGCTGAGGGAGAAATTTGCAGGCTTTCAGCAAGAGATAGACTGTTTCCTTGTGCGGGAGGCCTATGGAGAGTTGTTGGAATATTATCAGTCTGAGAAAATGCAGTTGCTTTCTAAAATAGATAATGATGTGGCAGTCCTGAACATTATATTGGACATCTATAAAGAAGAATTACAAGAACATGCCCCAAATGGCATTTTGAGCAACATCCACAGCATGGAAGAAGCAAGAGAACGTTATCTGCGAGTGAAGTTTCTTATGTGGAGGCTGGAGTTTCTAAGTGAAGATACACAGTTGTCAGAATGGATGGACAAGGACATGATATCTGTTCCTTTTTTCAGGCATATGATAAATGCTTCATCATTTGAAAAGGAAAATACCGCCTTTAAACTGGCAATGCTGATGAAGGAAAAGGGAAAAAGCAAATGGGCATTGTCCATGCTCGAATTTGTGGACCAGTTAAGCCCGGGCGAGGAAGTCGTATACTGTGAGATGGCTGATATCTGTATTCAGGCTGGGCAGATGAAAGATGCTGTATACTATCTAAAAAGGATAACCTGCCCTACCGGCATTTTTGCGCAATATCAGGAAAAATGGGGGATATGAGATGGGTAACGGATTAGATACAAATAAGATAGCTTTTATTATGTGCACCAACGATGAATTGTATGAACAAGAGTGTATTTCCTATATAGAACGGCTAAAAATGCCAACAGGATTCACGCGGGAAATCCTGACTATCAAGGGCGCAGCTTCCATGGCAGCTGGTTACAACCAGGCGATGAAACAATCACAGGCAAAATATAAAGTATACCTGCACCAGGACGTGTTTATCCTTTGCCGGGATTTCATAGAGAAGATTTTAGAGTTGTTTCAGGAACCGGAGATTGGCATGGTTGGCATGGTTGGCAACCTGAAAGTAGACAAGGAAGTTGCCCTGTGGTATGGGAATCGCGTGGGAATGCTGCATTCTAACAGCCTCTATTTTGCCCTATCTTACCTGTTTGGTAAGGTTGAGGGCAAATACCAGGAGGTTCAGGCGGTAGATGGACTTCTGATGGCAACCCAGTACGATGTCCCATGGAGGGAGGACATTTTTCAAAAGTGGGATTTCTATGATGTTTCCCAGTGTATGGAATTTCGTAGGCGAGGATACCGCATTGTGGTCCCGCATACGGAACACCCCTGGTGCATCCATGATGATGGAATCCTTAATCTGGATAATTACTACAGCGAGAGGGAGAAATTTATAAACGAATATTTTGGAGGAACAGTGAATGGATAAGAATTTAACAAATCTGGAAGCGCGGGTAGCTAGTTTGGAAGGGCAGCTCGCAGAGCTGCAGAGGCAGAACCAGGCGTATAAAAAAGACAATGACACAATGCTTCAGGCAATACGCAACCTGTATGGGATTAACAGTGAGACAGCGAATCAGATGTCGAAGCTTCTAAATAACCAGACTACGCTTGACATTACTCAGGGCATCATCCGTGTCAGGTGCAACAACCTGAGGTATGAGCTTTTAGACCCTATTCTCAAGAGGGAAGAGTACCATTATCCTGTGATAATAGGCACACAGGAGACTATTGATGAGATAATCAGGAACCGTAAATCAATGGCGAGGTTTGGCGATGGTGAGTTTGCGCAGATTATTAAGGTACAACGCCATAAATTTCAGAAGCTGGATGAAAGGCTGGGACAGAGGCTTGAGGAGGTATTACATAGCCATAATCCCAATGTGATGATTGCAATTGCCAATAACTACGGTTCCCTGCAGGACTATACGGAAGCAGCGGCAGATGCCATCCGCATCTATATGTCAGCAGAAGATACCAGGGAACAGCATATGGAATTACTGGAGCATGACAGGGTGTATTACGATGCCTACATGTCGCGCCCTTATGTGATGTACCGGGATTGGATGACAGAGATGCCCGGCAAGCGTTTTGCGCATCTTAAGGAAATTTGGAAAGACCGTGAAGTTATCATTGTTGAAGGGGCGCAGACCAGAATGGGAGTGGGGAACGATCTGTTGGAGGGTGCAAGAGGTATCAAACGCATCTTGGCTCCGGCAACCAGTTCCTTTGACAGATATGATGATATTCTGAAGGCAGCGCTGCAGTATGCGCAGAAAGATACGCTCTTTCTGGTTGCCATGGGGCCTTCTGCTGGTGTGCTTGCCTATGATTTGGCGTTGGAAGGTTACCAGGCAATTGACATTGGTCATATTGATTTGGAATATGAATGGTTTCTTGCCGGAAAAGGAGAGCGGGTTGCTGTCCCCTACAAATATAACAATGAACTGGAAGGCGATGACAATGCAATGGAGCTGCATGACCCAGTGTATGAGGGTCAGATTCTTGCCAGTTTCCAGTGATTGATGCAGAAGATAAATGCGGCTGAATGTTTCCGTTGATAATGGAATGGACAGGTCATCATGGTGAGGTTTATGGAAGCTTTGCCATGATGGCTTTTTTGGCAATTTTGATAAAATTAAGACACAATTTTTGTATATAATAACATAAAACCTCTTGTAAAATATAATATATAGTGCTAAAATGATTGGCAGATATAATATAACAGTCGCGGGATTTCATTTTATTGATTTGTATATTTTATACAAACAAGACTTGAAATCAGGACATAGGAAGATTGTAACAGATAGGTATGCCAGGATGAGAAATCAGCTTGTCGTATCTGTCTTTTTAGAATGGAGGATTTTATCGCAGATGAAAAAATACCCAATGACATTAAAAGAGATATTGCAGGAGGTATCAGATAATCAGGAATACAGTATAGATGATAAGCTATTTTTCTTACAGGAAATTATCTGCCTGTTTGAAGATTACGAGGGGCTGGCAGATACGCTGGCATATATTGCCAATGAATGGAAGAAGGATACGTCCAGTCAGTATAAGGAATACCTGCCGCTGACAGAGATTTTTTCCATGTTGTGTGTAGGTGAGCGGAACTGGCTGCTGACAGAAGAACAGCAGGAATTGAAGAATGTTTTGCAGGATTTTGCAGAGGCACAGGCAGAATATCTGACTGTGGAGGATGATTCTGCTGCTATCAGACGGATTGCAGAGGCTGCGTATTACCGGAATGAATCTGTGGTGCACGCGGTGGCTGCCATGCTGTCTGCCAAGTTATCTTCGCAGCCCTTAACAGGTGCTATCGGGCAGCAGGTGATGAACCAGCAGAATATAGGGTTTCTTGTAGAAATGTTGTCAGAGAAAGGAAATACGTTTATAATAATCTGTGATGGCAATGAAGAGGTGAATTGGGATGTGCTGGGAAATATGGTTTCGCGCCTTGGGCATAAGGTTATCATGTTGGCAAAGGCATCCGATAAAAATATAGATACAGAATACTGTATTAATCACATGGAGCGTTACGAAGATGTATCGTTTCTTATGTATACGGATGATAATTTAGAGGATATTGTAAAGTATGTATGTCATAAGGAAACGCAGGATGGGCTGACATGCGTGATTGCGTCCGGCGTTATTTGGGACAGGCTGATGCTGAGGATGGAACGCGGCTGCGAGGTGGAGCGGCTCTCCCTCATGAAATCACCAGTGCTGCAGGGTAAGCTTACCTTCGGCTGGGCAGGTGATTACCTGTCTTATGTAAGCAAAATCTATAAATGCGATGCCCACAAAGATTTGGACGCCAGGCCGGAATGCCGTTTTTCCATTGTCATACCTACCAAGAATAGCGCCGAGACCTTGCGCTACACGCTGATGACCTGCCTGAATCAGCGGTGGCAGGGCAGTTTCGAAATCCTTGTCAGCGACAATTCCACAGAGGGAAATGAGGAGATTTACCATCTTTGTAAAGAGCTGAGGGAGAAAGATGAGAGAATCCGTTATATCAGGACGCCACGCCCGCTTGTGATTGGTAAAAGTTTCGAATATGCGTTTTTGAAGTCCAGGGGGGAGTTTATCATTCCGCTGGGGGCGGATGATGGCGTGCTGCCGTGGACGCTGGAGGCATTGGATAAAATATTAGGGGAAGTTGCAGATGAAATACTGTTGTGGAACCGTGCGCAATACCAGTGGCCGGATTATGGCGCCGGGATATCTGACAGGTTAGAGATTTTCTGTGGCGCTATAAATGAAGATAGATATTCTGTTTCCCAGATTGAGGGAACGTATTTTCTGAAAAATATTCTGGAGCAGCCTCAGCGCATGTATCTCATGCCCTTGCTTTATATCAATTCAGGGTTTCGCAGGACCTATATGCGGACTTTGCTGGAAAAGACGGGCAGGCTGTGGGATGGACCATGTCAGGATATATTTATAGGCATTGTCAATTCGGTTATCAATGAGAAAATAAATTATGTAAATCTTCCGCTGACCATTGGCGGCATGGCGCATAGTTCCACCGGAGCCACCTATACCAGGCTGCTTGATACGCTGGAGAAAGTCAATAAAAGGGGCAGGAATAAGGAACTTGGGGAGAACAGCTATATTGGCGGCTGGAGCAGTTCGCCGATAGAACGCCTTGTGCCAAGGATTACCTCGGATATTGGGCTGTGCTATAATTCCCTGATACGTGTCGTTGCCAAGAAGGTGCTGCCCATTGAGACCATTAATCATTGTATAGATATGAGGAGATGGTTTCTGTTTCTATATCAACTGATGAATAAAAGGGAGTATATTTATGAGCGGCAGGTAATGGAGATGAGATATGCTGCAAAACTCAATGGAGAACAATTTTACCGATGGTTTCAGGAAGAGTTCTGGGATGAACTGATGAAAGAAGAGGCTGCAAAGCCCAAGGAGCTGCAGACAGAGGATGTAAAGACCTATAAGACTGAGGTGCGTACAAATGGAAACGTGGTCATTGATGCTTCAGAATATAATGTGAAAAATATTTATCAGGCCTCATTGCTGGCAGAAAAAATCAGCCAATACTAGAATGGGATTAGGAGAAAGAGATGGATAATGGAAGTAAAACAGATATTCAGGAAAAAATAGCAGAAATTGTGCAGATGCAGGGACGCTACGTTGAGGTTCTGCAGTCTGTCGGCCGACTAATGGAACAAAATCAGGAAAGCGCTATGTGTCTGGATGTCTTGGGGCAAGTCAGTGAATTTCTGGCATATGTATATGAAGTGAAAAAGCAGTATTATGGGCGACCGCTTGACTGGGCGGAGGAATATGCATTTGCTTTGGTGAAAGATAGTTATAAGGATATTGCAGGGGAACAATTTGCGGCGGTAAGCAAGCGGCTGCGGGAATGTGCCAACTATATCCAGAAGAGCCGGGAGGAACTGGAGGAGATTCTGCAGGTGGGAACATATAATGCAGACCTCGGGAAAATGCAGTTCAAGGAGGGCGCGAATCCACAGGAGTTTGCGAACAGGGACGAGATGGTTCAGGCAATCGAGGAAAATTCCATGAATCCTTTGGAACAATTCTTCTTCTGTGGCAAACATAACAAGATGACAAAGTGGTGCCATTATTTCGAGGTATATCACAGGCATTTTAAGCGATTTCGCAATAAGCCGGTCACCATATTGGAAATTGGCGTATGGGGAGGCGGTTCCCTGCAGATGTGGAAGGATTATTTTGGGGCAGAATGCAAGATTATCGGCATTGATATCATGGAAGAGTGCAGGAATTATGAAGAGGAGCGGATTAAAATCTATATAGGTTCCCAGGAAGACCGTGAGTTTTTACGCAAGGTTAAGGATGAAAACCCCAACATTGATATTATCATTGATGACGGAGGTCACACGATGAATCAGCAGATTGCAACGTTTGAAGAGCTGTATCCCCATCTGGCAGAGGATGGAGTGTACCTGTGCGAAGACTTGATGACTTCCTATTGGCAGAAATATGGAGGAGGATATAAGAAGCCTGGTACATTTATAGAGTATTCTAAGAATTTTATTGATGCCTTGAATGCCCGTTATTCCCTCAGCCCGGATTTGAAGATTGACAGACTGACCGCCAGCATACGCTCTGTTCATTATTATGATTCGATGATTGTGTTGGAAAAGGGCGTGCATAAACCGGCGATGGTACTCTAGAGGATGCAGAACATCAGGGAAAAATATAAGGTGGGATACTATGAAAGCAGTGATTATGGCAGGAGGGCTGCCCAGTATCGTGGAAGACAGGTACAATCCTATCCCTAAGCCTATGGCAGAAATAGGCGGGGAGCCGATTTTATATCATATCATGAAGAATTATTCCTGCCAGGGGCTGGATGAATTCATTATCTGTGCAGGTTATAAGGGAGATTACATAAAGAACTATTTTATGAATTATTATCTGTACCAATCGGACATTACCGTGGATTTAAGTTCCAATGAGGTAAAAGTCCATAAGAAGGAGACTGAGGCCTGGAAAGTCACAGTGGCGGATACCGGCAAGGAGTCATCCATTGCCCAACGGCTGCTTCGGATAAAGGAGTTTGTAGGGCAAGAGGATTTTCTGGTCACCTATGGAGACTGTGTTTCAGATATTGATATCAATAAACTGACAGAGCAGCATCGGCAGGGGAACAAGGCAGTCACAATGGCAGTCGCCACCCCCACAGGCAGAAGGCGGGTGCTTCCGATTACCGAAAAAGGGGAACTGAGCGAACGTGTACCTGAAAGCCATCAGTTTGTACGCACCGATGCCTGTACGATGATGTTTTCCAGAGAAATCTTTCCTTATCTGGAGGAATTCTGCCAGGATGATGTGATGAGTGACGAATTCATGAAAAGGCTCGCGCATGACAATCAGATTTCCCTGTATTTCCATGAGGGCTTTTGGTCTCCGATGGAGACAGCCAGGGATAAGAATTATCTGGAACAGCTTTATGAGACGGGAAAAGCGCCCTGGAAGAACTGGGAGACAGAAAGGAGCGGAGACAATCATGTATAATTGCAGGTATTGTAAGCAAGAACTTAAGACGATGTTCGTGGATTTAGGTCTTGAGCCTTTGTCCAACGATTATATACAGAAGGAAGCTGTGGGAAAGGGACAGTATCAGCTTCCGCTGCGGGCGGCTGTCTGTGGAAACTGCAGGTTGGTTCAGGTACTGGACTTCGAGATGCCGGAAGGGATTTTCAACTCAGAGTATAAATATTTCAGTTCCTATTCAACAAGCTGGCTGAAGCACTGCAAGTCTTATGTGGATATGATTGTGGACAGGCTGTCCCTGAATGCAGACTCGGTGGTCATGGAGGTTGCATCCAATGATGGATATCTGTTACAATATTTTAAGGAGTATGGAATTGACCCCATTGGCATAGAGCCTTCCAGGAGAGTAGCTGAGGCAGCGATAGAGAAGGGCATAGAGACAAGGATAGATTTCTTTGGCACAGAGTTTGCCAAGAATCTGGAAAAAAAAGCAGACCTTATCATCGGCAATAATGTACTGGCGCATGTGCCGGATATCCGGGACTTCGTGGGCGGGTTCAAAGAAGCCTTGAAACCCAAGGGAGTTGTCACCGTGGAATTTCCCCATCTGTTGAATTTAATCCGTTATAATCAGTTTGACACAATATACCATGAGCATTTCTCTTATCTTTCCATCCTTGCTGTGAAGCAGATTTTTGAAGAACAGGGGCTTAAGCTGTTTGACATTGAAAAGCTTTCGACACATGGCGGTTCGCTGCGTGTCTATGCCACCCACAAAGACAATCAGCAGCAGCCAGTTTCGGAACATGTGGAAGAACTTCTTGCAGAAGAAAAAGCATTTGGACTGGATAGAAACGATATCTATGAAGCGTTTGCTGAAAAAGTGAAGCAAATTAAGATTGATGTATTGGAAAAGCTGATTGCACTCAAGAAAGCGGGGAAGCAGATTGTTGGATATGGTGCGGCGGCAAAGGGAAATACGCTTCTCAATTACTGCGGAATTGGCAGGGAAATGATTGATTATGTCGTAGATGCCAATCCTAACAAACAGGGATGTCTGCTGCCGGGGACGCTGATTCCTATTCTGGCGCCGGAAGAGATTTTGAGGACAAAGCCCGATTATATCATTATCATACCCTGGAATCTGAAAGAAGAAATCAGAGAGGCTTTATCATACGCCAGGGACTGGGGCGCGAAGTTTTTGGTGTTGATACCAAAGGTCGAGGAGTTGGTATGATGAATCAGAAATTTGAGATAGAGGACACAGAGTTCGAGGGGCTTAAAATTGTACATCCGTTTGTGGCATACGATGCCCGTGGTTTTTTTATGAAGACATATGAGCGGGAATTTTTTGCCTCTAATGGCATCGTGCTGAACAATGATGAGGATATTACGACCTGTTCCTGCCGTAATGTGATTCGGGGGATGCATTTTCAGTTAAAGTACCCTCAGGATAAATATATTACAGTCTCCATAGGCACAATCTATGATGTAGTGGTGGATTTGCGCAAAAACTCTGGGACTTTCGGGCAGTGGAAGGGCATCGAACTGAGTGAAGAGAACAAGCTGGGGTTCTATATCCCGGCAGGATTTGCCCATGGTTTTCTGGCAGTATCGGAGCAGGTGAAATTCCATTACCGCTGCGGCGGAAAATACATGCCAGGATATGACAGTGGCATCCGCTGGGATGATAAGGACCTTGGCATAACATGGAAGCATTTACAAGGGGAACCCATCATATCGGAACGTGATATGGGCTTGATGGGGTTCCGGGAATTCTGTGACACGTACCAGGGGCTGTAAAGATGTAACTGGAGAAACGTTCCGGTTTTGGGAAGGAGCATGGAAAGATGAAGATAGCGGTCACCGGAGCCACCGGCTATATTGGAAATCATCTGGTACCGGTTCTTGGCAAAGAACATGAAGTGTATGCCATTGTCAGGGATACCTCTGACACAGTGGGAATAGAAGCGCATGTGAAAGAACTGGTTGTCTATGACAGGGAGCGTATCTATGATTTGCTGGCGGAAGCCAAACCAGAGGTTCTCATCCATCTGGCAGGGGTGTTCTATGGGGAGCATAACGCAGAAAATATAGCAAACCTTTTGGAGAGCAACCTGGTGTTTTCGACTGTTATATTTGATGCAGCGGCTGCCGCGGGCTGCAGGAAGATTATCAATACGGGTACATATTGGCAGCAGTTTTCTGGAGAACGGTACAATCCGGTGAATCTATATGCGGCGACGAAACAGGCGGCAGAGGATATTCTTCTGTATTATGTGAAAGCAAAAGGATGCAGTGCAGTTACACTGCAGATTTTTGATTCTTATGGACCGAATGACCACAGGAATAAGATTCTCAATATCATAAAAAATCTGGAGGATGGTGCAGCGATTGATATGTCCCCTGGCAGGCAGAAGATGTATTATTGCCATATTGAGGATTTGGTAAGCGGCTATTTGCGGGCGCTTTCGCTTGTAAATAATATGGAACACGGCACATATGCCAGATATGCATTGCGTGAGGAAGAGCCGAAAGAGCTGCGTGTGCTGATAGAAGAATTTCTGAAGATTTCGGGTAAGCGTTTGCAGATTAATTGGGGTGGGCGCGCATACCGGGACAGGGAAATTATGGACCCCGCCGGCATCGGCACAGTCCTGCCGGGCTGGAAACCCAGATATGGTTGGCAGCAGGGCGTTAAAACTTTATTGGATGAGAGGTATGAGGATATATGAAAGCCGTAATACTGGCAGGAGGAAAGGGCACAAGAATCAGTGAGGAATCGAAAAGCAGACCGAAACCCATGGTGGAGATAGGCGGGAAGCCTATACTCTGGCATATTATGAAGATATATGAAATGTATGGCATCACAGAGTTTATCGTATGCTGTGGGTATAAGGGGCATATGATTAACGAATATTTTGTGAATTATAATGCCAGCTGCAATGACCTCTGCGTGGACCTTGGCAGGGGAAATCTTTCTTTCCGTGGGAAGAGGACAGAGAACTGGAAGGTAACGCTGGTGCATACCGGACTCAATACCTTAACGGCAGGAAGGCTTTTGCAGGTCAGGGAATATCTGGGAGCTGAACCTTTTATGCTGACCTATGGCGATGGGGTGGCGGATATCGATTTACATGCGCTGCATAACTTTCACAAAAAAGAGGGTAAGATTCTGACGATTTCCACTACCAGGCCGGAGGGAAGGTTCGGGGCGTTAAAGATAAATGAGAAGAAGAACATGGTGGAGGGCTTTAAGGAGAAGGCGCGTGAAGACCAGTCATGGGTAAATATAGGCTTTATGGTGATGCAGCCTGAGATTTTCCAATATCTGGGCGATGGCAGCAGCATGTTGGAGGCAGGGCCGTTTGAACGGCTGGCGATGGAAGGGCAGATGGCGGCTTACCGCCATGACGGTTTCTGGTCCCCCATGGATAACGTACATGACCGTGATTATCTGGAAGGGTTATGGAGCAGCGGACAGGCGCCATGGAAGGAGAGACAGTTCTATGATTGACGATGGATTTTACAAAGGGAAGAAGATACTGGTAACCGGCAATACCGGTTTTAAGGGATCATGGCTTTGCGCAATGCTGCTTTTGGCAGGTGCGCAGGTAACCGGGTATTCCTTGGAGCCGCCTACCGAGCCAAACCTGTATGAAATTTTAAAATTGCAGCAGTCCATGGAGACGGTGCTTGGAGACGTGCGGGATTATGAGCGTCTGCAGAAGACGGTGCAGGAGAAAAAGCCGGAGATTGTCATTCACCTGGCGGCGCAGCCAATTGTCAGGGAATCTTATGTCCGTGTGCGGGAGACGTTTGATACGAACGTCATGGGAATCGTTAACCTGCTGGAGAGCGTAAGGCATTGCAGCAGCGTCAGGTCTGTGCTCAATGTGACCACAGACAAGGTATATGAGAACAGGGAGTGGTGCTGGGGTTACCGTGAGCATGATGTGCTCAATGGCTTCGACCCCTATTCTAATTCTAAATCCTGCTCCGAATTGGTAACGCAGAGTTTCCGCAAGTCTTTTTTTGAAGGCAGCGGTATCGCCGTTTCTACGGCAAGGGCAGGAAATGTCATAGGCGGGGGAGATTTTGCGCCGGACCGGATTATTCCGGATTGTGTGCGGGCAGCGTCTAAAGGGCAGAAGATAATGGTGCGCAATCCGTATTCTGTGCGTCCCTATCAGCATGTCTTAGAGGCGTTGTCCGCTTATCTGCTGATAGCAAGGAAGCAATATGAAGATGTGCAGCTGCAAGGGGAATACAATGTAGGACCGGAGGAGAGTTCCTGTGTGACGACCGGGGAGCTGGTCAGCATGTTCTGTGACAAGTGGCAGGAGGGGCTGAAGTGGGAGGCATGTGCAGAATGCAACCCTGTACATGAAGCTAATTTCCTGCGTCTGGACTGTTCTAAGATTAAGGGCAGGCTGGGGTGGAACTGTACCTGGGGAATCGAAGAGAGCATGGGGTACACAGTCAGCTGGTCAAAGGAGTGGCTGTACCATCCGGAGAATATAAGGGCATTGACAAGAGAGAATATAGAAAATTTTATGAAACATTGACAGAAAGATTTTGACAGATATTTTTATCGTATGTACTGTGTTGGCGGCCACGGAAACTGATGATAGATTATTTACAGGAGGATGATAGATATGAAAAAGGTATATACATGTTTTTGTACAGATGTGATTCATGAAGGGCATATGAATGTCATCAGGAATGCGGTCAAGTATGGAGAACTGATTGCGGGCGTGTTAAGTGATGCCGCAATGGTACGCTATAGTCGTTTTCCTATGGTTTCTTTTGAGGAGCGGAAGAAAATGCTGGAAGATATTCCTGAGATTAGCCAGGTGGTTGTACAGGATAACGTGATGTATGAAAAGATTTTAGAAGAGATACGGCCGGATTATGTGATACATGGCGATGACTGGCAAAAAGGTCCGGTGAATGTTGTCAGGCAGAATGCAATCGATACTCTTGCAAAGTGGGGAGGGGAACTGATAGAAATTCCCTATACTTATAGTGAAAAAATCCGTAATATTGAAGCAGTTGTGCGCGAAAGGGTCTCCATGCCGGAATATCGCAGAAAGCGCCTGAGAAAATTGCTAAAACTGTGTCCGATAGTCAAGGCATTGGAAGTACATAGCGGCTTAACCGGGTTGATTGCTGAGAAGACAGTCGTTTCTCATGATGGGGAAATCGACCAATTTGACGCAATGTGGCTGTCAAGCCTCTGTGATTCTACTGCCAAAGGAAAGCCAGATATTGAATTGGTAGATATGTCATCAAGGTTAAGGACTGTGGATGATATTTTAGAAGTGACTACAAAGCCGATTATTCTGGATGGAGATACCGGCGGTCTGATTGAACACTTTTCCTATAATGTGAGGACGATGGAACGTATGGGAATATCTGCCGTGATTATCGAGGATAAGACGGGATTGAAGAAAAATTCTTTGTTCGGTATGGAAGTAGAACAGACGCAGGACAGTGTGGAAAATTTCTGTGAAAAAATCCGTGCCGGCAAGAGAGCGCAGCGAGAAGAAGATTTTATGATTATTGCCAGAATAGAAAGTTTAATCCTGGAGAAAGGCATGGATGATGCATTAAGCCGTGCAGAGGCTTATGTAAAAGCAGGGGCAGATGGCATTATGATTCATAGCAGGAAAAAAGAAGCGGACGAAGTATTTGAATTTTGTGACAGGTTCCGAAAAACGGATAAGGAAACGCCGATTGTCGCTGTTCCGACTTCCTATAATTCTGTTACAGAACAAGAACTTTATCAACATGGGGTAAATATTGTAATTTATGCTAATCAGCTTACCCGCAGCGCATTTCCTGCCATGCAGAAAACGGCTACGGACATACTTACTTACCACAGGGCCAAAGAAGTGGACGAGAGACTGATGCCAATCAAAGATATTATAACTTTGATTGATGAAATATAGTTAATTCCACATGGAACAAGGAGCATACTTTGATGTAAGCTTTTCATGGCAGAACGAAGATGGAGCTCTGTCAGCTTCTGGTGTTGTATAAAATTCAATGGCATCCATGATGTTTTTGCAGACATGGCCAGGACTGGAGAGGTCCTGGCGTCCCAGTTCCAGGATATCGCTGTATGTTTCCGGGGCAGCGAGCAGATTATTCACAGTCTCGTAAAGTTTGGATCTGCGGCATTTTATAACATAATCCATAGGAAAATATGCGTGTCTGCTGGGTACGGTATCAGGGATAAGCCAGTTTGTAACAGCAATACTTATTTTGCCAAACATAGCAGCCTCGCTCATGACGCTTGATTCGTCTGATACGACATAATCACACAGTGAAAGGGCAGTCTGAATGCTTTCTTCTGGTTCGATATAATATACGTTTGGGTATTTGCCTTCGTGTAAAGCACGCATTTGCCGTATGTTTTCAATGATTTCAGACATTTCTGCCGGAAGGTGGGCCTGCTTAATCAACAGGTTTACATTTAAACAGGAAAGCGATGTTACAAAATCATGTTCCTTTCCATCGTTTTCCCAGGAAGGTGCATAAAGGATAGAAATGTCATGTTTCAGATTCAGTTCCTGCCGGAGTTTCTCGGCTCGGCTTTTTAACGCTTCAGAATGGATAAGGTCGCTTTTGGGATAGCCGAAGTCAAATACGCCGCAACTTGGATTTGCATAATATTGGCAGGCGCATTGAGACCAGCGGTCTGCCCAGGATTTGCTGGGCAGGATTCCCAGGTCAAATTTGTCCCAGCGTTCCAATTCCCACATATTGGGCCAGCGATAGTGGCCCTGGGCAAGGTCATGCAGCAGGATAACTGAAAATTTGGAATTTTCAGGATAGCAAACATGCTGGCAGTAAATACCTATCTCAGCTTTCTGTTTGATATCTTCGGTAAAAGATATCTTATAGCCTCGTCTTTCGGCTTCGTCTGCAATCGGTTTTAGATTATAATATTCCCCTTTGTCCGTATAGAAAAAAGTAATGTTCTTCTGAACAGGGCTGCTGCCACCTTGTTTACATTTATTCAATTTGTCCATGGCTGCTGCCATAACTTCATCATCGGATACAAGTGATTCCAGATATTTCTTATAGTCTTCCACCAGATAAGAAGAATTGTCGTTAGGTCTCAGGACAGTGGATACTAATGGCATATTTGTAAAATAAATCGTAGCATGGAAAATTAATTGGTGGAATAGCGCTAATTTGTACATAGAAGAAGGGATTCCAGAAAAATCAATCGAAATCTGTTTTATGTATTGGGTTTCCAATAAAAGTGTGGAAAGGTTACCATATAAATTTATATTGTTTTTTATGCTTAAAAATAAGAGCTGATTGCCCATAAATACTTTGTTATTTAAGGATTTCTGGCATATATCCGGGTGCGCAATAATTGCATCTTCTGCGTCAATGAAGTTGCGGCTACAAACAATGCCGTCCACTTCTGGCAGGTGGTCTATCAGAGTTACCATCGTGGCTAATTTTAAAGCAGAGTATTTATGGTTGGGTTCAAAAAAGCAGACATATTTACTGTTGGCAGATTGAATGTAAGCGAGGATATCGTTTACGCAGTCAGCAGACGGAACATAAAATACATCAAGATTCTTGTATTGTTGTTGTTCCACGAAATTATTGACAGAAGAGGCATCGTTTTCCATACAAATGAGTGATATAGAAGGACCGTTTTCACAGTTAAGCGTTAATTTATATTCCAAGTAGAAAGCATCTTGGCCAAATGTTTTTTGATAGATACTTAAACACTCAGTTGCCGTCTGGTAGGAATGGCTGTTCATGCATTCACGGATTATTTGCTGCATTTCTTTTTGTGGTGAGTCTGAGTTCATTGTTTTAATATACTGGTTTTTTTCGTGACACCAGTTTCCTCCTTTTCATTTTTACCCATTTAAAAATTATAATATATATATATTGGTTTTTCAATAAGAAATGGAGAATCTCAGAAGAGGGGAGTTATTTACAACTAAAAGAACTTATGGTAATATAAATTATTAGATTTTGTCTGTAATTAGTATATTGACGCATATATAATTAGATATAGATTGGAGTAATGAATTTTGAGAAAGAAAGCTATTATTCTGGTGGCGGGAATGGGGACAAGGCTTAAGCCGCTGACCTTAAATAACCATAAATGCTTAACGAAAGTAAATGATAAGCCGATTTTACATAATGCGCTCGAATGCCTGAAGATGGTAGGCGTATCGGAAGCGCTTCTTGTGGTTGGTTATCTAGCAGATAAGATAAGAGATGACATAGGAGATGAATTTCATGGATTGAAGATTCGTTATGCTGAAAACGATGATTATGCGGCAACAAATACATCCTGTTCCTTAAATATCGGTTTGAAGAATATTTCTGAATATGACAGCCTGTTTGTCCTGGAGGGAGATGTGTTTTTCAGCCCTGGGCTGTTAAAGAGGATTGACGATTGCAAAGCTGCTAATGTGACTTTGTTGGAGAAGTATCAACCTAATCTGGATGGTTCATTTGTGAAAATAGATGATAATGGATATGTAACTGACTGGATTCATAAGAGCATGAGGGAAAGTGACTTTACCATTGAGGATAAATTTAAAACAATCAATATTCATAAATTTGACAGGGAGTTTGTAGCACATACATTAAAAATGTATGTCCAAAAATTCTGCGATATTGAAAATGGAAAGGCGCCGTTAGAGTCTGCAATGCAAGGGATTGTAAGGGATTTTCCCCAGACAGTTTATGGTCTGGGCTCTGCGGGTATGAAATGGTTTGAGATTGATGATGCGGCAGATTTGAAAATTGCGGAGGAAATTTTTGGGAAGGAGCCGGAATGAACAGTAGGGAGACATATGAGGAATTAGAAAATAGATACCGTAAATTTTGTGACCAGCGTCTGCAGCTTAATATGGAACGCGGCTGGCCATGCAGGGAACAGCTTGATTTATCTATGGAGATGTTGAATCTTGTTACGTCTGCAACGAGTCTGGAACAGGAAGTGGATTATCGGAGTTATGCGGGAACAGCAGGTATTGAGCCGTTAAAGAATTTATTTGCCAAGGTGCTGGATGTGTCGTCTGAGGAAATATACATTGGGGGGACCATGAGCACTACTTTAATGTATGACATTGTGAATAAGGCAGTACTTTTTGGCTTAGATGGAAACAAGCCGTGGAAGGATTACGAGAAAGTCAGCTTTCTTTGTCCAGCGCCAGGGTATGAAAAACACTTTAAAATCTGCACTACGTTTGGCATCAACATGATACCGATTCCCATGGATGAGAATGGACCGGATATGGACCTGGTTGAGAAACTTGTTCAGGAAGATGGGACGGTAAAGGGAATATGGTGTGTTCCGCTTTATTCCAATCCCACGGGGGCGGTTTATTCGGATGAAGTTATCTTGAGGCTTGCCTCAATGGAGACGAAAGCTGCTGATTTTAGGATTTTTTGGGATAATGCTTATTGCGTACACCATCTTACAGATAAGAAGCATACAATTTTGAATATTATCCGTAAAGCTGCTGAATATGGCAATCCCGACAGAGTGTTTGAGTTTACATCAACATCTAAGATTACATTTCCGGGAGGCGGAGTAGGGGTTTGTGCATCGAGTGCTGAAAATATTAAATGGCTGACAGAGAACTCTTTGCTCCAGCTGAAAAGCGGCGATAAGATTAATCAATACCGTCATTATCTGTTTCTGCGGGACATAGATGGTTTGGAGGAACATATGTCAAGGCATAGGGCGATTATAGGGCCTAAATTTGACATGGTAGACCAGATTCTCCATGAAGAATTAGATGGATGGGAGATAGCGGATTGGAACAAGCCCGAAGGGGGATATTTTTTTAATCTGAAAATGGCTCCTCATATGGCTAAGAGCGTATGGGAGAAATGTATGGATGCGGGGGTGATGATTACGAAAGCAGGATCGACATTTCCTTACGGCAACGATCCTGAGGATGCATATCTCAGGCTGGCTCCCACATATCCTTCCGTTTCAGATTTGGAAAAGGCAATGCACGTAATTGCGGTAGCCATTAAATTGGTTTATTTAGAAAATATACATAGTAAGGAATAGGTGTTAATATGAGTGAAAAAGTAAATATGAAGAAGTGGCAGGAAATCTGGAGCAAGAAAAAAGCGGATAAAAATCTTCTGACATCAGGAGATATTGAATCTGTGTTTATGGAATTGAAAAGGGTAGATGGAAATGATACGCTTGCCGATGGAATGGGTTATGGGGCGTTTAAGAAACAATACGAATTCATGCTGAGGAATTTTAAGGGAGACAGGGATGAAATAAAAAGCGTCTTTGAGGCGGGATGTGGAAGCGGTCCGTTTTTATTTTTACTGGAAAAAGACGGATATAGGGTAGGAGGAATGGATTATTCCCAGCCGCATATAGAAGCTGCGAGCGAGGTTTTGGACAATCCTGATGAAATTTACTGTGATGAAGCCATTTGCATGAAAACAGATATAAAGTATGATTGCGTATTTACAAACAGTATGTTTGAATACTTTTCAGATTATGAGTATGCATATGAAGTTTTAAATAAGATGTACGAAAAATCATCTTATTGTGTTACGGTGCTGGATGTACATGATTTGTCAAAAGAGAATGCATATATAGAAAATAAAAGATCCATCATACCGGATTATGACATAAAGTATGAAGGGCTGCAGAAGCTGTTTTATGATAAGCAGTTTTTTGTGGAATTTGCAGCGGAACATGGAATGGATATAAAAATAACAACCTCGAAGCTCGATGGATATTGGAATAAGCAATTTGTGTTTGATGTGTACATGTACAAAAATGTTTAAAGAATGGGAATACGCAAGTCAACTGTAGAAAGTAGGAGGCTGTAAATGGAAAAAACGATTGATAAGAATTATTGTATGAGTTCCTTTTTGACATTTCGGTATATAGCAAATCATAATTTCACATGGAGGGAAGGAATTGAACCTGCCGCAATGCAGCTCATTCCGGAAGAAGATAAAATTGCCTGCAAAACCAGCGATGATATAGACAGGATTATTAAGGAGCAGCTTCAGGGCATTGTGCCGGAAAAGACGGCGCTTCTTTTAAGCGGAGGCATTGATTCTGGCATCCTTGCGGCATATATGCCCAAAGGAGTACGTGCCTATACTGTGGTAAATCCCAATCCGTCATCTGATTTAGAAGTGAAGCGTGCGGAAAAAATTTGCAAAGAAACAGGATTAGAGCATATTGTTGTTGAGGTGGCATGGAGCGACTATGAAGAGTGCATAGATAAGCTGATGATACATGACGGATGTCCGGTATTTGCCAATGAGCCTCAGGTCTATACCATTTCTAAGAGAATAAAAGAAGATGGGAATGAGGTTATTGTTTTAGGTGACAATGCTGACATGGCATTTGGGGGGATGGACCGCTTATTGTCAAAAGACTGGACGTTTGAGGAATGGGTAGAACGATACACATTTGTGCCTCCTGAGGATGTTTTGAAAAATGCAGTCAGCGTTTTAGATGTTTATGAGAGGTATAAAAAGGGCAGCTCTGGGGTCGATTTTATAAAATTTATAAATGAGATATTTGCCTCATCTTCATCTGGAGCATATTTAAATGCTTTTGACTGTATAGGTATCAGCTATCTTGACCCATATGCTCGTTTGAAAATGGCGGATGATTTGGACTTGAACCGTGTGAGGGCAGGAGAGAGTAAGTATTTGCTTAGAGAGCTGTATAAAAAGAAATTTCCAGCATTTGAAGTGCCGGAAAAGATAGCAATGGTGCGGGCGGTTGACAATTGGATGAGGGACTGGTGCGGACCCCAAAGACCGGAGTTCAAACCAGATTGTGTTAATGGGCTTACTGGAGAACAAAGATTTCTCATATATAGTCTGGAAAGATTTCTTAATATTATGAACTTATAATAAGCGGTATTTTTAATGTAGTATCTGCTTTTGCCAGTTAGGAATAAAGTTGATAACGAGGACCAAGTATGATGAAAAAAGTATCAGTAATCATTCCCTGTTATAATGCGGAAGAATATCTGTCCCAGTGCCTGGAATCATTGATTTGTCAGAGCATTGGATTTGAAACCCTGGATGTTATCTGTGTCAATGATGCCTCCACAGACAGTACAGGCAGCCTTCTGGATGCCATGGCGGAGCAATACCCGGACAATCTCCGGGTATTTCACCTGCCTGAGAACCGCAAACAGGGCGGTGCAAGGAACGTGGGGCTTGCACATGCCCAGGGAGAATATGTGGCATTTCTGGATGCAGACGATTGGGTGGATGTAACTATTTATGAAAAATTATATAATATTGCCAAACAGTACGATACGGAGATGATTCAGTACCCCATGACAAAATATTACGAGGGCGTCGTACAGGTGGAGGACCCGGCGCAGATTAAGGGGCTGATTGTGTTGGAGGACGAAGAGATGCGCAAGCTGTTCCTCGCCGGGCAGGCATTGACCTGCGGCAGCCAGACGAAGTTTTATAAGAGGGAATTCTTAGAGCAGGTCCAGGTGAGGTTTATCGAGGGACATGCCTATGAAGAGCCCTCTTTTGTCTATCCGCTGCTGTTTTATGCTGAGCGTGTGTACTGCACCAAGGAGCCTTTGTATTATTATCGGATGCATGAGGCTTCCACGATGCATCAGTATGTGCGCCAACCGGGCAAACTCTATGACCATGCCCTGGTGCAGCTATCCGTGTTTCGGGATATCAAAAGTCGTGCCGGATTGTGGGAGAAGTATCGGGAAGAAATCGAATATTATTTTGTCTTTTCGTATTTCATTGAGACGCTGTATTTTGCTGAAAGCTGTGAATTAAAGCTGGAAGAGGGGCATCTTCAGGAAATGCAGCAGACGGTGAGGGAAGAAGTACCGGAATACAGAAGCAATAAGTATTTGGGAAGCCCAACATTTGAGTACCGGGAATATCTGGAACTTATTGATGAACCAAAAAGGTAAAGAGTGTTGTTTACAACTTTCCCCAATTATGATAGGATAAATTACTGTCTTTTGTTTGTAAATTAGCTGAACGGAGAATTGTTATGGGATATTTTGTGCATGAAAGCAGTTATATAGAGGAAGACGTCTATATTGGAGAGGGTACGAAAATCTGGCATTTTTGCCACATACAGTCGGGAGCCCATATTGGGAATAATTGTTCCCTGGGACAGAATGTAAATGTGGCGAATCATGTGACCGTAGGCAGCGATGTCAAAATCCAAAACAACGTATCCCTCTATGAGGGCGTTGTCCTTGAAGATGGCGTATTTTGCGGACCGTCCTGTGTATTCACCAATGATTTGACGCCGCGGGCAAGATACCCGAAGGGCAGGGCAAACTATAAAAAAACGTTGGTCAAAGAGGGGGCAACGATAGGCGCGAACGCAACCATTGTCTGCGGTGCAACGATAGGCAAATACGCCATGGTCGGGGCGGGGGCGGTTGTCACCAGAGATGTCCCTGATAATGCGTTGGTCCTGGGCGTACCGGCGGAAATTGCCGGTTGGGTGTGTGCATGTGGTAATCGGCTGGATGAAGACGGCATCTGTGACAGATGCAAGAGCAAATATGAGAATACCATAATGGGAAAAGGTCTGGTATAAGAGGGACAGTAAGATGGAATTTCGGGATTTGCAGAGACAGTATCAATATTTAAAAGAGGAGATAGATGGAGCCATTTCCCAGGTGCTGCAATCGGGCAGATTTATTTCCGGCAGTGTTGTCAGGGAATTGGAAGAAGCATTGGCGCAGTATGTGGGCTGCCGGCATTGTATTTCCTGTGGCAATGGAACGGATGCGCTGGAACTGGCGTTGCGGGCGCTGGATATAGGTCCGGGGGATGCCGTGTTTGTGCCGGATTTCACATTTTTTGCGTCTGGGGAGGTTGTTTCCACGGTGGGGGCGCTGCCGGTTTTTGTGGATGTGGAACCGGATACTTATAATATATCTGCGCCAGCGCTTAAGGCGGCTGTCTCAGCGGTAGCCGCACAAGGGAAATACAGACCGGGGGCGGTTATTGCCGTGGATTTGTTTGGACAGCCGGCAGAGTATGGTAGGATATGCCAGGTTACAAAGGAATATGGAATGTACCTAATTGAGGATGGCGCACAAGGGTTTGGCGGGCGTATTGGAGATAAGTCCGCCTGCAGCTTTGGGGATATATCGACCACATCGTTTTTTCCGGCAAAGCCATTGGGCTGCTATGGCGATGGGGGAGCCGTATTTACCGATAACGATAGCTGGAATCAGAAAATCCGCTCGCTCTGTGTCCATGGGAAATCATCCCAAGGCAAATATGATAATATTCAGATTGGCATGAATTCCAGGCTGGACAGCATACAGGCAGCAATCCTTAAGGTTAAGTTGGCAGCATTTCGGGATAAGGAGATAGAGCAGGTAAATAAATTTGCCGAAATATATACGCAGGGATTAAAAGGCTTGGTGGGAGTCCCCCATATACTGTCCGGCTATAAGTCAAGCTGGGCGCAGTATACAATCCGCTTGGACTGCCAGGAGGAAAGGGCAAAGCTGCAGGAGGAACTTGGTAGGCGTGGGATACCTGTGATGATATATTACTGGAAGCCAATGCATGAACAGCAGGCATTTGCCGGCGGTAACTGCCAAAGCGGCAGAAATCAAAATACCGTCAGGTTGTGTGAGACAGTCCTTTCATTGCCGCTGTCGCCATATATGCTGCAGGAAGAATGCGATGAGGTGATAGATAATATTCATGAGATTTTAACAGAAACGAGGATATAGATATGGAATCGATTCAAACGTTAGAAGATTTGATTTCAAGGGGCAAATTGTCCGAAGCGTTGGATTTCGTTGAAGCTTTGTCCAAGGAAGAGCGCCAGCAGTGGCAGATTCAGAATCTGATGGGCATCATGTGCGCTCATTGCGGCCAATCCAGACAGGCGCGTACCTTTTTCGAGGCTGCAATGGCACAGCAGCCGAACAATCCGGAAGTTCTCTATAATTTAGCCGACACCTATGCCGTCCTTGGCATGAACCGACGGGCATTGGGAATGCTGGAACGCTGCCAGCAAAATTCGGACAATGGGGAATTAAATGGCTATATCGCCGGGCTGCGCCAGCAGCTGGGGGAGCAGAAAGGGGGGAGGGTATTGATGGCTGCTTATTTTTTCCTTCCGCTGTCCGGCTCTGGGGTGTTCCGCTCCATCAAGTTTGCCAAATACCTGACTCAATTTGGCTGGGAGCCTACGGTGATTTCCACCGATCAGCCGCCTAACGGATGGAATTTTGCCGATGCCAGCCAGCTGAAGGAAATTCCCGCGGGGATGCAGGTGGTACGCATTCCCGATGGGGTCAGCACCGGTCGGGAGACCTTGATGAGTATGGAACGAATTCAGCGGATTCTGAATTTCCTACACAGCATTTTGCGTTTCAGCCCGGTGGCGGACTGGATATATTCCCATGCGTTTCAGAACGAGAAGGGAATTAGGCGGCTGCTTAATTTTCCTTGTACGGCGCTGTCCTGGGCCTATGATGTAATCCAATATATTGAGAAGAACATGGACCCGGACGAATTTCAGGTGGTCTATACCACCTCAGGTCCTTACAGCGCCCATCTGATTGGTTTCTATTTACAGCAGAAATATGGAATCCCATGGGTGGCGGATTACCGCGATCCATGGACCTTTAATGCCTATAAGAAAGACTACGACCCATCTGACGCGGGAAACAGGCTGCTGTATGAGCTGGAGAAGGTATTGCTGCATCAGGCGGACTGTAATCTGACGATTGGAGATAGTTTCATTCCATCTTATGTAGAGCAGTTCCAGCTTCCGCAAGAAAAGATTGTCAGCATTACAAACGGATATGACGAAGATGATTTCGCCATGCTGCATATTCCCCAAACTCGGACGGACAAGTTTACCATTAACTACAGCGGGCTTCTTTACACCCAACAGAGACACATTACGCCGATTCTGAAGGCAATCCGGCAGTTGCGGGAGGAAAAAGAAATAGATTTATCCAAGGTTCGGTTTCGGGTCATCGGTGAGGCTGAGACAGGAAAGATTGAGGAAGCAGGAAAATATGGGCTGGAGTCAATTATCGACTTTAAGGGTTACTTATCCCATCAGGAAGCGCTCCAGGCGAATCTGGATGCCAACCTGCTTCTGCTGCTGGTGGGTGACGAGCCAAAATTCAAATCCGTTTATACAGGGAAGTTTTTTGAATACCTGCGGAGCGGCCGGCCTATCCTGGCTTTGGCCCCTGAAGGCAGCGCAGTGGGCGAGACGCTCCGAGAGAGCGGCCATGGGGAAGCATATCTCAGTACGCAATTATCCGAAATTAAAGCAATGATTCTCCGAGAGTATCGGAAATGGGAGCAGGGCGAGGTTTCTGAACTGCTCCATTCCCCGGCAATTGAGCGGTTTGAGCGTAGGGCGCTGACGGAGCAGCTGTCGGGAGTGTTATCTGCGGTTGTCAGCAGTTGTGGTGCCAGGCAGGGAGATTTGGCAAGCTGGAATCTCACAAACTTTATGGCCGGGGATGCCCGACAGACCGACTTAAATCAAGTTTCTGAACTGTTTTTGCAAAAAAACTATTATTATGTATGGCTGAAAGCGATGCTTGGCAAAGCGACGGAGGTGTCGGGTCCCAATGCTACACTCATTACAGGGTCGTCTTATGCATTGAATGGAATTATTGAATCGTCCTGGGAGCAAGCGGTCAATTGCTCCTCATCGTCTCAAGATTTGTACTATGACTTTCAATGTGCCCGCAGAGCAATCTCAGGTGGTCAGCCGGGCCGTTTTTCCAAATGTTTTATCGTTGGCGGTTATTACCTTGCCGGCCATGATCTCTCTCGTGGACGGAAGGAGCGTGAAGTAATGGTTTCCAATGTGTATTACCCTGTTTTTAAAGATGGACATAGCTGGGAAGATGTGCAGCAGAATGATTTATGGGCAGGATTGAATGTCTTTTCAGACGAGGACAAGCGTCAATGCGAACAGCTTGCAATAGAAAAAATGCTGAAACGCGGTACGTTTTTTTCAGAAGGGAAGCAGCGCGGCGGTACGATTTTTAGATTGGAGCGTGATTGGTGGGATTTATCAGCTGATGAGCGTCAGGCGTTTGGAAAAACCCGCGCGGAGGGCCACAACAAAATATTTCAGAATAAGCTGACAATAGCGGAGAACAAAAAGATATTAAATGAATATGTCCATTTTCTTCACCTCAATGGGATTATGCCTATCGTTATAATCGCACCGTTTACCCCTGAATATAGGCAATATATCTCGAAAGAGATGAAAGAGAGTATCAACGAATTGATTGCGGCAGTATCTGAGGAATTCTGTTTTGTAGATTTTAACCAGTTTACCTGTTTTGAGCCTTCTGACTTTGTAGATACGGACCATTTGTCCCAAAATGGTGCGGAAAAATTCAGTAACCTGCTGGTCAGCTTATTTAAAAAGTAGCATTTATAACAATATTGAGGAAATGATTTGACATGAATATTAAGGAAACTTTACTTGAAAAAATTAAAAATAAAACGCTTTCCATGGGCGTCTGCGGTCTGGGTTATGTCGGTCTGCCCCTGGCGGTGGACAAGGCCAAGCATGGCTTTCGCACTATTGGCTTCGACGTCCAGCAGAAAAAGGTAGATATGGTTAACGCCGGAGAGAATTATATCGGCGATGTGGTGGACGCTGACCTGCAGGAGCTGGTGTCCTCCGGGATGCTTCGGGCCACTTCGGACTTTTCCTTTGTGAAAGATGTGGACTTTATTGCAATCTGCGTTCCCACACCGTTGGATGCCCACCAGCAGCCGGATATCAGCTATGTTTTGGAATCGGCAAAGGCCATTGCGAACTATCTGACATGGGGAAGCGTGGTGGTATTGGAGTCCACCACCTATCCCGGTACTACAGAGGAACTGCTCAAACCCATTTTGGAGGAAGGTTCCGGTTTGAAATGCGGAACAGATTTTTATTTGGGTTTTTCACCGGAGCGTGTGGATCCGGGCAACTTGATTTACAAGACCAGCAACACCCCTAAAGTCGTGGGGGCTGTGGGCGCTGATGCCGCTGAGGTGATTGCTATGGTATATTCCACCATTTTGGACGGAGAGGTTCATAAGGTATCTTCTCCCGCTGTGGCGGAGATGGAGAAGATTCTGGAAAATACATACCGCAACGTGAATATTGGCCTGGTGAACGAACTGGCCATGCTGTGCCACACGATGGGAATTGATATTTGGGAAGTCATCGATGCAGCCAAAACGAAACCCTATGGCTTTCAGCCTTTCTATCCAGGTCCTGGTCTGGGCGGGCACTGTATCCCGCTGGATCCCTATTATCTGAGCTGGAAGGCCCGGGAGTACGGTTTCCACACCTCTATGATTGAAAGTTCCATGATGATTAATGACCGTATGCCGGAATACGCCGTGGAGCGGGCAGGGAAGATTCTCAATCGAGAGAAAAAGGCGCTGAACGGTTCCAAGGTGCTGCTGCTGGGGGTGGCTTACAAGCAGGATATTAACGACTGCCGGGAGAGCCCCGCCTTGCGGGTAATGGAGGAGTTTCAGCGTAACGGCTCGCTGGTGGACTACCATGATCCCTTTGTCCCTGCCTGCCGGTATAAGGGACGGCAGTATCAGGGAGTGGAGAAACTCGATGAAGAGACGCTCCGCAGATATGACCTGGTGGTTGTCACCACTGCCCACAGCAAGGTAGACTATGAACTGGTAGCCGGTGTGGGAGTGCCAGTGTTTGACTGCAAAAACGTAATGAAAGCGGTTCAGAACCGGGAATATATTGAGGTGTTGTAAATGAAAAAAATCTGTACTCTGGTGGGTGCGCGGCCCCAGTTCATTAAACTTGCGATGGTGTCCCGGGTACTGCGCCGAGAGTTCCAGGAGGTGCTGATACATACCGGACAGCATTATGACCATAATATGTCTGGCATATTTTTTGAAGAAATGGATATCCCCAAGCCGGATTATAATCTGGGCATCTCCGGCGGCACTCACGGTCAGATGACTGGTCAGATGCTGATAGAGATTGAGAAAGTGCTGCTTCAGGAGCGCCCAGATATGTTGCTGGTGTTTGGTGATACCAATTCTACCCTGGCAGGTGCGCTGGCGGCGGTGAAGCTGCATATCCCAGTCTGCCATGTAGAGGCCGGAAACCGGGGGGGTGGTATCCGCGAAAACCCAGAAGAGATTAACCGTATCCTTACGGATCATGTATCTTCCCTCCACTTGGTGTGCACGGTCTCCGGTGTGAATTTTTTGAAGCGAGAAGGCTTTTCATCCAGCATCCATTTGGTGGGTGATCCCATGTATGATGCGTTCCGCTATTGCAGTGCGCGGCTGGATGGGAGCGAGCTCGGGGAATTAAAGGGATTTGACGGCAGCCCTGTTTCCCTGCCGGAGGATTTTTACTACATGACCTGCCATCGGCAGGAGAACACGGATACCGATGAGAAGCTGGATCAGATTTTCAAGGCGATGAACAGTCTGGATGCTCGGGTGATTTATCCTGTCCATCCCCGCAATCAGGGACGGGCAGCCCATTTGCGGGAAACTGGTGGGTATGAAAACATAATCCTGACCTTGCCTGTGGGCTATAAAACATCCATTTCGCTGGTAAACCGTGCAAAAAAAATTGTAACTGACTCCGGCGGGCTGCAGCGCGAGGCATTCTTTGCCCAGAAGCCTTGTGTCACCGTATTCGATTGGGCAGTATGGCCGGAAACGATGGTAAATGGCTGTAACCGGCTGGCAAAGCCGCAAAAAGAGGATATCCTTGCCAAACTGGATGCACCGGTTCAATTTGATTTATCTTATCAGCCTTTTGGGGATGGACATTCCGCGGAAAAGATTGTGGAGCAGATTCGAACCTATTGGAATCGGAGGGAAACGTTATGAATTATGCTTTAATCGGCTGCGGCCGTATTGCGACAAACCACATCAAGGCCGCGGTGAGCAATGGTCTGCATATCTCTGCAGTGTGTGATGTGAAGCCGGGGGCCATGGAAAACCTGCTTGCCAAGCACAGGATGGAGCAGGACCTCTCTATTAAGCGCTGCATCGACTACCGACGGATGCTGGAGGAGAACGATATTCAGTTGGCTGCCATCGCCACTGAGAGCGGTTTCCACGCTCAGATTGCTCTGGAATGCATTGATGCTGGGGTGCATGTCATTATCGAAAAACCCATGGCTATGTCCATGAAGGACGCAGAGGAAATCATCCGCCGCAGCAATGCCAAGGGCGTCAAAGTATGTGTCAGCCACCAAAACCGATTTAACGCGGCGGTGCAGGAGGCCCGGAAGGCGTTGGAGCAGGGGCGGTTCGGGAAGCTGTCCCATGGTTCTGTTCATATCCGCTGGAACCGGAATCGGGATTATTATACCCAGGCTCCCTGGCGGGGAACCTGGGTCCAAGATGGAGGATGCCTGATGAACCAATGCATTCACGGCATCGACCTGCTGCGGTGGATGATGGGGGACGAAGTGAAGGAGGTCTACGGCGTCACCCGGCGGCAGTTCCATGACTATCTGGAATGCGAGGATGTGGGCATGGCTGTGGTGAAGTTTAAAAATGGGGCCATTGGAACTATAGAGGGCACCACCAATGTCTACCCGCAAAATCTGGAAGAGACGCTGTACCTGTTTGGGGAAAACGGAACCGTGAAGCTGGGAGGCAAGTCCACCAACCACATCGATGTGTGGGATTTTGCGGATCAGCGCGAGAACGATGAGAAAAACAAGGGACTTCAGGAGTACGCCAGCAATGTCTACGGCAATGGGCATACGGCACTCTATGCGGATGTAATTGACGCAATCCGACAAGACCGTGCGCCGTATGTGGATGCCGTAGCGGGCCGTAACGCGCTGGAGATGGTGTTAGCAGTTTATCAGTCCGCAAGCATTGGAGCTCCGGTGGAGCTGCCACTGGAAAATGTGGCCTGTACAGATTTTTCAAGATTTGACTGGTTTGCTTAATGTTGGGAATGTAGATATTTTGGTTTTTTCGTGTGACGTAAAATGTGCCTTGAATTGAAACTAATTCACAAGAAAATAATTGGAATTTGCTGATTTTTCATAGTTCCTATGGTAGAATATGAAGAAGGAGACCTGCAGACAACAATCAGGAGGATAAGATTTATGAAGAAGGTTTCAGTGATATGTATAGATTGTACCTCGGATTATATTGACAATGTGCTGATAAAGCAGACTTATGAGAATTTAGAGGTTGTTGAGGCCGTAACGGGCAAAGAGTTTTATCAGGATATTGTAGATTATTGTGAGACGACAGACAGTGATTATATCTGTTTTCTGGAGGCAGACCAGATATTGGCGGCCAATAAAATCCAGCGTATGGTGGAATATGCGGAGAAAATCGAACAGTTGGCAGAAGGAGTAGGCGGGACGGCAGTTATCTTCTGTAACAGGGTATATCTTGAGGGAGATGGCACAATAGTTGCGTATCAGGATGGCGGATATTTAGGAGTTTTTCGGGACACGATTTTTGAGGGAAATCAGGTATTGCGCGTCTGTCTGGAAAAAGGGCATAATCTGTTGGGCAGCCTGACCACTACCATGTTCCATCGGGAAAAAGTAAAATTGTGCATGGACAATCTGCAGCAATATCAGACAGAGCAAAATCCGGCAATGCAGAAAGCTTTTCTGCTGTTTGAGATTCTGCAGGGAAGGGTCATGGCACTGCTGGAAGTAGCGCTGGTGGGAACTTTTGTCGAGCGGTTTGACGAGGCAAAGCTAAAGAAGCAGACAGAGCTGTTTCAAAGCCAAATGGAGGTGTTTGTCAGGAATCATGGCTGGCAGCAGTTTAAAAATACTCCCAACGGCCTTTCCGCAGAGCACAGATATTTGCTGCAGGATTTACCTGTCGAAGATAGGAAGCTGAAGAAAGAGATTACTTTTTTTGCCACGGAGAAAGGTGAATATTATAATATGCTGCCGATTGCGGAATACGCCAAGACAAGAGGATATAAAGTAAGGCACACTGATAATCTGGATGAAAAGGCGGAAATCGGGGTTTATTGCCAGCATGTTGGCAAACCGCAGAATTCCAGGTTTTCCCTGGTCTTGCTGCATGATATGGCACAAGGGCATCTCAGATGGCCCAACATATGGGAGATGGAACGTTGGAATGCCTATGACATTGGCATTGTTCCAGGGGAGGATTGGAAAGATAAATGGGAGCGATGTGCATTTCAATATTATGTAAATCCCCGCTGTGGAGCATATATGCTAGGCTATCCCAAAAGCGTTGAGATATTTTCGGAAGAACTGCATAAGCGGGTAGAGGAACTGAGAAAAAGCATGGACCTGCAGCATAAGATTACCGTACTGTATGCTCCGTCCTGGGAATGTGATGAGAAAGAAGATGATTTCGTACGTGCATTGTCATCGCTGCCAGTCAATCTTATCGTCAAACAGTCTGCATGGCCGCCCAAAGGGTACGAGGATATTGTTAAGAACATTGCGGATATGCGTAAGCTTCATGAGGGGCATTATGATAATCTGCATTATATTGAGTCAGAAGAGAGCATTATGGTGGCATTGATGATGTGTGATATTATCGTTTCGGATGAATCCAGCGTTATGGTGGAAGGGCTGCTGTTCGGCAAACCAAGCATTGCAGTTAAGGACTGGCTGATACCTGATGTGAAACCAAGCCGGTTCGCAGATATTCCCTTTGGCAATGTCTATAAATGCAAGAAGGTGGAACTGAGAGAGATGGTAGAGAAGCTGCTTGCTATCGGACCGGAAAATGCGGATGTTGTCCAGAACGCGGAAGGATTTTTTGTAAATAAGAAACATGTTAACAGGGATATTCTGGATGCGATTGAGTATTTCACGACAGGAAGCGGTTCCACGGAGTTTATGAAATGGAAAATGTCTGCCCGCTATATGCCGGCAAATATGTGGTCATAATTATCTGGGGAGGAAAAGGGGTAAGAATATTCTTAGAAGGGAATGTACTATGGATTGGACAGATATCATTGCATTGATTAATGATGGGAATTGGGAGCAGGCCAGGCGGGAGATTGACAGCCTAAAAGGGAAGATAGCATGGGATGATACAGCTGCAATTGCAGAGGCGTCCATCTGCCTACATGAGAATGATGAGGAAGGGGCATATGACTGCATTGCAGAAGGATTAAAGTATAATTGCCGCAATTATGAACTTTACGTGATGCTAGGCAACTACTATTTAGAGAAAAATATCAACCAGGCATATCTCTGTTATGAGAATGCTGAGTTTTACTGTGAAGTGGGAGAAGACAGAGAGCACATCAGGCAATGCTTAAAGGAAGTAAGAAATCAGGGGAGCACGGTGATGCCTGTTTCGATTGTACTTGTATCGTACAATAACTGCCAGATGATGCAAAACTGTATTCAGTCTATCCGCGATACAGCTCCGGTATCTGCGTATGAACTGGTTGTTGTGGACAATGATTCCAGTGACGGCGTTGCAGAATGGCTGGAGCAGCAGAGCGATATTCGCCTCATTCGCAATGTGGAGAATAGGGGGTTTGGGGGCGGCTGTAACCAGGGAGTAAAGGCGGCCATGCCGGATAATGATATTTTCTTCCTCAATAATGATACATTGGTTCCGGCCAATGCTATTTTCTGGCTGCGCATGGGACTGTACGAGGATGAACAGGTAGGTGCAGTCGGAAGCGTGTCGAATTACGTGGGAAATGGGCAGCAGATAACAGAAATTTGTCATTCTGTGCCCGAATTTCTGGCTTATGGGGAGAAGAATAATGTGCCGGATAAGAATCCGTATGAGCGTAAAGCCTGGTTATCTGGGTTTGCGCTGATGATGAAACGGTGTGCACTCGATGAGGTTGGCTTGTTTGATTTGCGTTATGGTAAGGGCTATTTTGAGGACAATGATATTGGGGTGCGCCTGCGTTATGCGGGCTATCACCTGCTCTTGTGCAGGAACAGTTTTATCTTTCATTATGGAAGCCAGAGTTTTGGGGATGGTGCGGAGACCAATAAGAAGATGGCAGAGAATAGTCTGGTCTTTCAGGAGAAATGGGGATTTAATGTTGAGAATTATACCTATCCGCGTCTTGGTATTCTGAATTTCATCAAAGAGGAAAAGGACGCGCCAATCAGGGTATTGGAGATTGGCTGCGGTATGGGAATGGTATTATCGAGGATCAAATATCAGTGGCGTAATTCCGTTATCAGGGGGATAGAATCGAAGGAAAAGGTAGCACAGCTGGGGAAAGATTACCTGGGTGTGGAATCGGGAAACGCGGAGACAATGGATGTTCCCTTTGAGACAAATTATTTTGATTACATTATATTCAGCAATGCCTTAGAGACTTATCATTCACCGGAAAATGTTATCAGGCGCTTAAAGCCATATCTGAAAGATACGGGCAGGATGTTGTTCAGTATTTATAATATTATGCATGTTTCCGTGATAATGTCCCTGCTGGGCGGGAAATTTTCGTATGCTGGCACAAAAGCTTTGGATAAATCCCATATATGCCATTTTGCAATTCATGATATAGAGAGTATGCTGGAGCAGTGCGAATTAATAATAGAAAATATACAGGGGACAATGGAAGAGGGTACAATGTGCAGTCTGCCAGAAGATATGAAGGAAGCGTTGGGCATACTGGCAGCAAACAATATGGAGTTATTGCAGGTATTTGAATATCTGGTAATGGCAAAAAAGAAACAGGAACCAGGAGGAAACGTATGTACAGTGAATTGATAAAGAAGTTGGCGCCTAAGCCATCGTTTAATCTCAAGTGGTATAAGGATGAGGATTTGTATTCCGATGGGGACATTGAGGATCTCATTATCAAACTGATTGCAGAGCATGAGCCGGAGAAATATGCACAGGTTATTTTGGAGAATATGTGCTGGCCCACCTACTATCATCTGACGCATCTGCGCAAAAATATCCTGAATTGGTATCCCTTTGAAAAGGAGAGCAGTGTTTTGGAAATTGGCTGCGGCATGGGAGCCATCACGAATATGCTTTGTGAAAAATGCCATGATGTGACGGCGGTGGAACTGTCTAAGAGAAGGGCAACGGCAACGCTGCTGCGCTGCCGCGAAAGAGATAATCTGGAAATTATTGTAGGTAATCTGAATGATATTCAATTTGAAAAGAAATTTGACTATATCACCTTGATTGGGGTATTGGAATATCAGGGAACTTACACCAATACAGACAATCCATATATGGACTTTCTGATGGAGATAAAGAAGTTTCTGAAGCCAAATGGAAAGCTGCTGGTGGGGATTGAGAATAAATATGGCTTGAAATATTGGTGCGGGGCAAGGGAAGACCATACGGGCTTTCCTTTTGAGGGCATGAATCAGTATGTTATTACCAACAAGAAGGTGAGGACTTTCTCGCGCAAAGAACTGGAGGAACTGGTAAAAGACAGCGGATTTAAGCATTCTTTTTTCTATTATCCCATGCCGGATTATAAGCTGCCGACCGTGGTTTATTCGCAGAAGACGCTGCCCCATAATGAGAATATGCACAACCTGCAGCCCTATTATATTCCGGATAAGAGCACTCTGGTGGCAGACGAGATGGAGATCTATAAAGACGTTATTGACAATAATGTCTTTGAGTTTTTTGCCAATTCATTTCTTGTGGAATGCTCTGACGATGATAATTTGGGCAGGGTTACATTTAGCTGTCTCGGCACGGAACGGAAGGACAAATACCAGATTGCCACTGTGTTTACCAGCAAGGGCGAGGTAGAGAAATTTCCTATACATGAGAAGGAAGGGGCAGCCCACATCTGGCAGAATGTCAAAAACAGGAATGCTTTGGAGAAGGCTGGAAAGAAGGTACTGCCGCTTCAGCTTCTGAATGGGAAATTAGTGTCTGAATTTATGCATGAGGAATTATTGGAAGACAGGATGCTGATGGCTTTTAAAAGAAAGAATAAGTTCGAGGTATACCGGATTTTTGATAAAGTATATCAGGAAATCCTCACCTCTTCGGAACATGCAAAAGCAGAGGACAATATTTTTTACACGCTGAAGATTGACGAGCAAGTCGACGCGGAGAAATATGGTCCCATACTGCGGACTGGGTATATTGATATGATATTGCGCAATGCATTTTATATTGATGGCGAGATTCATTGGTTTGACCAGGAGTGGATTTTAGAATGCGTACCGGCAAAGTTTGTTTTCTTCCGCATGGTAATTGCGTTATATCAGACATTTTTCTGGATAAATAAGGTAATTCCTGTGGAAGAAATTGCACAGAAATATGATTTGATTGCAGCATGGAATGAATTTGACTTATTGGAAAACATGTTTTCTGATATGGTATTGGATAGGGCGCATTTGGCGGAGAGCCAGGTATACCGCGGTCAGGACAGGAAGGTATGTCTGAGCAATGTTCAGAAATTATTGGGATTACAGCCATAGGCGGGCGGGTAACCTGCCGAGAGGACAAAGGTATGGAGAAAATTATTATTTTTGAATCGGCAACGGATTCCCTGCGGGCTTTTGCCCATTTGATGGCAGAGGGGTTTCGTGAAATAGGGTTTCAGGTCCTGATGGCGGATATGGCGGATGAAGCTAAGACAAGGGCGGCAGTGTACGGCTTTGCCGGACGTGGAGACACAGCCGCCTTGTTTTTCAACCATGCCGGGCTGAATCTGCTGACTGAGGAGCGGGATTCTGTTTGGAATGAGCTGGACGTGGACTGCTATGATTATATTGTGGACCATCCTATGTATTACCATGCGGCGATTATTTTTCCCATCCGTAGGCTGACCTTTTTGTGCGTGGATGATTACCACAGGCAATTTATTGAACGTTTTTATCCGGGGAAGGTGCGCAGTTTTTTCCTGCCTTTGGCAGGCATCCGCTGCACAGAACCTGCGATACCTTTCGAGGAACGCTCCATGGACATTCTATTTACCGGTGCATACCTGATAGATGACAATATTGAATACCATATTCAAGGCCTGGGCGAAGGGTTAAAGCAGATTTGGCTGGAGTGCTATCAATTGCTGTGCAGCCGGACACATCTGACCCTGGAACATGGGCTGGAACGCTGTCTCAGAAACAGGGGACTTGTGCTGCCGGAAGAGGATTTGCGTGACATGATACGCCTGTTTCAGGACATGGACGGCATGTTGAGGAGCCGTGCCCGTGCGGAGGTAATCCGTACGCTTGCCAATGCAGGCGTGAGGGTACATATCTATGGGGAAGGCTGGCAGTTTTTGGACTGTAGGCAGGACAATTTAATTCTGCATGACAGGATTCCTTTCGATGAGACCATTCCACTCATTGCAGATGCCAGGATTGTTCTTAATGTCATGCCCTGGTTTAAGTGCGGCGTCCATGACCGGGTATATTCCGCGATGCTCAATGAAAGCGTGGCTCTGACAGACAGCAGCGAATACCTGCAAGGGGTAATTGCGGATGGCAGGGAGGCACTGCTTTACTCGTTGGAATCTCTGGAGGAACTTCCAGGCAAGGTAAAACATTATCTGCAGCAGCCCAGGGAATTAAAGAGGATTGCACAAAGAGGCAATGATTATGCCAAGGAGACGCAGACCTGGCAGTACCGGGCAGTGCAGCTAATGAAAATCATGGATGGGCAATGAGGGCAGTGCAGCGAATGGAAGCTATGAATGGCAGCGAAGGAGGGAGAGAATTGGAAGAGAGAATCAGTATTATCATTCCTTGCTATAATGTGCAAGCGTATATCGACCGTTGTCTTACCTCGTTGGTAAATCAGACAATTGGTCTGGAAAAACTGGAAATTATCTGTGTCAATGATGCGTCCACCGATGGGACGTGGGAGAAATTATTATTATGGGAGAGGAAGTATCCCCAAAATATCCTGTTGGTCAACTGCGAGCAGAATGGTCAGCTGGGACGCGCACGGAATATTGGTCTGGAACATGCTGCCGGGAGCTATATCGCATTTCTTGATGCAGACGATTGGATGGAGCCGGATTCCTATGAGAGATTATATCAGCTTATCCGACAGTACCGATGTGAGGTGGTAGCGTTTCAATTTATCCGTGACAATGGAAAAGAGGATGTGTGGAAACATCAGAAACGCCGGGACAGGGAAGATTTTTATCTGGATTTATCAGAGGATGAGGAGCGAAAGAAAGTACTTGTGACAGCAATTTTAGATAATGGCTGTATAGACAAGATATATACAAGAGAGTTTATTGTCAGAAATCAGCTTCGTTTCCCGGAGGGGTGTACTTATGAGGACATCTATTGGGGCGTGCTGGTACAGCTCTGTGTGAAAAATGTTTATTTTTTTAACGAAAAGCTGTATCATTATTGTGTCAATCCTGACTCAATAGTGCTGAAAAAGGATCAGGCATATCATATGGATATTTTTTACACGACCATGTTGATGTGGGAGGAATGCAAGAGTAGGGGTGCATTGGAGCGTTTTGCTAAGGAGATGGAGTTAAATTTTTTAATATACTATTATCTGGGAGGCATGAAAGTGCTGGCATTGCGTTATACTGATTTAAAATATCAGGAATATCAGGAAATGTGTAAGGTTGTCAGACAGATGATACCTGAGTATAAGGCGAATCCATACCTTACGCAAGTGCTGGATGATATGCAGCAGCTGCAGGTTGCCCTGATTGACCAGGATATTTCCCGGGAGCAATTCGCACAGGCAGTAAAACTGCTGGGAGGAGAAGCTGGAGAAAAGGATTATTGAAGAAAAGCAGGAGAAGATAGATACAGGGGGTAAATTATGCAGATAAAGATTTTCACGATGACCCACAAGAAATTTCCCGAACCTGAGGACAGCATCTATGTGCCCCTCCATGTGGGCAGGGCATTGGCGGACGACCTCGGTTATCAGGGAGATGATACTGGCGATTCCATTTCCCGATGGAACAAATACTATGGTGAGCTTACCGGGGTCTATTGGGTTTGGAAAAATGAGATGCAGGCGGACGTGATAGGCATCTGCCATTACCGCCGTTTCTTTCTCAATGAACAACGACAACCGCTGAATCAGCAGGAATATGAAAAGATTTTACAGGATTACGATATCATTGTTTCTAATGAGGTCCAGGCGGATACCAACTACCTGGACTATTTTGGGGAGGCGCACAATGCGAAAGACCTGCTGACAGTAGGGGAAGTCATTGAGGAGAAGTATCCGGAATATGCGCCTTATTTTCAGTCGGTAATGAAAGGGAATACATATTATTATGGGAATCTGATGGTAACTTCGCGGAAATTGTTCAATTCTTATGCCGAGTGGCTGTTTGACATCCTCTTCGAGGTGGAACAGCGGATAGATGTGCAGTCTTATGATTTGTATAACCAGCGTGTATTTGGATTCCTCTCGGAACAGATGGTGAAAATCTGGGCGGAGAAAAACCAACTGAAAATATACGAGGGCACCGTGGGGATTACCGCAGAGAAAGCGGAGACGGTGGAATTAAAGCTGGCGATGGCGCAGCTTGTGAAGATGAAGCAGATTGAACAGGCAAGGCAGATGTTTTATGAATATCTAAAGCTGCGCCCGGATGTACGCCTGGAGCTGTCAGATATCCGGGGTGAGATTCCCATAATTGAACAATTGCTATATATTGCACAGGAAGAACAGCAGCGGGATTTGGCGGGGCTTTTGCAGATGTCCAATGATTTGAATGAATGGATTGCCCATTACCGCAAAGTTTTGGTTTGCCTGTCCCACTTTTCAGAAGGAAAGAAAATGCCGGAAGATGTTGATTACGTCCTGCAGAAGCATGTGTCCTGGGTGATGGGTAAAGTCATGCTTTTAAATGCAGCGCCGGGAACAATTGCCAATCCCTCGCAGGCATTGGAGATTCTGGAGGAAATACATCAGTCCGCCGGGAAGAAAGCCACTGTGGTCATTGTAACTTATAACCAGAAGGAAAGCCTTTTGCGCTGTCTGGAGTGGATGGGGCAGGTTTCAGCGGTTGCCAATATTGTCATTGTGGATAATGGTTCCACGGATGGGACATGTGAATTAATGGCAGAACTTGGGTACGAATATATATTTTTTGATGAGGGGATACAAGGATATGGCAAAGCATGGAATGCTGCCATTGCCAACTTTGAGGTGCAAGAGGTAATTGTATTTATGGAACCTCAGTATCTGCCGGGAAAAGAATGCATTTTAAAATTGTCTGCATCATTGGAGGGGGAGAAATGTGGTATTGCTGCCCCGATGAGCAATGGCTGCAGATTTTATCAGAACGTCAGGATTGACAGTATTGATCATCTGGAACGTCTGGAACATACAGCGAATGAGGATACGACTTTCCAGAACCTGGGTATCGAACCTGGGATTTGGGCGCTTTCCAAAGAAGCATGGGCAGAAAATGGGGAGTTTGAGGAAAAGCTGCTGGAACCGCGCAATGTATTGATGGACTATAAATTTCGGCTGGTACAGAAGGGCCGTCAGCTTGCCATCTGCCGTCAGGCATTCGCTTACCATATTTCCTGCGGGACTCTTGAGCCGTATTTTAAGGTATTTCTTGGAAAAGGAGATAAAGAAGCGCTAAGGGATAAATGGGGCATGAATTACCTGAACTTACTGCCAAACAGTAATCTTGCAGATATGATTACTGAGGAGCGGGAGGCGCATATCCGTGTTCTGGAAATAGGATGTGATTTGGGCGTGACTTTGCTGGAAATCAGAAACAGGTATCCGAATAGCGAGCTGTATGGCCTTGAAATCAACGAGTCGGCGGCTGCAATTGCAAGGCATCTTGCAGAGGTAGAAGTCGGCAATATTGAGGAGAAGGAATTGCCCTTCCCGGGAACGTTTGATTATATTTTATTTGGCGATGTGTTAGAGCATCTGCACAATCCTCAGGAAGTTGTCAGATTTTGCAGGGAGAGGCTGAGTGAACATGGCTGTATCTTGGCGAGCGTACCCAATCTCATGAATATTTCTGTGATGAAACAGCTCTTAAGCGGCAGATTTCAATATGAGGATACCGGTTTGCTTGACCGTAGCCATATACATTTTTTCACATATTACCAGATTTTGCAGATGTTTGAGGAGGAAGGTTATACAGTGGAAGATGTGAGGACGATAGAGAATCCTCTGACAGAGGAGGATGAGCAGCTGGTGCAGAAACTCCTGGAACTTTCGACAAATGTTAATAGGCATATGTATCAGGCGGTCCAGTATTTAGTGAAAGCTAGAATTTGATATTTTGTAATTCGCAGCAAGACCTGTTGGTACTAAATATCAGTTATTATACAAAATGAGAAAACTCAAATTTGACATATTCCTGCGGAATATTTGAAAAAGCATTGGGGAATTTATAAAATTATCTAAGGAAAAACAGGTTGTTTAACGATATATATATTAGAGTGTTTTTATTATACAAGAAAGGACGAGGATATCATGGAAGATAATCGTAAAGAGCAAGTGGAGGCTTTGGAGGCGTTAAAGGACTATAATCCCAAAGTTCTGAAAGCATTAAAGGAAGTTATTCCAGAGATAACAGGAGAGAGGAAAGAGGATACGCAGGAGTACCTTGATTATATTTTTAAGGGCATTAACTGGGAACTTCAGGTTATAAACGGCACAATGGAACTCCTGAATGAGAAAGAAGAGCAGGTATCGAAAGACTCCTTAAATGAAATTGTTGTGCAGATTAATGAAGCTTATACATCGAAAGATGACAGCAAACTGGCGAAGCTTATGGAAGAACTGCTGCTGCCGTTTGTTGAGAAATTAGACGGATATATTGAGAAAGCTCTGGCATAAGGACTGGCGACAGAATGAGATGTTTCAGGATTGCTTTTCCAGAAAGGAAAGTAATTCTGGAGCATTTTTAATATCAGTAGGAAAAGAATTGTACATCAATCTGTGCTTAATGTTATGTATGGCAGGAGGAGATTATGGAAAATTATGAGCTATCGAAAGAGGAATTGAGACGAGTTCAGATGATACAGCTGGAGCTGCTGCAGGAAACAGACCGAATTTGCAAAAAGTGTGGGATTCGCTATAATATTATTGCAGGGACGCTCTTAGGCGCTGTGCGCCATGGGGGATATATCCCCTGGGACGATGATGCGGATGTGGCGCTTCTTCGGTCCGAGTATGAGAAATTCCGTAAGGCATGTAAGACGGAACTTAACCATGAGAAGTTTTATTTTCAGGACCACCGTGCCACCAAAGGCTACCGTTGGGGGTATGGAAAGCTGCGCCGGAAAGGCACGGTTTTCCTGCGCAAAAATCAGGAGCATATGCCTTATGAGCAGGGCGTGTTTATCGACATTTTTCCTTTGGATGGCGTCCCTGATAATTACCTCCTGAGGAGTATGCATAATTTTGAGTGCTTCTGTCTGCGGAAAATCCTGTGGGCGCGGGTCGGAAAAATTGCAGACAGGAATCCGCTGCTGCGCGGCTGGTATGCGCTGTTGGATAAGATACCGGAAAAGAAGGTTTTTTCCTATTACCATAAACTCATACGCAGGAGCAGCCGTATAGGGGGAAGGATGGTCAGGATACTGATGTTTCCCACGCCCAACAGTGAATACGGCTATTACCGCTGTTGGTATGAGACCAGCAGCCCGGTGGAATTTGAGGGCGTTGTGTTTGAGGGAATCCGCGACTACGATTCGTACCTCAGCTTTAAATTTGGAAATTATAAGGAGCTGCCGCCGGAGAGCCAGCGCAAGGTCCATCCGGTATCGCAGCTGAAACTAGGGAAACTCTGATTTAATCAGTGTTAGCGTAGATACAGAATATTAGTATGCAGAGGATAATAGTATGAGAAAAGTGATAACGTATGGTTCCTTTGACTTGTTCCATGAGGGACATTACCAGCTCCTTAAGCGGGCGCGAGAACTCGGTGACTATCTGATTGTGGGGGTCACCACAGAGCAGTACGATGAGTACCGTGGGAAGCTGAACGTCATGGATTCCCTGATGGAGCGCATAAGGAATGTCAAGGAGACTGGGTTTGCAGATGAAATTGTCATAGAGGACCATATAGGGCAAAAACTGGAGGATATTCAGAAATACCAGGTAGATGTATTTACTGTCGGTTCTGACTGGGTCGGTTCTTTTGACTGGCTGAAAGATTACTGTGAGGTTGTTTATCTGGAACGTACGAAAAATGTGTCCAGCACTATGTTGCGTGCCAGGAAATTTAATATCCTCCGTCTTGGGGTGATTGGAACGGGACGGATAGCACAGCGGTTTTACCCCGAGGCGAAATATGTCAGCGGCGTCAATGTGGAGGGTGTCTATAACCCACATCTGGACAGCGCGATAAATTATAAGGAACGGTTTGGATTGAAATTCGGCACAGACCAGACAGAGGAGTTCTTAGGGCAGGTTGACGCTGTCTATATCGCATCGCCGCATGAGACGCACGTTTCGTATATCCGGCAGGCACTGGAATGCGGGAAACATGTGCTTTGTGAGAAGCCTATGGCATTAACAGAACAGGAAGCGGAGGAATTGCATACAATGGCAGCGGCGAAGGGGCTTGTTCTGATGGAAGCGATTAAGACAGCCTACTGCCCGGGGTTTTACCAGCTTCTGGGAATTGCCAGAAGCGGTGTGATTGGCGCAATCCGTGATGTGGAGGCAGCGTTTACGAAGCTTGAATCACCGGACAGCCGGGAATTGACGGACAGGGAATTTGGCGGCAGCTTCCTGGAGCTTGCAAGTTATCCGCTGCTGGCAATTGTGAAACTGCTGGGAACGGATTACACGGATTTGCGGTTTGAATCCATTCGGGACGAGAGTGGGATTGATTTATATACCAAGGCGTATTTCCGATATAAGAACAGCCTGGCGACAGCCAAGGCAGGGCTTGGCGTGAAATCAGAGGGAGAGCTTATTATCTCAGGGACTAAGGGTTATATTTTTGTGCCGGCTCCCTGGTGGAAAACCCGGGAAATCGAAGTCCGTTTTGAGAATCCAGAGCAGAATGAGAAATTCTTCTACAAATTCCTTGGGGATGGGCTGCGCTATGAAATCAGTGATTTTGTGGCTGCCATCAATGGCAATGACAAAAAGGAGCATAAGCTGCGGGCGGATGAGTCTGTTGCATTGGCGGGGATTATGGAAGCCTGGCAGAATGCCCGGGGATAAACAGGACTTTGGGACGGTTATAGCAAATAATTATTTTTATGTAGATAAAACAAAATTTATCAAGGAATGGTGGAAGATGGCGATATACTGAGCTGTCAGGCGAAGGAGTATTTTGACCGGATTTCGAAGAACATGGATGAAGCAGATACCGCCTTTGCACTACACATGCTCTCTGAGTTCTTAAGCCGTTATCATAACAAGAAAGTAATTATTCTGCTTGATGAATATGACACACCCATGCAGGAAGCCTCTGTAAATGGTTTCTGGGATTTAATGGCAGGGTTTATCAGGCAGCTTTTCAATGCGACTTGGCAGGGCGTAGGGTAGGAATGAGAATTTTCTTGTATATCATCTGGAACAGGAAAAATTCCAGTTTGGACAATGCACGTTTCAGGATAAGGTCAAGGCTGGTATTTATGAGGATATGTGGATTGATTTTAATGGGTTTGAGCAGTGATAGCCGTAATTGGAATAAAACACCCCAGAGTGGCAGTTCTGGGGTGTTTTGTGTTTCTATGACAAATGTTCCGCCGTTTCACAGGGCAATGGATAAAAAGGTAAGGAATCTGAAAAAAATACCGATATAATAAGAGAAAATAATATCATGGATGATAAATGAAATACAAGGATGTAGGAGAATATGTATAACAAATAGCTTATGGGAATTGTTCATGGTAGGGAAGGTTTATTTCTGCCATGGACTATTTTTTCTTATTGAATGTTACTGTAAATTGGTAGAGATTATGGTAAAGAACGGAGCAGATAGATGAAGTGGATGAAAAAGGGGCATGAACTGGACCATGTCTACCGTAAAATGCAGGAGAAAGACCTGTTTTATATTTTTGGTGCGGGGGATTATGGGAGGCAGCTGTATCAGATAATGAAAGATGAGATTTCGGTAGCCGGATTTATTGACAATAATTCTCGCAAGCAAGGGCAGGAACTCTACAATCAGATGATTTATAAACTTCAGGATATAAAATGGGACAGGAATATCGGCATTATTTTGGCAGTTTCCCAGTTTTCCAGGAGCGCAGTGGTGAAACAGCTGCAGGAAGCAGGTTATGTGGAGGAAGAAGATTACTTTAAGATTGAACCATTCATGTCTGCATGGTACGTCTATAAATACGATAAAGTATATTTTACCAATATTTCCATGCTGCCCAGTACAGCCTGTAACCTCAATTGTGAACTGTGCCTGAACTTTAACCCTTATGCTGCAAAGCCGGATGTCAGAAGTATAGAGCAGGTCAAGGCAGATATTGATTTGTTTTTCAACTGTGTGGATTATGTGATGCTTTTCCATGTCAGCGGAGGCGAACCGTTTTTGTATCCGCATTTTGCTGAGGTGATAGAGTATCTCGGTACAAAATACCGACATCAGATATTGACCTTGCGCACAGTGACTAACGGCACGGTTGTGCCTAAGGATGAATTGCTGCAGCGTCTGTCAGGGATTGATTTTGAGATAACGGTGGATGATTACCGTGAGGCGGTGCCAGATTCCAAAGAGGATTTTGCGCGGCTGATTAAAAAGTTAGAAAAGTATCATATTAAGTATGAGATAAATAAAGCAGAGGCGTGGATTGACCTGGCGCCTACAGTGACAGACCACAGCATGTGGACGGAGGAGCAGCTGACCACACACTTTGATAATTGTGCCCAGACCTGGCAGGAGTTGAGGGACGGTAAATTATATAGCTGCAATTATGACGGTTATGCGACGGTGGCTGGAATCAATGAGCAGCAGAAAGAGGAGGTCTTTGACCTCAGGAGTTTTGCACCCGAGCGTAAGAAAGAACTGGTAGAGTTCCGTCTGGGATATAATGACAAGGGTTACACCAATCTGTGTAGGCACTGCCGTGGGTTTTATATGGACAACCCGGTAACAGGAAAACCGGCAGCCCAGGAGAAGCGCTGATGGGTACAGGAAGTGATTTTAGGATAAAGGAGTTTGGCGATGGCAAAAAAATTAGCGATATATGGGGCGGGGAAAGCCGGGGAATGGCTGTTGGAGGAATTGCTGCAGAAGAAGCCTGATGTAATCGTGCAAGGATTTCTGGATGCAAATGCACAGCAAAGGCAGATTAGAAATATTCCGGTATATCGTCCTGAGGAATATATGGAGAAATATAAAGAGCAGACCGATATGGTTGTGATTGCGGCGGGAAGGCAGAAAGCTGTCTGTGAGATGGTGGAATTTCTGCAAAGACATCACATTTCCAATATATATATGCTCCATGATGTTCCGGGTAAGAAACATATGCCATTGCTGGATAAAGGTGAATTTTTGCCGCAGCGGATTCGCAAAATCCGGTTTTCAGACAGCAAACCTACATTACCTTATGTGGAATTGCCCATCACCAATGACTGCAACCTCAACTGTAAGGGCTGTCTGTTTTTGTGCAATCCTGCCGGTGACCGTACAGAGATTCCAGCGAAAACGGTTATCAGGGATTTGGCGCGTATGAGAGAACTGTTTGAGGACATCCCCTGGATTCGGATTTTGGGCGGGGAACCTCTGCTGCATCAGGAACTGGCAGAGATATTAAGAGCTGCAAGGGAACTGTTTGAGGATTCCGAAATCGATGTATGCACCAATGGCTTGCTCCTGCCCAGATTAGCACAGGAGATGTATCAGCTGTTTCGGGATTTGCGGGTTGTCATCCATATTTCGGGTTATGAGCCGGTGTATCGGATGCAGCAGGAGATAGAATCTGTCCTGCGCCGGGAAGAGATCCCCTATTGCTTTTTAGAGCGCAGCGATTTCTCTAAATTTTATTCCCTCTCAGACAGCAATGATGGGGCATATAATTTCCAGCATTGCTTCACTTCCTCTTGCCATGAATTGTATCGGGGAAAGTTGGCGATGTGTTCCGGCGTGATTGCATTTGATAAAATGAATCATCAGTTCCATACCGGGTATCAGCTGCAGGAAGGAAAGGATTACTTCGATATCCATAAAGCGGATTTCAACGTATGGAATGCCATGGAATTGCTGGCAAAACCGATACCGGCATGTCGGTATTGCAATATGGCGCAAATGGAAGATTTTCCTTGGGCGACAGCCGGGAACCATGCGGCACTGGAGGATTATATATTAGACGGAAATTATTAAAATGAATTTGGAGGTTTATGGATGAGGGTTGCTATTTTTGGAACGGGGAGAATATTTTACCGTTATTGGAAATATATAGACAAAAAACAGGTAGTATACTTTTTAGATAATAATGTCAAGAAAGCTGGAACAACTATTGATGGAATTAAGATTATATTGCCAAGTCAGTTAAAGGCTACGGATGTTGATGTGATATTGGTGCTGAGTAAATTTTATGATGAGATGAAACATCAGCTGACAGGATTGGGCATTCCAGAAAATATGATTCTTAATTATCTGCAGCTTGGAAATATAACTAAGAAACCAGTTTGGATATACAGTGACGGCAATAAGTGTATGTTTAGCGATTGGCTCAAAGATGATAATAAAAGGGCGTTATTGATTTCTCATGAATTATCTTATACGGGGGCTCCGATAGCATTGATGAACATGGCGAAGGTAATGAAGAAGATGGGAATTTCAGTGTTATATGCCGGAATGAGTGATGGTCCTCTGAGAAAAGAATTGGAGATAAACCATATAGACTATGTGCCTAACTGGATATTTGTGGAAGGTGATATACAAAAGGAATATATCAGGCAATTTGATTTAGTTATAATGTGTACTTTCGGGCTGAAAGGATTGCTTGAAAGCTACAAGGATTTGAAAACGCCTGTCATTTGGTGGATTCATGAGGCAGATTGCGGATATCAGGAGGCAGAAGTTTTGGATTGTGGGAAAAACGTATCTGTATTCTGTGGAGGTGAATATGCCAGAAGAGCATTTCTGGCACATTGTAAAGAGAAAAATGCACAGGTGCTGCAATATTGTATTCCGGAAGAGGATTTGCTTGCGGATGAAAGCCAGATGTCAGTGCGTGAAAGAGTGACGTTTGGCATGATAGGCGCTATTAGTAATAGAAAAGCACAGGATACCTTATTAAAGGTGATTTTAAAACTGCCTTTGGAGTATCAGGAAAAAATAGAAATATTGATAATTGGGACAGCAATAGAGGCAGAAAAGGAATATTGGGAGGGACTAAAGCCGCTGATAAAGCAAGTGAAATATGTAAGGGTTGAAGGTGAAGTATCTCAGGAAGAACTGGCGGCGAAATATAAGGAAATTGATGTTTTAGTCTGTCCGTCCAGAGACGATCCCATGCCTGTAGTTGTTACTCAGGCGATGATGTATGGTAAGGTTTGCATTTTGTCCGAAAATGTTGGACAAGTGGAATTTGTTAAATCAGGGCAAAATGGTTTTGTTTTTGGGGATGAAATGGAACTTTCAGAACAAATAAAGTGGATTGTTAAACACAAGGATAAGCTAAATAGTATAGGAAGGTGTGCGAGAGCGATTTATGAGCAAAATTTCAGTGAAGAGATTATGGAAGAACGCCTGGAAGGACTGTGGCAGGAGAAATGCAAATAGAGGATAAAAATAATGCGGGTTGTAGTGATTGGAAGTAATGGTTTCATCGGCACAAATTTACTGCAGTATTTGAACAGTAGACAAGTGCAGGTTGTTGCATGTGATAACAGGAAGCCAAAGCAAGAAATTAAGGGTGTTGTTTACTATCAGGATGTAGGAGAAGATTCAGAGCTCTATAGAGGTATAGTACAAGAGGATGATTATATAATTTTGCTAAAGTGGAAGGGTGTGCCGGTTTCTGCGATAAGAAATCAGCGAGAACTTTTCCAAAGTAATATTGTAGATATGATGTTGCTTATTGACATATGTGTGGAATGTAAGGTAAAGAAAATTTTTTTCGCTTCTTCTGGCGGGGCGGTATATGGGAATAAAAATATTTTTCCCATCAGTGAGTTGGAGGAGGCACAGCCTATTTCTGAATATGGGATACAAAAGCTGATGATAGAAAATTATCTGAGTTTTATCTCCAGGACGAGCAAAATACCTACGGTTTGCCTGAGGATAGCAAATCCATATGGTCCTTATCAGCAGCCGTTCAATGGGCAGGGAATTATAGCTACTTTTTTGGCAAGTGGTCTGTTGGGAAAAAACGTTGAAATTTGGGGGGATGGAAATTGCCTTAGGGACTATCTTTATATTGACGACCTTTGTGAGTGCATTTACCGATGTTTGCTTCTGGATATAGAGGAGGGGGTCTATAATGTAGGAAGCAGTGAGGGAACGAGCATTCTTGAAATATGTGAGATTATATCTGCAATGTTGGGAATTGAATTGCATCAGACATTGAAGCCGGCTTATGGTGTGCAGGTAAAGAATAATGTGCTGGACTGTAGTAAGATAAAGGAACGGATAGGCTGGGAATGTGGAATTACTATGGCTGAGGGAATATCCCGAATGCTTGGAAGCTGGAACGGAACTGGTTTTTCAGGGAAATCGGATGTCGGATGAACGACAAGAGAGGAAGAGCATGATAGATACATCGCTAATTGTAACTTTATATCAAGGAAATCGATATTTGCCATATTTATTGCAGATAGCAGAAGTCAATTTTATAAACATGAAGAAGCAGATGGGGGTGGATTGCGAACTTATTTTCGTTAATGATGAGCCTGGAAATAAATTGCCTGTCAAGGGAGGCGTTAGAACTTGGGGAGAAGTTATTGTATGCAACTTGGAAGAAAATCAGGGGATTCATGGCGCAAGGCAGTCAGGGGCTAAGCTGGCAAGAGGGAGTTATCTTATTTTTTTGGATCAGGATGACAAGATATCAGAAGATTATTTTGTGAGCCAGAGAAGAAAGATTGGTAATTGCGAGGCAGTAGTGTGCAATGGATATTTAACAAAGCGTGATAAGGATGTAAAGTCACATATATATAAGTCTTTGGAAGAACTGGAAAAAGTAACGGATTTAGAGAACTATTTGTCTCAGGAAAATCAGATTGTTTCTCCGGGACAGGTGTTGTTGAACAAAAGTGCTATTCCAGAGATTTGGCTGACCAGGACGATGAAAAGCAATGGGGCGGATGACTTTTTGCTGTGGATGCTTATGCTGTTTGAGGGAAAAAAGTTTACAATTAATATGGAACATTTGTATGTTCATGTGGGACATGAGGGGAATGTGTCAAACCAGTCTGCAATAATAGATAAATCTATCAAAGAGGCGGTTAGTATCATGAAAGAGTATGCGCAGCTTTTTGGTATACAGATAACGCAGTTGGAAGAAGTGGAGTTGTGGAGGAAGAGAAAAGAGGAGAGAGAAAAGGAGAAATCTGCCAAGGAAAAGTATATTCATGAGTTATTGGATCGTTGGGCATATCTGGAAAGCAGAGGAATATCATTCGTGGAATTTTTCCAAAGCCGGGGTATGGAACAGCTTGTAATTTATGGATTTGGATGTATTGGTGAGAGAGTTTTTCGCGAACTTGGTAGTGTAGGGATAAATGTCATATGCGGTATTGACCAGAGGGCAGATAGGATGATTGTTAAGGATTTGCCGATTGTGAAATTAGATGATAAAATAGCGCAAGAATACTTGCAGCAAACAGAAGCTGTTGTAGTAACGGCAGCTTTTGGGAGTCAGGAAATCAGACAAACATTGGAAATGAAATTTAAAGATATTAAAGTTTATTTATTTGAGGAAATTATACAAGAGCTTTTGGAGTCAAATATATGATTGTATCAAAGGATAGTTTTTTAGAAAATGTTTTTGAAATAGTGAAAGAGAAAGAACTGAATTTTGTTTTATCCTCAAAGATTAGAGAAGATATTCCCCAGTCTTTCCAATTAAATGAAGTAGGCATTTTTATTCATTTGTATTATGAAGACAGCGTGGAGGATTATCTTGCATATATAAAAAATATACCAGTTGGTATAAATGTATTTATTTCTGTGTCTTCAGGGGAGATGAAACAGAAATTGGAAAATTATCTGCAGCAATGGAATTTACAACACTGTAATATTATTATGAAGGAAAACAGGGGAAGAGACCTTAGTGCATTACTGGTAGCTTTCCGGGAAAAGGTTTGTCAATACAGGTATGTATGTTTTGTACACGATAAAAAAGAAAAAAATGAAAAACTTTCTGCTGATACGCAATTATGGATTAGAAATATGTGGGATAACACTTTGATTTCAGAAGAGTACATATATAATGTATTAGATTTATTAGTGAAAAATAAAACGGTTGGTTTGTTAGTGCCGCCGGAAATGGCAGGAAGGAGATTGAATCATGCTTATGTCGATACATGGGGGGCGAATTATGAAAATACCGTAAATTTAGCAGAAATGTTAAAACTAAATTGCAATATTTCCCCAAAGTATCCTTCTGTTACTTTGGGAACGGTGTTTTGGTGCAAGTTTGCTGCACTGGAGAAATTGCTGGCAAAGGATTGGAAGTATGAGCATTTTCAAGAAGAACCGTTGCCATGGGATGGAACTATTAGTCATGCAATAGAGCGTGTTTTAGGTTATGTGGCACAGGATGCGGGTTTTGAAACAGGTTATGTAATGTCGGATATGTTTGCACAAAGATATATATTACAAATAAAAAATACATTGCGAACGACATATGCCAATTTAAAAGATTTGGGAATTAATTCTTTCAGGGATCTAGCCCAGCAAGTGTACCTAAAAAAGAATTTAGTACCATTTATGGAAAGATTTCAAAAGGTCTATTTTTATGGAGCAGGTTATTATGGAGAGAAATGCTTTCGGATTGCAGGTGGGGAAAATCGAAGACCAGACGGATTCCTTGTCAGTAAGAGGGAACATGGGAAGACGGAGTTTTTTGGCTTGCCAGTGTACGAACTTAGTGAAGTAGAGTTTGGTGACAATTCCGGGGTAGTAGTGGCGGTTGGAGAAAGATATGAAGGAGAAATTGTCGATTTATTAGAAAAAATGGGTATAACTGATTATATGACCATAAATTCGTTTGTGGAATAAGTGTTCCTAGTTTCTAAAACGTGATTTTAGCGTCTTAGAAATGTTTATTGGAATATATAAACAGTAAGGAGGAATCCGAATGGGATTGGAATTTGGCACTGGCGGACTCCGTGGTATTATGGGCGAAGGAGAAGACCAGATGAACAGCGGCACAGTCCAAAAAGCAACGCAGGGGCTTGCCAATTATATTATAGAACAGAAAGGCGGAGAGAAGGGGGTCGCCATTGCTTATGATACAAGGAATAGGTCTTCTGAGTTTGCGGAAACGGCAGCTTGCTGTCTGGCGGCAAACAAGATTAAAGTCTATATATTTTCCCAGCCGCACCCGACCCCGATGCTATCTTTTGCAATTCGAGAACTTGGATGTATGGCTGGCATTGTAGTGACAGCAAGCCATAATCCTCCCGAGTATAACGGATATAAAGTTTATTGGGAGGATGGTGGACAGATTACGGCGCCCAGGGATAAAGAAATTATTGCCAGGGTAAATGATGTTACAGATTTTGCTCAGATTAAGTCCATATCCCGGGAAGAAGCAGAAGAAAGAGGATTATATCAGGTTATTCCACCTGAGACAGAAGACCGGTATTTTGAAGCTATAAAAAAATTAGCGCTCCGTCCTCAGATAATCAGGGAACAGGCATCAAAGCTGAAGATTGTCTATACGCCATTGCATGGGACAGGGAATCTTCCAGTGAGGAGGATTTTGCAGGAATTAGGTTTTGCACAGGTTTACGTGGTAAAGGAGCAGGAATTGCCGGACGGAAACTTCCCTACGGTTTCTTATCCGAATCCTGAGGATAAACATGCCTTTGACCTTGCATTAAAGCTGGCAGAAGAAGTGGAGGCAGACATTGTGCTTGCTACGGACCCCGATGCGGACCGTCTGGGGATATATGCTAAGGATACAAAGACTGGAAGTTACAAAAGTTTTACTGGCAATATGTCCGGGATGCTGATTTTAGAATACATCCTTTCCCAAAAAAAAGCCTTAGGTATCTTGCCGGAGAATGGTGCGGTTATAACTACCATTGTTTCCGGGAAAATGGCAAGGAAAATTACAAAAGAGTATCATGTGGAATTGATAGAGACGCTCACTGGTTTTAAATATATCGGGGAGCAGATTAAGCAGTTTGAGCAGGAGCACAGTTATGAATATCTGTTTGGCTCTGAGGAGAGTTATGGCTGTCTGCCGGGGACGTACGCCAGAGATAAAGACGCCGTGGCTGCAGCGATGGCATTGTGTGAAGTCGCTGCGTGGTGCAGGAGCCGGAACATGACGCTTTGTGAACAGATGGAACATCTTTGTCAACGATACGGCTACTTTAAAGAGGGGCTTACTGCTGTCACCCTAAAGGGGCAGGAGGGAAAAGAAAAAATTGCAGCAATGATGGAACATATACGCACCAATCTTCCCGAGCAGATAGGAGGATTTAAAGTTATGCAGTTTCGTGATTACCGTGAGGATAAGATTGTAAATTGCCTGACAGGTAAAGCCGCGGTCACAGGTCTGCCGCGTTCCAATGTATTGTACTTTGAACTGGAGGCTGATGCGTGGTGCTGTATCCGTCCTTCCGGGACAGAGCCGAAGATAAAATGTTATGCTGGGGTAAAATGCGGGAGTGAAAAAGAAGCAAAGGATAAATTGAATTTTTTAATGGAAGATGTTAGTAATACAATTATTTTTTGTCGAAAAATCTAATATATTAAATATTGTTCAAAGGAGAAAAAAATGCTGAAGTATTTGATTTTAGGAGCCGGACCAGCCGGTGTAACGATGGCAAACTGCCTGAAAGACGGAGGAGAAGAAAATTTTCTGGTGTTGGAGAAGGAAGAAAACGCCGGGGGATTATGCCGCAGTGAGGAAGTAGGGGGTTTTCCGCTTGATTTTGGCGGAGGTCATTTCTTAGATGCCAGAAAGAGCGAAGGTCAGGAATACATATTATCGTTTATGCCCCTGGAGGAATGGAATTATTATCCCTGTATCCGAAAGATTGATTTGGGCAGGGCAGTAATAGATTATCCGATGGAAGCCCAGATATACCAGCTGCCGTTGGAAGACCAGGTGGAATATCTGAAATCAATTGCCTATGCCGGAGCCAACTTGAATACGCCTATGCCGGAGAATTTTGAAGAATGGGCGCACTGGAAACTAGGAGATAAAATTGCTGGGGAGTATTTGGTTCCCTACAACAAAAAGATGTTTGGCAAATATTTTGACGAACTTGGCACTTATTGGCTGGATAAATTGCCAACGGTCAATTTTGAAGATACGCTCCTGAGCTGTCTGGAAAAGAAAATGCATGGCAAATATCCGTCCCACGGCGCATTTTATTATCCCAAGACGGCTGGTTACGGCGAGGTCTGGAATCGCATGGCAGAACGTGTGAAAGATAAGATTGAGTACCATGTGCAAGCCAATAAATTAGACTGTAAGACGAAAACCGTTAACGATACATATTCAGCAGAATATATCATCAATACGATTCCCTGGACGGAGTTTGACGAGATTACAGGCTGTGATTCCCAGGTTACGGATTACTGTAAAGAGCTGCCATACACCTCGCTGGAAGTCAGGTACTTTGAAGAGGACAGGGAGGACAATGCCCATTGGGTATTTTATCCGAACCATGAGCTGCCCTATCACAGAAGGTTTTACCGCAATAACTTTATCGAGGGCGGACATGGCGGATTCTATGAGACGAATATGGAAAGGGTTGTGCCGGCAGGGGGCTGGAAATATGTGAACCAATACGCATACCCATGCAATACCGTAAAGAAGAAAGTGATGATAAGCGCTATCTTACAGGAGATGGAAAAGCATCATATATTTGGCGTTGGACGCTGGGGCGAGTGGGAGCATTTCAACTCAGATACCGTGGTGAACCGTGTGATTTCATTATCGAAGAAACTCTTATCACAAAGATAAAACCGAAGAAAAGAGGCGTAGGAAATGACGATAGGAATAATTGGGCTTGGCTATGTGGGCCTGACCTTTGCCATTGCCGCAGCGGATAAAGGCATTACCGTGTATGGCGTAGAAAAGGAGAAGCGGATAAAACAGTCTTTGGCAGGTGGTCAAGCACATTTTTTTGAACCTGGCTTAGACGATAAAATCAAGGAATGTATGGGGCGGAAATTTTTCTGTGTGGAAGAGTTTCCACGGGATGTACAATTTGACGCCTTTATGATTACAGTAGGGACGCCTCTCATTGGGCAGACAAAAGAGCCGAATTTTGATTATATCGTGTCCTCTTTGAAGGCGTTCAGGAACGTATATAGCGGACGTGAACTGGTTATCCTGCGCAGCACGGTATCTGTTGGCACCAGCAGGAACGTGGTATTGCCAAGGCTGCAGGAGATGGCAGAAGATTCGGGGTGTGCCCCGATGATTGCCATGTGCCCGGAACGTACGGTTGAGGGAAAAGCGCTTGTGGAACTGACAAGCCTTCCGCAGGTTGTCAGCGGCAATTCCCCACAGGCAGTCAAAATGTCACATAAGCTTTTTAAGCAGATTACTTCCAAGGTGATAGAAGCGGAGAGTCTGGAGGAAGCAGAACTCATTAAGTTATACTGCAATATCTACCGGGATATGAATTTTGCCCTAGGCAACGTGCTTAATGTGGCAGCACAGACATTTGGGCTCGATGGCATCAGCGTCATCAGAAATGCCAACGAAGGTTACGCAAGGAGCAACATTGCCAGCCCTGGATTTGTGGCTGGACCATGTCTGGAGAAAGATGCCTATATCCTGATGAACAATATGCAAGAGGGAAAGAGCAAAGATTTCATATATGCGGCAAGGCGCTTTAACGAATCGCTGGAAGACGATGTTGTCTGCTGGGTGGAGCGCAAAATCGGCGCGCCGGCTCAGGAGAAAGAGCTGCTCCTTACTGGGATGGCATTCAAAGGCGTGCCGGAGACTTCTGATTTGAGGGGGTCCAGTTCCGTATATATCGCAAGGAAGCTGAAGGACAAAGGCTATAAATTGAGATTACATGATTTTGTTGCCAGGCGTGAGGAACTGCAGGAATTGAATTTGGGGGAAGTGTATGATGACCTAAACGAAGCCTGTGAGGGAATTGCCGGGATGCTGGCACTGAATAACTGCAGCAGGTACCATACCTTTCATTTTACACAGGGAATGGAGGGGGTCAGGATATTGGACATCTGGGACTGCTGTGATGAATTAAAGGAAAGAGAAGAGAGAGACACAATTGGCAATATGCTGATAGAGGAGAAGATATGAAGAGAGCGATAGTTACAGGAGGAAGCGGCTTTATAGGTTACCATCTGGCAGATTACCTGTCAGGGCAGGAAGGAATGGAAGTCACCGTGATTGATAATTTTGCACGTGGTTCTTCCGATGGAATGTTCCAGTCCTTGATTGAGAAAGCAAATGTAATTTTTATTCAGGCAGACATGACGGAGAAAAAATTTTATCGCCAGTTGTCTGGGAAATATGATTATGTGTATCATCTGGCTGCTATCAATGGGACGAAAAACTTTTATCAAAGGCCCTATGACGTGCTCAGGGCAAATATCCTGACTTTGATGAATATGTTGGAGTGGTGTACATCAGAGAATTGCGGGAGTTTCCTGTATTCTTCCTCATCAGAAACGTATGCGGGCACAATCAATTGCTATCTGGACGAACATGCAGAGTATATCCCGACCAAAGAGGATATTCCGCTGACAATAGATAACGTGCTTAATCCGCGTTGGTCTTATGGCGGAAGCAAGTTGATTGGTGAGATTATTGCCGCCAACTATGGGAGAGTGAACCATGTGCCTGTAAAAATTATCCGCTATCATAACATCTATGGACCGAGGATGGGATTTGACCATGTACTGCCGGAATTTATAAAACGAATTTTTGACGGTGAAAATCCTTTTACGATTTATGGAGGGGAGGAGACGCGGGCATTCTGTGATGTGAAAGACGGCGTCCGCGCAACGGAGGCGGTGATGCTGTCGGACCGCTGTCAGGGCGAGATTGTGCATATCGGCAAGAGTGATGAGGAAATCAAGATTATTGATTTGTTGAAAAAGCTGCTAACCATTGCTGGCAGTAATCCACAGGTAAAGGTGGAACCAGCCCCGGAAGGCTGTGTGCTCCGCCGCTGCCCCTGCACAGATAAACTCTATCAACTGACAGGGTATCAGGCGGAAATTTCCCTGGACCAGGGTTTGCCGGAAATTTATGAATGGTACATGAAAACATATAAAGAAATGGAGGGAGAACAGTGAAGTACGGACTTTGCCAGTCATCCTGGGATGAAGAAGAATTGGAAGCAATCAATGAGGTGATAAAAAGCGACATGTATACGATGGGCAAGCATGTTGCGGAATATGAAAAAGAGTTTGCCTTAAAGTTTGGCAGCAAATATGCGGTGATGGTTAATTCGGGTTCCAGTGCAAATCTGGTTGCAGTTGCAGCCCTTGTCTATTCAGGAAAGCTTCATGCAGGGGATGAGGTAATCGTCCCGGCTGTCTCCTGGAGCACCACCTATTTTCCATTGGTGCAGTTTGGGCTGAAATTGGTGTTTGTGGACGTTGAGGCGGATACCTTTAACATGGATGTTTCCAAAGTCCAGGAGGCAGTCACGAACAATACGAAGTTAATTGTTGCTGTGAATCTCTTGGGGAATGCCAATAAATTTGCTGAGTTGACCCAAATCTGTGAGAGGGAACATATTATCCTCATGGAAGACAATTGCGAGGCTATGGGTGCGGAGTATGAGGGCAGGCAGTTGGGGACGATAGGGATGCTGGGAACGTTTTCTACTTTTTTTGCCCATCATCTGTGTACAATGGAAGGCGGTATAGCAGTGACAGATGACCGTGAATTGTATGAGTATATGCTTTGCATTAGGGCGCACGGCTGGACACGGAATCTTCCCCAGGACAGCGTGATTAACGAAGCCAGTGAAAATCCATTTTATGAGAAATTTAACTTTATCGTGCCCGGATTTAATGTACGTCCCTTAGATATGGAGGGGGCAATTGGCTGCCGTCAGATAAAAAAACTTGACCAGATTATAAAAAACAGGAGAGAAAACGCTGCCTATCTGTCTGAAAAAATAAAAGGAATCCCGGGGATTCGACTGCAGTCAGAAGTAGGGAAATCTTCATGGTATGGCTTTGGCATGATACTGGAAGATGGATTTGCCGCAAAGCGCAATCAGGTGGTCGGGGAACTGGAAAAGGCAGGTATCGAGACCAGGCCGATTCTTGCTGGCAATTTCATGAGGAATAAGGCGATTGCATTTATGGATTACAGCATACCGCAGCCGTTGACGAATGCGGACGTGATACATGACAGCGGGTTTTACATAGGCAACCATCCGACAATCATCAACGACAAGATAGATTATTTTATAGAGACTATGGAAACGATTATGAAAGGGCTTGTTTAGCCGATGGAGAAACATGCGAGAATATATGTGGCTGGGCACAGCGGGATGGCTGGCTCTGCCATTTTAAAAAAGTTAAAAGAGCAAGGGTATGATAATATTATTGTCCGTTCCCATTCGGAACTGGACTTGGAAAATTGGGCGGATACCATGTCTTTTTTTGAACGTGAGCAGCCAGAGTATGTATTTTTTGCAGCCGGTCTGGTTGGAGGTATAGAGTTTAAGCGTGAATATCCTTTGGATATGCTTAACTGCAACCTGAGGATGGCTATGAATGTTTTGGAGGCAGCCTGCCGTTGCCAGGTTAAGGGATTTCTGAACATAGGCAGCATTCTGCTTTATCCTCAAAGCGATTGTGAGGTTTTTCGCGAGGAGGATATCGGCAGAATCGATTTGCAGGGTATCGATGCTCCCTATACGCTGGCGAAGCTGGCGGGTGCAAAATTATGTGAATATTACAGGCGGCAATATGCTTTTCCGGCGATAACTGTGATACCCTGTAATTTTTTTGGGGAACATGCGCCCATGGGAAGCAACAAAGCCGGGGTGATTCCGGCGCTGATAGAGCGCTTTCATTTGGCAAAAGAAAATCATGAATCTCAGGTAGTTGTGTGGGGAACAGGTAATGCTTGTCGCGAATTTCTGTACTCTCAGGATTTGGCGGAGGCATGCATCTTTGTCATGAACCATGCCAAAGACGAGTTTCTGTATAATGTCGGCAGTGGTGGAGAGATTACGATACGCGAAGCGGCAATGACAATCAAAGAAGTGGTAAACTATCCAGGAGAAGTGGTGTTTGATTCGGGCAAGCCGGAAGGTAGGCAGCATATGTGCCTGGATTCACAGCGCATCCATGACCTGGGATGGTATGCCAGGACTACTTTTCAAGAGGCAGTGCGAAATACATATCAGTGGTGGAGTTCCAGGGAAATGCTTTAATCAGTGTTTCCCGGGTAAAAAGAATGGGAAAGCACAGAAAGGAAAGAGTGGTTAAGAGATGAATATCATATTGCTGTCAGGCGGTTCGGGGAAACGTTTGTGGCCCCTGTCCAATGACGTCCGCTCCAAACAGTTTATCAAATTTTTCGAGGGGGAAGAGGGGGAAGCGGAATCCATGTTGCAGCGGGTGTACAGACAGATTCAAAAGGCGGCGCCCAATTCCACAGTGACGGTAGCGACATCCAAGTCGCAGTCCTCAATAATCCGCAGCCAATTGGGGGAACAGGTGGGGATTAGCTTAGAATCATGCCGCAGAGACACGTTTCCGGCTATTGCTTTAGCGACCTCATATCTCCATGACGTGAGGAAGGTGCAGGAGGAGGAAGCCGTAATTGTATGCCCGATAGACCCCTATGTGGAGGACAGTTATTTTGAGACATTAGGGCGGTTGGCGCAGCAGGCGGCAAAGGGGGAGGCTAATTTGGTGCTGATGGGAATTGAACCCACCTACCCCAGTGAGAAATATGGCTATATTATCCCACAGGATAAGGGGGAAATTTCCTCGGTTAAGACCTTTAAGGAAAAGCCGGATATGGAGACGGCAAAAAGATACATTGCAGAGGGCGCGTTATGGAACGGCGGCGTGTTTGCCTATAAATTAAAATATGTCCTGGATAAAGCGCATGAATTGATTGAATTTGAGGATTATGCAGATTTATATGCCAAATATGAAAGTCTGGATAAAATCAGTTTTGATTATGCGGTGGCAGAACATGAGCCTAATATTCAGGTAGTGCGTTACGGTGGGGCGTGGAAGGATTTGGGCACCTGGAATACGCTGACGGATACTATGAGCAAGTTTACCGTTGGTGATGCAATGCTGGATGAATCTTGTGAAAATGTCCATGTCATCAATGAACTGGATATTCCGGTGCTGTGCATGGGGCTCAAAGACATCGTAGTTTCCGCCGGTCCAGATGGCATCCTGGTCTCGGATAAAGCGCAGTCCAGTTTTATGAAGCCTTATGTGGAAAAGTTAGACAGGCCCATCCGCTATGCAGAGAAATCCTGGGGAAGTTTTCGCATTCTCGATATAGAAGAGAACAGCCTGACGATTAAGGTGACGCTGAATGCAGGCGAGAAGATGAATTACCATAGCCATGAGCGGCGGGATGAGGTGTGGAGCATTATTTCCGGCGAGGGCAAGGTGATTGTAGATGGTATGGAACAGATAGTAACTGCCGGGGATGTCATTACCATGCAGGCTGGCTGCCGCCATACTGTGATAGCCAGTACGGTTCTAAAGATTTTGGAGGTGCAGTTGGGTAAGGAGATCAGTGTCCATGACAAACAGAAATTTGAATGGGAATAAAGAGGCAGCTCCATTTCTCTTGAAGCCTGTGGGCAAAGACTATCTCTGGGGAGGCAGCAGGCTGAACCTTGAATTATGCAAAGACCTTGCCATGCAGCCGTTGGCTGAAACCTGGGAATGTTCCACGCATCCTGACGGAATCAGTATGGTGGCTTCCGGCGAATATGCCGGACAGAATTTAGCGCAGGTCTTAATCGAGCATCCGGAATATATGGGAAAGTATGCAAATCCGCGTGGAGAATTGCCTTGCCTGATTAAGTTTATTGATGCCAGACAAGATCTTTCTGTGCAGGTCCACCCGAGTGATGACTATGCCAGAGTGCATGAAAATGGTTCATTGGGAAAAACGGAGATGTGGTATGTACTGGATGCGGCGAAAGATGCCAAGCTGGTATATGGTTTCTGCCATGATATGGAAAAAGAACAGGTAAGGAACAGCATTATGGCAGGAGATATTGAAAAATATCTGCAGAAAGTCCGTATCCAGAAGGATGATGTGTTCTTTATCCCGCCCGGGCAGGTGCATTCCCTGGGGGCGGGAAGCCTGGTGGCAGAAATTCAGGAAAATTCCAATATCACTTACCGTCTGTATGACTATGGCAGGACCGATAAAATGGGAAAACAGCGGGAACTCCACATTGAGAAAGCATTGGAGGTGGCTTGCCTGAAATCAAGCCGGGATTTGCGGCAGCCGATGCGTGTGCTGAAATTTAAGAGGGGGTATGCCACAGAATTCTTATGCCGCTGCCGCTATTTTCAGGTGGAGCGCATGATGATAAGCACAAGGCATCGGGGAGAGGTAGTGGAAATTTCCCAGGCGGAGAATTCGTTTCAGATTCTTTTGTGTGTAGAGGGCTGCGGGGTCTTGAACTGGAATAGGGGGGAGATGATAAATTTCTTTCATGGGGACTGTGTATTTGTTCCGGCAAATTCTGCGGATATCAGGATTCATGGACAGACGACATTGCTGAAAATTAGCTGTTAGAGAATGCAAATTTCATATTATGTAAGATACGCCTTTATATACGCATATCAATGGCTTTGCGTATATAAAGGCGTATTTTTTCTGCTTGAATCGTACACTGCATCGATATATAATAAAAAAGAAAATGGGGATTTTTGCCGTTATAGGAAAAAAAGGATTTTATCAATCTGAAATAGAGTATGAAAAATGTTATCTTATGGGGCTGGATATTATTGGCATAAAATCCCATCATGTGTTAGATTACTACCAGCCTGAGACAACAACGATATTAGTAACTGCATATAAAGATACAGAGGAAATAGAGGAGATATGTGATGAATAAACGATTGCGGAAGCGGAACATGGAGAACCTAATTGTAACGTTACAGAATTTCACGATTACTGGCCTGGAAAAGGCATTGTGCTGGAGTCGGTGTTAAATAACTTTAAGTTTCATGAGGATGATGCGGTTTTCGATTTTGGCTGCGGCAAAGGGACAAGCTTCTTCATCTTTGAGAAGGCTGGAATGAAAAGAGGAGGGGGTATAGAGTTTGACCGGCAGTTATATAAACTGGCAGCAGAAAATTCAGGCATACTGGAGCGTGAGACAGGGCATCATTATTCTGTAGTATGTGGAGATGCGGCCAATTATACAGATATAGATTCCTATAATTATTTCTATATGTTTGACCCATTTGAAGGAGAATGCCTGGAACATGTGATAACAAATATTGAGGACAGTTATAGACGGAAACACAGGAAAATTATACTGATATATATGGCTCCAAGATTCCATAGGCAGGTAGTTGAGAATCATATGTTTAAATTTGCCTATCAGGTGAAAAGCCTGTTTGCAATTACGAGAACCAATATCTATGTGCTTGAGTGAGCGGATTATATGAAAGTTATTTGATATTTTTGGGGTAGTAGTATATAATGCAAGTAGGTTTACCCTGCTTGCATTATTTTTAAGATGGTGTCGTGATAGCCAGCTTTTCGTGGTATTGGCGGCGGACGGAAGCAGGTATCCCATATTGAAAATATCAGGGGAAAATGATAATATGTCTAATAAAAGGTAATGGAAGAAAGATTTGCAATTTTTGTACAAGAGAACGTATGATAGCATTGTAAAGGGAGAGGCGATATGTTGAAAAAAGAGCCATTGGTATCGGTATGTATGCCAAGTTATAATCACGAGGAATTTGTTGGACAGGCAATCCAAAGTGTTTTGAAGCAGACCTATTCTAATTTTGAATTGATTATCGTAGATGATGTTTCCGCGGATAATTCCGTGGAGGTGATAAAAAGCTTTGGCGATTCCAGGATACGCCTGACGGTTATGGAAGAAAATACAGGTTTTGGGGCGGCAGAGTATATGTTTCAGCAGGCACAGGGGGAGTTTATCTGTTGGCTGGATTCTGATGATATGTGGGAAGATACTATATTAGAAAAATATATGGCTTTTTTTCAGGAACATGAAGAGTATGGGGCATGTCTGTGCAGACCGACAATTATTGATGGGAAGGGCTGCGTGTTAATGGAACATTCTTTATGTTCTGTTTTTTCTAATGAGAACTTGCAGAATATGGAGAAGGAAAAATGGTTCCGAAAAATCTATATGGAAGGCAATTATCTGTGTTCATCCACGTTGTGCATTAGAAAAGAAATATATGATAAGGTTGGAGAGTTCCGTTTCTCGTATAAGCAGATTCATGATTATGATTATTGGCTTCGTTTTTTGCAGGTGACGGAATTTTATATATATCCAGAAAAACTTGCAAGGTATAGAGTGCATTGGGAAGGGGATAATGCTAATTTCAGTGCACCTACGCCTGAAACAATAAAGCGGGATGAGGTAGAAAAAATATATATTCTGCTTGAGGTTATGGAGAATCTGGAGGAAGAGTTTTTCATCAAATCATTTTCTGATTTATTGCGGATTCAGCCAGGGGAGGAAGGTTTTTGCCTGGAATGTGAAAAGTTTTGGATTATGAAGAGTTCTGACATTTGTCCGCCGCTGTCCGCAGTTTTTTATTATTACCATCATTATCAGGATGCGGATTTTAAGTATTACAGTAAAAATGTATACGGAATAACAAATAATATGATATATAAAATGTCAGGGGATATAAATGAGGGGATGGTAGAGAACTCGGTTGGAGACGATAAATATATGCAGGATAAGAAAGAGATATCCATGGAAAATATTATTTTTAATCCTCAGGATAAACCTATTGCAATCTGGGGGGCAGGAAAAAGGACCGAGCGGATTTTGAGAAATGGATTACTCAATTTTACAGTGGAATGCATTGTAGACAAGGATAAAAATAAGCAGAGCATTTCTGGAGTTAAAGTAGTCCTGCCGGAAGACATTGAGGTATGGAAAGATTATTATGTGATTGTAATTCCCAGAATATACCGGAATGAGATATTTCGGATATTATCAGCAAAGGATTTGCAGTATGGCAGCGATTTTATCGGGTATAAAGAATTATGTGATTTTCAGGCGCAGGTCTTGAAAGAGAAAATTCTTTGTGATTTAAACAGAGAGGACGGCCAGGTGGTTGTAGCGCCGGGGTGGCCTATTGGCGACATGTGTTCCGTCATGGGATATCTGAAGGGGTATAAGGAGAGAATCCATAAATCATTGATTTTCTATATTACCGGCGAACGCGGCAAAGCGGCGTTGGAATTATGTCCGTATATAGATCGTGTGGAGGTCGTTCCATCCGATTGCCTGGAATATGCGGAGGATATTTTTGCCGCAGAAAAAAGTAGGATTTTTGACCTGAGGCTTCTGTTTGAAAACCCAGATAAATTAGATGCATTGAAGTCTGTCAAGAAATTTTTCCAACTGCCGGAGGAGACAGTATTTGACAGATTTACACTCAAAAGTTCACCGGGCAGAGATAAGATTGCGCGTTTGTTTGCCTCATTTGGGTTAAAAAGAGGAAAGACCGTATTTATCGTGCCATATGCGAATTGGTTTGGTCCCATAGGCAGAGAATTGAAAAGTATGGCGTTTTGGACTCAGTTATGTGAAGCTTTGTCTAAGGAAGGATATGATGTTGTATTTAATTCTGAAGAAGCGGTGGTACCCGGTGTGCCATATGTTTTTTTGGAACTTGCGGAGCTTCCTGCATTTATTGAAATGTGTGGGCATGTTGTTGGCATAAGGACCGGGTTATTAAATTTTATAGCCATTTTTACGAATGTAACAATACAATGCTTTTGGCCGGAAGATGACAGTATCTATTTCAATACAGATACGTGGAAAAAATTTGCAGAGTGGGGTAATTTGGCAGAGACAGACAGAAGCCAAGCCTTGATGGAGGCAGGGCTTGCGTTGACAAAGGAGACAGAAAGGACAGAGAGGGTATTTGAGTTCATATGCCAGAACGATCAGCAGGATATTGAAACGATAATCAGAAATCTTAATGTGAGCAGCAGGGCAGAGGGAAATTGAACTGTTTGGCAGGCAAAGGGGGCCATGAGTATGGACAGATTTGAGGAAGAGGATGATTCAAAGAATAAAGAAAGATTGAGAAGCTGCAGCTATACGGTGATAGATAACAGGGTTTGGGTTGTCTCTTCGTATGGGCAGGACAATGCGGTTTTTTCCATGAATATGGGGTTACAGGATATCAGGTTGGAATACTCTGTAACCGTACAGAAATATGGGGAGGTATATGCGTTTATTAAAAGAAAAGGAGATTTTATCTATTTGTTTCCTTTGTTGGCGGATGGAATTATTGGCATTGACAGGAAAACTGGTAAGCAGAAATATTTTAACCTTAAGGATAAGCACGATGCAACCGAACCGTACGCTCCGCAAGATGTAATAGAATATGAGGGAATCTTCTATCTGGTGCCAGGATATTTGCAGTACCCATTATTGAAATTTGACGGATATACAGTGGAGGAATGCCATGGTTGGAAAGAACAGCTGCAGGAGATTGCAATGCAAACGAAAGGAGTGATTTCTCTTCAGTGCACGTTGGCAGAAGACAAATTGTGTCTGTTGTTATATGGAACGGATAAAATGGTATGCACCGATATGAAAACTATGGAAACGGCAGTATATGACTTGCTATTACAGGGTGGTAATTACGAAAGATTAGAATACCATCAGGGTAAGTTCTGGATTATTCCTGGCAAAAGAGGAGATATACTTTCGTTTACATTTAAAAATGGGATAGAGAAACGATATTCCATTCCTGATACATTTGAGTGCCCTATATCCCGAACTTTTACCTTTAGCTATTATTATGAACGTACCATTTGGTTTATTCCCTGGATGGCAAATGAGATTCTGATATTGGATATGGATATGGGAATCTTTGAGATATTAAAGTTACCTGAGGTTATGGAGGGTGAGCCTTTTCTGGTTGATCATCCCAAGGTGGAGACTGGGTTTGTGGATGGGCACTGTTTGAAGTTGCTGGCATTTGGCGGTAATTATCATTGTCTGATAGATATGAGAGCCAGGAAGTTTGTTCATGTAATAGATAGCCTTATTCCGGATAAGCTTCTTCTGGAAAATACCAAGGCACTGTTTAGGTATCGGAATATTTGGCCGAATGGACAGGGAACACTAGCGGATTTTGTAGATGAGATAGTGCAAAATGATAATATTTCGGAGAGGGAAAATAACCGCTCCTTGGAACCTGCAACAAATACCGGTAGTTTTGGCAGAGAGATTTGGAATTGGATAAAAGAATTATAAATGAAAAGCAGATGGATGATTAGGGGAAAATATTGATATTGCCGGAAAGCTTGAAACGCGTATTATATCTTGACGTGGATTTGATAGTGGAAAAATCTTTGGCGGAATTGCATTTTGCTGTTTTTTTTCCAGACAATTCAGCAATTTATCATTTTGAAGCAGGAGATAAGCCTTGTTTAAAGAGAGAAAGCAGCAGAAATTACGAAATATGGTGGAAGTATGCAAGATTAACAATACATGAAATATAGGATAGGAAAAAGGAGGGCAAATGTACATTTTAGGAATATCAGGATTATACCATGATTCAGCAGCAGCCTTAATCCAAGATGGTGAGGTTATAGCAGCAGCACAGGAGGAACGGTTTACCAGAAATAAACATGATATGAGGATTCCGGTTAATGCCATACGTTACTGTATGGAAGAAGCGGGAATCACGGCGGAGGAATTGGAATGTGTTGTCTATTATGATAACCCAAAACTGACTTTGGACCGTTATTTGCATAACGTTCTGGCATTAGGAAAAGATTCGCGGCTTATGATAGAAAGAGGTTTTTCGCCGCTTTATGAGCGAAGAATGTGGATACATAAACTGTTGGAACGTGCCGTTGGGGGGCTTGGCAGACAGGGGAAGCTGTTTGTGACGGAGCATCATATTTCCCATGCAGCCTCTGCATTTTATCCTTCACCGTTTGAAAAAGCTGTTATTATGACAATTGATGGGGTAGGGGAATGGGCGACTACCACCGTAGGCATAGGTGAGGGAAATCATTTGCAGTTAAAGAGACAGATTTCCTATCCGCATTCCATTGGTCTTCTTTACAGTGCATTCACTTATTTCTGTGGCTTCAAGGTCAATTCAGGCGATTATAAATTTATGGGTTTGGCTCCTTATGGAGAACCAGTTTATTATGATGTTATCAAAGAAAAAATGATAGATATCAAGGAAGACGGCTCATTCCGCTTAAATCTCGCTTATTTTGATTTCCAAAATGGCAGGACCATGATAAATGAGGCTCGTTTTTCCGAAGTTTTTGGCTTCGGGCGCAGACTGCCGGAAAGCCGGATTACCAAGCGGGAGATGGACATTGCAGCCTCCGTACAGAAGATTGTGGAAGAGCATATTATGATGATGGCACGCTATGCAAAAGACACGTTTGGACAAGATATTGATTCTCTGGTTCTGGCAGGCGGCGTGGCATTAAATTGTGTTGCCAATGGAAAATTATTAAATTCCGGTATATTTAAAAACATATGGATACAGCCAGCTGCCGGAGATGCTGGCGGCGCGCTGGGCGCGGCGCTTTATGCCTATTATAATCTCTGTGGGCAGGAGCGTAAGCCCAATCCTCAGGACAGTATGAAGGGAAGCTATCTCGGACCGGGATTTTCTTCTCCGTATATCAGGCAGTATCTGGATGAGAACGGCTATTCTTATCATGATATGGGGGAGGATATTTATAAACAAGTTGCCAAAGAGCTTGCAGATGGAAAGGTAATTGGGCTTTATCATGGGCGCATGGAGTATGGTCCGAGGGCGCTTGGCAACCGCAGCATTATCGCGGACCCCAGATTGCCTGACATGCAGTCCAAGTTAAATTTAAAAATAAAGTACCGTGAGTCATTCCGCCCATTTGCGCCGTCTGTACTGGCAGAAAAACAATGCCAGGAGTTTGAGCTGGTTCAGGAAAGCCCCTATATGCTGCTGGTGGATAAGGTGAAAAAAGAGAAACAACTGCCCTTCTACATGGAAAAATACCCCGGGGGGGGGTATAGACATGATTCCCATTGTCAACACACCTCGTTCCCATATCCCGGCAGTTACACATGTGGATTACAGTGCCAGAATCCAGAGCGTAAGCGGAGAAAGGAACCCTTATTATTATGAGGTAATTAAAGAGTTTGATAAGCTGACAGGCTGTCCGGTGATTGTCAATACCTCATTTAATGTCCGGGGGGAACCTATTGTATGCACCCCTCAGGAAGCGTATGCATGTTTCATGCGCACGGAGATGGATGTATTAGTTTTGGAAGATATGATATTATATAAAGAGGAACAGCCTGAATTTGCAGAGGAAGAAGATTGGCGGGAAAAATTTTCAGAGAATAAGGGATCAGAATATGATTCTTTTGAACAGAATTACCACCTTACCAGTGATGGGGAACGGATTTTAAAATGGGCAGAGAGCAACTATACGTTAACGAGTGAGCAGCAGATTCTGACGAAAATAGATAAAGATATGGATTCGTATTGGGAAGAACGCCAGGCGGGTCAGGAGATTTGTGGATATGGTTTTGAAGTGCCCATGCAGATAAAAGAACAATTGGAAGAACTTTGGAAGACTCAGGACGTTATGCAGGAGATGGTTACCGTTTCTATGGTATCGCTGATGAAAGCGAAGCCAAAAGAACAGCAGGAAGAATTACTTTTTGTAAAGGATGACAGCATAAGGCAGCAAGAGATAGAAATTCCAGACTATGTGTATATATTTTAGAGAATAATTGCCAATTTAGTTAGGTTCAATGAGGCAATTATGAAAAGCAGACGTATATGAGGAATTGATGCAATTGCAGGAAAGGAGAAATGGGATTATGCTGGAATTTATACAGAAGGAAATATGGGTCATAGAAAAGGAAGACTTAAATCGTTCCAAATTGTTTAATTTTTTTCTGCCCGATAACAGGGCAGCTCTGTTGGCAGTAAATGCAGCCGGAAAATTTCATGAATTGATTACATATGAGGGGCTGCTTCAGGGAAAGGATATGCGTTCCTATGTAGTTTGTGGAAGTGATATGTTTGATAAGGCAAATCGGTTTTATGATGTGTTAGATAACCGGGAATTATTATTGCCGATATTAAATACAGAGTTTGAAATTATTAGTTTTTTTCGTTGGAATGCACAGATTGAAAGGGCAACTTTCCGTATGCAGGATTGTGACGGTGTAAGAAATATTTTTATCTCAGGATGTGATGAGGTAAACATCCGTATTCTGCAGCAATTAGATGCTGCCCAAAGCTATAAAGAAAAGCAAATATTTCTATGTGGGGAAGGCTGGGAGATTGTGGTTTCTCAATTTAAGCTATCAGGAAATTATCAAATCGTAGAACAGCTGCCGGAGAAAAAGGATGCTCTTTTGATTAAATCTGGTGGGGACATAGATCTGCATACAGCTGAATCTTATGTTACCACGTATACACTCAAGGAGGAATTTAAATCAAAGAGAATATTTGTGTATGGCGCAAACTTAAATGGGCAGATGATATTAGCAAATCTGGAATTCATGGGCGTGCATGTGCACGGCATTATAGATGATGAGTGTGAGGAAGAAAACAGTTTTTTGATTTGGCCGATTGTCAAAAGCAAAGATGTTATTGGTCAGTCGGATATAATTGTGGTATGCGAGGGCTGGAGGCGGACAGAGATAAATCAGATGCTGCAAAACGTTTGTCTGGTAATAGCTTATGAAAATATCTTTGAATGGGATAAATCATTGAATGAGAAGAAATATGTGTTATTATATGACTCTGTTCATGCGTTAAGTGAAGTGAAAAAGAAAATTGAATTTCATGGAGGGGAAATTGCGGCGGAGGTTTCTGTACATGACCTAACAGAAGAAGTTTCAGGAAAGCTGAGAAATACAGAGGCAAACTTAGTGTTTTCACTTTTGCCCTTTGGCTGGTTTAAAACAGATAGGTACTGCAGCGTATTGTCAAGAAAGCTGAGAAGGAAAATTTTTCGCCCAATGCCTTATATGCATCGTGATTTGGGGGCACTGCAGACGATATGTCCATTTTCAAAGATTTCTAATTCGCTAAAGCAGGGCAGAAAGTTCTTCTTTTATGGTACCAACGAGACATATAGTGCGGTTTGGAAAAAATTGTTCCGTTATCTGAACATTGATTTTATAGGTGTGACAGATGATGAACCTGAGGAAGGACATAATATTAAAAATATCTATGATTTGATGTATGAAGATATTGAACATGTACTGTTAGTCCTGGGGTTTGATGTGCATAAGTGGAGTCGTATTTGTGAAAATTTGCAATTAATGGGATTTTCACATAGAAATGTGTTGGGTGTCCATGAATTTCCAGATCTTGTTTTGGATGCAAGTGTGGACATTCAGCTGGGACATGTTATGCTATATGAAGGAGAGGAGCTTGAACAGTATTTAGGATTTCATGTGATTGGAACCGAGGGGAAGGATAAATTTAAAATTGTAACTATAGGAGGCAGCACAACGGCAGAAGCAGTATACAGGATGAAGTCATGGCCCTTCTGCCTGTACGACAGGATAGAGAGTGACAGGGCAGTAATCTATAATGCTGCTGTGGATGGTTACAGTTCCAGTCAGGAACTATTGAAATTATTGCGGGATGTATGTGCATTAAGACCAGACCTTGTAATTAGCTTTTCGGGTGTCAATGATTTGATGGTAAGAGAGAACAACAACCCTTTTTTGCCGTACTTTTTAGGAAGTGTTTGGGAGAAACTGCCAGTCAGACACTGGGGTGGTTCGTTAAAACAATTGCCGGAAGAGGAAGAACTAAGAGGTTTTGACTTTTGGTATAAAATGGAACAGATTATGCATTCTGTATCCATGATATTTGGTTTTGAGTTTTTATGTATAGCCCAGCCGATTATATATTCCCAGGAAAAGCTTTCTCAGAAGGGAAGGTGGGAATTTGAGAGAATGGAGGACAGAGAAAGCGCTATAGAATTCAGAAAAAAAGCGAGAGAAATTAAGGAAGACTGGTTTATCAATATGACGGATATGTTAGATGGTTTTCCAGAAGTATTTTTTGACCTTATGCATGTGGATGAAGAGGGAAACAACATTATCGCTGACCAAATATACCGTCATATAGAACATATTCTGCAGCAAAGGAGGGAATGAATGTTTGAAATCTTTAGATGAGATGTACCGAATCATACAGTTTCCGAAATATGGGGATGAGCGGGGAAGCCTGGTGGTCCTGGAAGGAGACCATATGGACATACCCTTTGAAATCAAGCGTGTATTCTTTATCTATGTCAATGACGTGACTGAGGTGAGGGGCAAACATGCAAACAGGGACAGCGAACTGGTACTGGTATGTGCCAGCGGAAGATGTAAAGTAAAGGTCTCGGATGGATTTGAAGAAGAAATTGTGGAACTGCATGATTCCAGGAAAGGGTTATATATAGCGCCCATGTGCTGGAAGGAGATGTATGAATTCTCAAGCGATGCCGTGCTTTTGGTAGTGTCATCCGAGCATTACCGCGCAGAAGAGTATATCAGTGATTTTGAGCAGTATCAGGCAATCATGCGCAAGGGATGCGAAGAAAAAGCAAATTAGGGAAGAGATAAAGGAGAACAGCTTATGTGTAATTGTTTAGTGTGTGGAAATAAGGTAGAACATGTCATATCTTTTGGCGACATGCCGATTGCCAACGGCTTTTTGCCGGAGGACATGTTTGAGAAGGAGAAGTTTTATCCGCTGGATGTGGGATTCTGCCCGACCTGCAGTATGGTTCAGCTGACAAAACTGGTTGATAAAGAGGATATGTTCAATGAGAATTATGCATACTTCGCCTCAACCTCCCGGAGGATGGTGGAGCATTTTAAGAAGTTTGCCTATTGGGTGATGGAGACCTATTTGTCTGAAGACCCATTTGTCGTAGAAATAGGCAGCAACGATGGCATTATGCTGCAGAATTATGCCAAAGAGAATATTAAGCATGTGGGCGTTGAGCCTTCCGAGAATGTTGCGCAGGCAGCAAGGGAGAAAGGCATCAATACCTTGTCCTGTTTTTTCGATAAAGAAAATGCGCAGAAAATCAAAGCAGAATATGGGGAAGCAGATGTAATTGCTGGCACGAATGTCATGTGCCACCTGCCCTATATCCGTTCAGTCTTTGATGGCGTGACAAGTTTATTAAAACCGCAGGGAGTGTTAATATTTGAAGACCCTTATGTTGGGGACATAGTCAGAAGGACTTCTTATGACCAGATATATGATGAACATGCATTTTATTTTTCTGTTTCTTCTGTATCTTATCTGGCAGGCATGCACGGTTTGGAGGTTATTGACGCTTTGCCCCAGAATGTGCATGGCGGTTCTATGCGCTACATACTGGCAAGGAAAGGCGCCAGGGACGTGTCAGACCGAGTCAGGGAAATCATGGCAAATGAGGAGAAGCAAGGATTGAAGCAATTATCCACATACCAGGCTTTTGCAGCTAATGTTGCCCAGAACAAGGAAGATTTGTTGACCTTGTTAAAGAGGCTGAAGGCGGAGGGCAAACGGATTGTCGGATATGGGGCTACCTCTAAGAGTACCACTGTGCTCAATTATTGCGGCATCGGACCGGAGTATATTGAGTTTATCAGCGATACCACGCCGATTAAACAGGGTAAATATACACCTGGTATGCATATCCCTGTGAAGCCCTATGAGGCGTTTGTCTCTGATTATCCAGAGTATGCATTGTTGTTTGCCTGGAATCATGGGGAGGAGATTATTGCCAATGAGACAGCGTTTAAGGATGCGGGGGGTAAATTTATCCTCTATGTGGACCAGGTGAGGGTAGACGAATAGGAGAATGCTATGGAGAGGATGCTTCTTACCGGGGTGAGCGGTTTTCTGGGCAGGAATTTTATGGAGCGCCTGGATAAAAGTAAATATGAGGTGTTTGCGGTGGGCAGGAATTTTCCAGAGTTTCTGGATGCGGAGCATTTTTTTGCCTATGATTTAAAGGAATATTCAGGAACGTCTGAGTATATGGACAGAATACGCCCCGATATTCTGGTGTTGTTTGCATGGGACGTCAGTACGCAGAGTTATTGGGAATCTTTGGACAACTGCATGTGGGCTTCTGTCTGCATTCAGACCGCCAAAGCTTTTTTGGAGAACGGAGGGCGGCAGATTCTGTTTGCCGGCACATCAGCAAGCTATGACTATGGGAAAGGCTGGCTCAAAGAACTGCCGGAATATGAACATCCCTCCTCCATGTATGGCATCAGTAAGCTGTACACTTCCCAGGTATTGGCAAAACTGGCAGCGGAATATCATGCCCATTATTGCGAGGCGAGGCTGTTCGCCATTTATGGCAGATATGAGAAGCTGGAACGCTTGGTTCCCCTGACCGCATGGAGGCTGTCTCGCAATGAGAAGATTGTCAATGGATGTGGGGAATTGGTGCGTGATTACATTTATATTGAAGATGCGGTAAATGCTATCCAAATGCTGATTGACAAAAAGGCAGCGGGCGTTTACAATATTTCGTCCGGCAAGCCGGTAAGCATTGGTCAGATAATTTTACAGGTCGCAGAGGAATTAGGTAAGGCAGATTTGGTTGCATTTGCGCGTTGCGGGAAGAATGAAGAGTTTCCCTTGATTGTGGGGGATAATGCGAAGTTAGAAAAGTTGGGATTTGTGTGTGGGCATTCATTGCAAAGCGGCGTAAAGATGGCTGTAGAGTGGATGAGGAAAGAAGGGAAATTATGAGAATAGTTGTCACAGGCGGTCTTGGGCATATTGGTTCCAGATTAATCCGTAAGCTGCCGGAAGCAATTCCGGGAGCAGAAATTATTATTTTGGATAACCTTAAAGTACAGAGGTATTGTTCCCTGTTTCACCTTCCGAAAGAGGGAAATTATAAATTTGTGCAGGGGGATATTTTGGATGACGGCTTGCTTACGCGCGTTATCCAGGGTGCGGATGCAGTCGTGAACCTTGCAGCCAATACGGAACCTGAGATGAGTGTGGAAAAAGAGCAGGAAGTAGAAGAAGTTAACTTTGTGGGTACTATGAAAGTTGCAGACTGCTGTGCGAAGTGGGATGTGCCGATGTTTTTTCCCTCCAGCACCAGCGTTTATGGGGCGGCGGCAGCTAATGTGGATGAAACTACAGCCGTAAGCGTGGAGGCGGCGCAGAGTCCTTATGCAAAGACGAAGGTAAAGTCGGAAGAATATCTGAGCAAACTAGGCAGGGAAAGTAATTTCCGTTTCACAGTATGTCGGTTTGGCACTATTTTCGGCATATCGCCGGGGATGCGTTTTCATACGGCAGTCAATAAATTTACCTGGCAGGCATGCACAGGACAGCCGCTAAGCGTGTGGGAGACAGCCTGGGAGCAGAGACGTCCCTATCTGGACATTGAGGATGCAGTGGCAGCCATATGTTTTATCATTAAAAATAACCATTTTTATAATGAGATATATAACATTGTCACGGTCAATGCCGCAGTCAAAGATATTGTGGAAGAAATAGAAAAAAATCTGGCAGATGTGCAGGTAGAATTTGTAAAATCCAAAATTATGAATAACTTGTCTTATGATGTTTCCTGTGAGAAAATAAAAGCGTTGGGGTTTGTCCCTGGCGGTTCTTTGGAGCGCGGCGTAAAGGATACGGTGGAATTGCTGCAGGGAATATGCAGGTGATTTACAAATGGGATTACTGCAGGGAATATGCAGATAGTTGGAAAAGGGGATAAGCACACAAGGAACGGATATAGATTAAGATAAGGTCATTAAGATACAGCAGAGAATAGGGAAGGATAGGACATGCATGTTTTATGTAATCGGTTAGACAGGGCTTTTGTGGCATACCAGCAGGAGTTTGAAGAGAAAGCAGTGGAGGTGCTTCGCAGTGGCTTTTATGTGTTAGGGAAAGAATTACAGTCATTTGAGCAGGAGTTTGCCCAGTTTCTGGGAGCGCGCCACTGTGTAGGTGTGGGAAATGGACTGTCGGCGCTTAATATGGCAGTTTATCTATTAGGAATTGGGAAAGGAGATGAAGTGATTGTTCCTGCCAATACATATATTGCCAGCGTACTGGGCGTGACGCTGAACGGTGCGGTGCCGGTTTTTGTGGAACCGGATGCGTATTATAATATCGATGCCGACTTGATTGAGGAAGCGATTACAGATAAAACGAAAGCCATACTGGCGGTACATTTATATGGACAGGCGGCCAATATGGAGAAAATTATGGAGATAGCTGGAAAATATAATCTGAAAGTGGTGGAAGACTGTGCTCAATCCCATGGCGCTGCTTTTAATGGGCAGCAGACCGGAACGTTTGGGGATGTTGGCTGTTTTTCTTTTTACCCCACGAAAAATCTTGGCGCATTTGGCGATGGCGGCGCATTGGTAACAGATGATGCAGATTTGGCGGAACAGGCAAGGATTTTCCGCAATTATGGCAGCAAAAAGAAATACCATAATGAGATTATGGGCGTCAATTCCCGACTGGATGAACTGCAGGCGGCTTTGCTGAGGGTAAAGCTCCGCCATTACAGCGAGTTTCTGGAAGAGCGTAGACAATTAGCGGCATTTTATGAAGCGAACATTAAGAATCCAGCATTTCTGCTTCCCAAGGTCCGGGAGGGCGCAGAAACAGTTTGGCATCAGTATGTGGTAAGGGTAAAGTCTAGGGATGAGGTTCAGCAGAAATTAAAATCCAGGAATATTGACACCATGATTCACTATCCGATTCCACCCTATCTGGCAGAATCTATGCGATATTTAAATATTCCAGAGACGAGATATCCATTGGCAGGTCAGTATGCGCGGGAAGTTTTGTCCTTGCCGTTTTACAATGGCATGACCGAGGAAGAACAGGAATATGTGGTGGAAAGTATCAATGGATTTTAAGGAGTTGTTTGCAAGAACAGGCATTGAAAATACGCTGATTCCGTTGTTTGATGTTCAGGGGGAAATGTTGTATTATGCCTGCAATGACAAACGGAATAATAATCAGGAGCTGCAAACTATCGTAGAATCTGTATATATTGCAGGAAAAGAAGCGAAAATTAAATATAGGATTGCTCAGAAGGAGGAGGCATACCGGATTTACAGGGATAACTATGGAGAGAACGGTCACAAGTAATATAAGGAGTGTGCTTTTATGATTGCCCCCAATTTTTCTAATGTAAGGAATAATAATTATGATAATATGATGGAGAATCTCTATCTCAGGGATAGTAAGGCAAATTATGAATGGCTGAAAGAGTCTGTAAAACAGGCAGAAAATGGACAGCTTATTAAATTTGAAATGGTGGAAAAAATATCAGTCATTATTCCAGTTTACAATACGGCAGAATATCTGCCCAAATGTCTGGACAGCGTATGTGGGCAGACGTATAAGAATCTTGAGATTATATGCGTGGATGACGGTTCCACGGACGGCTCTGGTGATATCGCTGAACATTATGCCGAGAAAGATCCGCGGGTGCAGGTAATCCATAAAGCCAATGGAGGGGAGAGCAGCGCGAGAAATGTGGGGCTGCAGCACAGCACAGGCGAATATGTGGCGTTTGTGGACTGCGATGACTGGCTGGAGGCAAACATGTATGAGGTAATGATATCTGCCATGAAGCGGAATCGGCTGGACATGGCAGCGTGCGGCTATTTCTGGGAGACAGAGGAGGGCGGCCAGCCGATAGGAAACAGTTATCCAGTGTCGAAAGGGGTTTTTGGAAGAAAAGAATTGTTTGAATATGTATATATCAGGGACCGTTACCGCGGAGTGACTTCCTGGATTTGGTGCAAGCTGTTTCATCGAAATATTTTATATGAGGATGGGAAGCTGCTGGCATTCGATGAGAACCTGCGGTTTGGCGCGGACCTGGTATTTTTTATAAAGGCTGCCGTAAACGCGAGGCGGATCTGTTATCTGGAAACGGCGTTTTACCATTATTACCAGCGGGCAAATTCTACCGCCCATACCAAGAATCTGCAGGTCGCTTTTGACATCGTTACAGCGTACCAGCGGATGGTTGACTACCTGAGGGAAGAGCAAATTGAGATACAGATGATTCCATGGCTCCAGAGGTTTCAGGGTTATCGGGCATCGTTAGTGGCAGAACAGGCAATCGGGCAGAAAGATAAGGATATGCTTCAAAAATGCCAGCAAGTTATGCGGGAACTGGGACCTGTCTATAAGCGGACGAATGAGCAATATCCAGAGCGTCTGCAGCGGTATGAGAGGCTTATGGACTATCAGCTCTGACAAAATCGTGCCAAAGCAATAGATAACGAGTATCTCTGTTTGCGGGAGGAAGTCTATGTCAAAATCAATTGCATTTATCATCTGTGCCAACGATGATACATATTTGGAGGAATGCCTCTTTTACATTAATCGTCTGCATCTGCCGGATGGCTATGTGGCGGATGTTTATCCGGTGCGGCAGGCAGGAAGCATTTATCAGGGATACAACCTGGCAATGCAGCAGTCTGCAGCAGAATATAAAGTTTATCTGCATCAGGATGTATTTCTGATAGAAGCGGATATCCTGATGAGATTTCTGGAACTGTTTGCGCAGCATCCTCAGGCAGGTCTTGCCGGCGTGTTAGGCGCGGACAGCCTTTCCGCAGATAGGAGGTTTTACCGCAGCTGGAATCTGGGAAATGTGATAGGCTGCAGCGAAAAGAAAGCGTTCCGCAATTTCCTGTCGGAAAACCCTGCCCGGGCAGCGGCATTGGATGGCATGTTTCTGATGACGGCGAAAGACATTCCCTGGAGGGAAGATGTGCTCTCAGGCTGGGATTTTTATGATATTTCGCAGTCATTGGAATTTGCACGTCAGGGTTATGAGTTGTGGGTGCATGCCGGGAAGCAGCCATGGTGTATCCATGACTGCGGCTATCTCAACCTTACAGGTTATGATGGAGCCCAGGAAGCATTTCTGAAAATATATCAGGATAGTTTGCCGGATTATGGCGGACAGCCCAAAGTCTATGCGGAAAATTACAGGGAACAGTTTGCGCTGATGATGGAACTGAAAGAACAGTGGAAATCCCTGCTCTTTCTGGATAAGGTGAGCGAGGTACGCAAAGTCTTGGAGCAGGTTTGGGACGAGCGGTTTGTCGATACGGAGATGGCAATAATCAAAAATATCCTGGAAATCCTGCAGACGGAAGAGCAGGGGGAAGTTCCTCTGGAAGAACGTTTCCTGCATGACTGTGGTTCATTTGAACAGGCACAGCGTAAATATCTGCAGACTAAATTCTACCTGCGCCGGTTAAAATATGCAGCGGATGATGTGGGACTTTGCCCGCATGTATCCGCTGTGGCAGAACAGATTATCCGGCAGCATACGATGTTAGGAAGGTTGTTATGAAGATATTATATTATACCTGGAATGAGAATTCGCAGGAGGATATGCTGCAGACATTGAGAGGCCTGGGTCATGAAATTGTAGTTTGCGATACCCCATGCCAGGACTATGAGCAGGATAAAGCATTGTCAGCCTGTCTGGAAAAAGTGGTAGGAGAGCAGACAATGGACTGCATTTTTTCATTTAATTTTTTTCCCATTATTGCGAAAACTGCCGAGAAGTGCAGGATAAAATACATATCCTGGATTTATGACTGTCCGCACTGGACATTGTTCTCGCCAGCGGTAAAGAGTGCGTACAATTATATTTTTGCATTTGATATGTTACAGTATCAGCAGCTTCAGGCTCTGGGCGTACAGCACTGTCATCACTTTCCGTTGGCAGTAAATACCACACGGCTTAGCCATCAGTTGGAAAAAGCAGGAGAAGAGAAAAAATGTCACGATGTTTCCTTTGTGGGGAGTCTTTATGAGAATAATCTGTATGACCGCCTCAATTACCTTCCGGAGTATATCAGAGGCTATCTATCTGGCATTATGGAAGCGCAGGAAAAGATTTACGGCTATAATTTTGTCGGAGAGCTTCTCACAGATGAAATTATCGAAAAGATGAATCAATTTATTTCCATGGATTTGCCGGAGGGTTACTATGCAACGAAGCGCGAACTGTATGGGGAGATGCTGAATGGCAAGATTACCGCCAATGAGCGGCTGCATTTGCTTGCAGAAGTATCGAAAAGGTTCTTCCTGACGCTCTATACCGCCTCTGATACAGCGAAGCTGCCGCAGGTCAAAAAGGGAGGCATTGTGGACTATGTGTCTCAGATGCCTGTCGTGTTTCGTAATTCTAAAATCAATCTTAATATGAGTCTTCGTTCCATCCGAAGCGGCATTCCTCTGCGTGCGCTGGACATCATGGGGGCGGGAGGATTTCTGCTGTCCAATTACCAACCGGAACTTGCAGAGTATTTTGAGGATGGAAAAGAACTTGCACTGTATGGAAGCGCGCAGGAGATGATGGATAAGGCGGCGTATTACCTTGCCCATGAAGAGGAACGCCGGCAGATTGCAGCTGCCGGACTGCGCAAAGTGCGGGAATTGTTTTCCTATGAGGTGAGGGTGAAGCAGATGCTGGAGATGACCAATCTGTAAAGGATATATCAGAAAAACAAGAATAAAATATAGCAAAATCTTCTTGAATTTTCCAGAACTCCTTGCTATAATATATTAAAAGTATAAGAAGGTCTTAAAGCAGAAACTTTATAGACTAAACAGCAATTAGCAGAGACAGAGAATATTATAAAATATAATGTGGAAGAAGGGAGGATGACCTATGAGTATTTCCAGTATAAGTAGTCAAGGTTTATATCAGAACTATCGGCAGCTTGCCAGCGGAAAGCGGATTAACTCAGCAGCAGACGATGCAGCCGGATTGGCCATTGCCCAGAAGATGCTGACACAGAGCAATGGTTATGATGTGGGACGGAGGAATGCAGCTACCTCTCAGGATATGGTGAATGTTGCCGAAGGTGGTCTGTCCACAATTACAGATTCCCTGCAGCGTATCCGGGAATTGGGCGTACAGGCATCGAATACAGCAATCTATGGTGACTCTGAGCGCAAGATGATGCAGCAGGAGATTAACCAGCTCAAGGATAGCATTTCCGATGCGGCAAAGAACACCCGCTTCAATACCATGAGCCTGTTGGATGGCAAGATGGGAAGCAGCCATGTGGCTTCCGGTCCGGATGGCAGCGGCATGGAGATTAACATGCCGGATGCAACATTGCAGGCATTAGGCATCGCGGATTTTGATGTGACAGGAAATTTTGATCTCTCTGTGATTGACGATGCGATAGATAAGGTATCGTCATACAGGGGCGAGATGGGAGCAACGTCTAACCGTCTGGATTACACCATGAATTTCAATTCCTATGCATCTTTGAATACTACTGCAGCCCGCAGCCGTATTGAGGACCTTGATTTCCCCAAGGCGATTTCTGATATGAAGAAGAACAGCCTGTTAGAGGAATACAGGCTGATGATGCAGAAGAAGCGCGAGGAGCAGGACAACATGGTAGTTAATCTGCTGAGATTTAATTCTTAGTGAGAGCGAATGCTTTTGTAGAATCGTGTGAGAAGTTCAATTAAATATTGCAGATATAGAGCCTATCCATACTGTGAGGACGGTATTGGATAGGCTTTATTTGTGTAAGGAGATTTAAACATTTTGGTAGAATTTGTTAAAAATAGCGAAAGTTTGATATAATTAAATTTAGAATTTTTCATTTTTGACAAGGAATACGCCTGTACCGGAAAATTATAAAAATCAAGATATGTTTGTTCCGTTTCAGTTTGTTGATATAGCCCAGCATTGTACTAAGGAGTCTATAGGTATTATTGTCCTTACTAATGGGGAGATAATGCTAATTAAAAATAGGGCCATTTGCTTTGCGAAAAGAGGAAGTAAGTGGGTATCATTTGATTGGGAAAGAGTTTATATTAATCTTCGTCCATATTTTTTGTTGGGTGTAGATAGAAATAAAGAAAGCATCCGAAATAAAATTAAAGACATTTATTGCACCTTATTAGATGTTTCGTTTTCGCATGTCGGTGGGTGTTTGGCTATTGTCATACCGGGCATTGAGACAGAAGAAATATCAAAGATAATAAAAGATCGTTTTGATTTAAGTATTACAGGCAATCTTCCGAAAGGAGTTAGTGTAGAAAGCAAAGAAAAGATTGAAGTATTGAAATATTTATTGGTTGAAAATAATTCTATTCGTTCATTTTTTGATGTTGAGCAGCCTTTGCGAAAAGAAATTCTAAGTTTAGATGGTGCAACTGTAGTCTTCTTAGATGGTTCGTTTTATTGTGCAGGTTCAATGGTATCTGTACCAGGCGGGAGTTCAAGTGGTGGGCGTGCAGCAGCAGCCAAGCGCCTTGCCCAAATGGGTGTAGGTATAAAAGTATCAGAAGATGGCTATATAGAGGCATTTGGCATACCGTTAGATTCTGAAATTAATAATGAATGTTCATCAAGGACGATTCCGCTGTTCAAAGTCAAATGAAAAGAGAAAAAATCCAAAAAGTACTTGACATTTAGGAATTATATTGATATAACCTAATGACTAAAATATTTTGCATAATTTTTTTGTCGAATGTGTATTATAAGTTTGAACTGTATGGGTAAGCCCATATTGTTATACGTTCTTCCTGAGCTAGGATCAAACCCTTAATGGTATGTTTCATGAAAGACGGAAGTATCTCGTAAAGAAGATTACGAGATTAGATTATTTTAAGAAACGCTGCTATGATTAGTCGTAGTGGTGTTTCTTACTTTTAATGAATAAAGAAAAGGTTTTTGAACTATAAAAATATTCGTCCAATTGTATCAAGAGGAAGATTTCACTAATACTAGTATAATCCACACTAATTAACCTTATGTTTCGATTGGCTAAATTTCCATCTGCTACGTTGTCGTCAATCGGCGTAGCGCCCAGATGAGGTGTGGCAATGATACCCTCTGCATTTGCTGTTTTAGC
>CANOFO010000001.1 GCA_947565305.1 uncultured Lachnospiraceae bacterium | reverse complement strand
TTCAGTTTTGATAATAAGGAGGAGCAAGACACCGCATATATCGAATTTGAAATAAAAGAGAATCAGCTGAAAGTGGTTTCCCTGGATGGGCATCGAATTTCCATCCGCAATATTGAATTGAAAGAATTCTATGAGGAACATAAACTTGTAGTTCCTGGAAAGACCTTGCAGGAAGTGAGTAAGATTTTGCCAGGAGATGTCAATGAAACTGTCAATATGTTCTTTACGGACAACCACATTGTATTTGAATTTGGAAGCACTGTGGTAGTTTCAAGGCTGATAGAGGGAGATTACTTTAAGATTGAACAGATGCTTTCCCACGATTATGAGACTAAGATTCAAATAAATAAAAGGGAACTGTTAGACTGTATTGACAGGGCAACGCTTCTGGTCAAAGAAGGAGATAAGAAACCCATTATTATGACAGTGACAGACGAAAATATGGAATTAAAGATTAACTCTTTTATCGGTTCTATGAATGAGAATATTGATATTACAAAAGAAGGTAAGGATATCATGATTGGATTTAATCCTAAATTTTTCATAGATGCCCTTCGTGTGATTGACGATGAGGAAGTGACCTTATATATGGTCAACCCAAAGGCTCCTTGTTTTATCAGGGATGATGATGGTAAATTTATTTACCTTATTTTGCCGGTGAATTTCAATGCAGCAACAAATTAAGTTTTTCATTTTGAAATTGAATGAATGATTAAACTGGAAAGGAATATATGGAAGAAATTAAGCTGAGAGATGATTTTATCAAATTAGGTCAGGCGCTGAAAGCTGCAAATCTTGTAGATTCCGGCGTGATGGCAAAACTGGTGATTCAGGATGGGCTTGTAACTGTCAATGGAGAAGTAGAGACGAGGAGAGGTAAGAAACTGACAGACGGAGATGTTGTTTCCTTTGAGGGGGAGACAATTATAATTAAGAAATGATACTGAAATCTATTGCCCTCAGTCATTTTCGCAATTATAGCGACATGTATTTGGAATTTGATAAAGGTACTAATATTTTATATGGGGACAATGCTCAGGGAAAGACAAATATATTAGAAGCTGTCTATGTCAGCGGTACTACCAGGTCCCATAAGGGGAGCAAGGACAAAGAATTAATCCAGTTTGGGCAGGAAGAATCCCATATCCGTACAGTTGTCGAGAGGGATGGCCTGGATTACCAGATTGATATGCACATTAAGAAAAATAAGTCCAAGGGGATTGCCATCAACAAAGTTCCAATAAAAAAAGCATCAGAACTCTTTGGCATTTTGAATATAGTGTTTTTTTCCCCGGAGGATTTAAATATTATTAAAAATGGACCTTCGGAGCGCAGAAGATTCCTTGATATGGAGCTTTGCCAACTGGACAAGATTTATCTATACCATCTGACAAAGTACAATAAGGTATTGAATCAGAGAAATAAGCTGCTGAAAGATATCAATTTCAAACCGGAACTGAAAGATACGCTTTCTGTTTGGGATATGCAGCTGATAGATTATGGAAAGAAAATTATAGAGTCAAGGCAGAAATTTATAGCAGAGCTGAATGGAATTGTCAAAAATATCCATCGCAATATCTCAGGAAATAAAGAGGAATTGACTATCCGCTATGAGCCAAATGTAGAAAAAGAGTTACTTGAGCAGGAACTTAAGAAGAATCAGGAAAGAGATTTGAAATTTGGCATGACGTCCGTAGGACCTCACAGGGATGATATGTGTTTTATTATCCATGAGGTTGACATTCGTAAATATGGTTCACAGGGGCAGCAGAGAAGCTGTGCGCTTTCTTTAAAGTTATCTGAGATTGAACTTGTGAAAAAATCTATTCGGCAGACGCCGGTGCTTATATTGGATGATGTTCTGTCGGAACTTGACAGCAGTCGGCAGAATTTTCTGTTAAACAGCATACATGATATCCAGACAGTCATTACCTGTACTGGGTTGGATGAATTTGTAAAGAACAGGTTTGAAATAGATAAGTTATTTAAAGTTGTAAATGGAACTGTAAATGATGGAGCTGAAGAAATGTAGTATAAGAAATGGAGGAACCAGATGAGTACAGATGCAAATACGAATACAAATGCAGAATATGGTGCAGACCAGATTCAGATTTTGGAAGGGTTAGAAGCAGTCCGCAAACGTCCCGGTATGTATATTGGAAGTACTTCCTCGCGGGGACTTCATCATCTTGTATATGAGATTGTAGATAATTCAGTGGATGAAGCTCTTGCCGGTTACTGTGATACCATTGATGTAAGTATCCTCAAAGATAACTGCATCAGGGTCAAAGATAATGGGCGTGGCATTCCAGTAGGAATTAATCAGAAGGCTGGGCTTCCTGCAGTGGAAGTCGTATTTACAGTTCTCCATGCAGGCGGCAAATTTGGCGGTGGCGGCTATAAGGTATCCGGTGGTCTGCACGGTGTGGGGGCATCGGTTGTAAATGCCCTTTCTAACTGGCTGGAAGTTGAAATTTATCATGAAGGTAAAATATATAAACAGCGTTATGAGAGAGGAAACAGTATGTATTCCCTCAAAGTGGTAGGTGAATGTGAACCGGAAAAAACAGGAACCCATGTCACATTTTGTCCGGATGACACTATTTTTGATGACACTGTCTTTGATTTTGATATTTTAAAACAGCGGTTGCGGGAAATGGCCTTCCTTACCAAAGGAATAAAAATCCGCCTGACAGATGAGAGGGAAGGCATGGAACAGGAGAAAGAATTCCATTATGAGGGAGGAATTAAGGAATTTATCACTTATCTTAACCGCAGCAAGGAAGCCCTCTATGAGAATGTGATTTACTGTGAAGGCGAGCGGGATGGCGTCTATGTGGAAGTCGCTCTGCAGCACAACGATTCTTATAATGATGCGACATATAGTTTTGTAAATAACATTACTACGCCGGAGGGCGGTACGCATTTGGCAGGATTTCGTAATGCGCTTACCAAGACATTTAACGCTTATGCAAAAGCAAATAAAATTTTAAAAGAAAATGAAGCAACTCTTTCCGGTGAAGATATAAGGGAGGGGATGACGGCAGTTATCAGTGTAAAAATTGCTGAGCCGCAATTTGAGGGACAGACCAAGCAAAAGCTTGGCAACAGTGAGGCAAGAGGGGCTGTGGACAGTGTTGTCAGTGAGCAGCTTACTTATTTCTTAGAGCAGAATCCCATGATAGCCAAGGCAATCTGTGAGAAATCTTTGTTGGCGCAGCGCGCAAGGGAAGCGGCAAGGAAGGCCAGGGATCTGACAAGAAGAAAGACAGCTTTGGAAGGGACTTCACTTCCTGGAAAATTGGCTGACTGCTCTGACAAAGACCCTAAGAATTGTGAGATTTTTATCGTGGAGGGAGATTCTGCCGGAGGTTCTGCCAAGACGGCAAGAAGCCGTGCAACCCAGGCAATTCTGCCTTTGCGCGGTAAGATTTTAAATGTAGAGAAGGCAAGGCTTGACAAAATTTATGGCAATGCGGAAATCAAGGCTATGATTACGGCATTTGGTACGGGAATCCATGAGGATTTTGATATTTCTAAGCTGCGCTACCACAAAATTATCATTATGACAGATGCGGATGTGGACGGCGCGCATATCAGTACGCTGATGCTGACGTTTCTATATCGTTTTATGCCGGAGTTGATAAAGCAGGGTTATGTATATTTGGCAAAACCGCCGCTTTATAAGATAGAGAAGAATAAAAAAATATGGTATGCCTATGATGATGTGGAACTTAACAATATTTTAGGAGAGATAGGAAGAGACAACAACAATAAAATCCAACGATACAAAGGATTGGGGGAGATGGACGCAGAACAGTTATGGGAAACTACCATGGACCCGGAAACCAGAATATTGGAGAGGGTTACCATTGACGACACGACTGCATCTGAGATTGATTTGACCTTTACGACTCTGATGGGAGATAAGGTAGAGCCAAGGCGCGAATTCATTGAAGCAAATGCGCAGTATGTGCAGAACTTGGATGTGTGACAGGAGGAAAATAAATGGACGACACAATTTTTGACAGAATTGATGATGTTGATCTGAAAAAAACAATGGAAAGTTCTTATATAGATTATGCTATGAGCGTAATTGCTTCCCGGGCGCTTCCAGATGTAAGGGATGGTCTGAAACCTGTACAGCGTAGAATCCTTTATGCCATGATTGAGCTGAACAACGGACCGGATAAACCCCACCGTAAATGTGCCCGTATTGTTGGCGATACCATGGGTAAGTACCATCCCCACGGCGACAGTTCCATTTATGGGGCTTTGGTAAATATGGCGCAGGAATGGTCCACGCGTTATATGCTGGTGGATGGTCATGGGAATTTTGGTTCTGTGGACGGTGACGGCGCTGCGGCAATGCGTTACACGGAAGCGCGTCTGAGCAAGATTTCCATGGAGATGCTTTCGGATATCAATAAAGACACGGTGGATTTCGGACCAAACTTTGATGAGACGGAGAAAGAACCTCTTGTTCTGCCATCACGTTTTCCGAATCTTTTGGTAAATGGGACAACGGGAATTGCCGTGGGCATGGCGACAAACATTCCTCCCCATAACCTTCGCGAGGTTATTGGAGCGGTAGTTAAAATTATAGATAACCAGATTTTGGAAGACAGGGATACGGAGATTGAAGAAATTCTGGAAATAATCAAAGGTCCTGATTTTCCGACCGGAGGAATGGTCCTTGGAACTTCTGGCATTGAACAGGCATACCGTACCGGGCGCGGCAAGGTTAAAGTAAGGGCGGTAACAGATATTGAGCCTATGGCAAATGGAAAGAACCGCATTGTTGTGACAGAACTTCCTTATATGGTGAACAAGGCAAGGCTGATAGAGAAGATTGCTGATATGGTTCGTGATAAGCGGATAGATGGAATCACAGACCTGCGTGATGAGTCGAACCGTGAAGGAATGCGTATCTGTATTGAACTTCGCCGGGATGTGAATCCCAATGTCGTAATGAATCAGCTTTACAAGCATACGCAATTGCAGGATACGTTTGGCGTAATCATGCTGGCTCTGGTAAATAATCAGCCGAGAGTGCTTAATATCCATGATATGCTGGGCTATTACCTCAAGCATCAGGAAGAGGTTGTTACCAGAAGAACAAGGTATGAGCTGAATAAAGCAGAGGAACGTGCCCATATCTTGGAGGGATTATTGATTGCGCTGGATAATATTGATGAGGTTATCAGCATTATCCGCAGCAGCGAAAATGTCCAGCTTGCCAAGTCAAGGCTGATGGAACGTTTTGCTTTGTCCGAAGCACAGGCACAGGCGATTGTCGATATGCGTCTGCGTGCCCTCACAGGTTTGGAACGCAGCAAACTTGAAGCAGAATATAACCAGCTGATGGAATTGATTAAGGAATTGAAAGCGATTCTTGCTGACAGGAAGAAATTGCTGGGTGTTATCCGTGAAGAGATTATGCTTATTTCTGATAAATATGGTGATGACAGAAGGACTTCCATCGGATATGATGAATACGATATTTCTATGGAAGATTTAATTCCAGTTTCCAATACTGTAATCACCATGACAAAACTTGGATACATCAAGCGCATGAGCGTAGATAATTTCCATAGCCAGAACCGCGGAGGGAAAGGCATCAAAGGCATGGAGACGATAGACGACGATTATATCGAAGAACTTTTGATGACTACCACACACCATTACCTGATGTTCTTTACTAATACCGGTAAAGTATACCGCATGAAAGCCTACGAAATCCCAGAAGCCAGCAGAACAGCAAGGGGCACGGCAATAATTAACCTTCTGCAGCTGCAGCCGGGAGAGAAAATTACGGCGGTGATTCCAATTAAGGAATATAAGGAAGACCATTATCTGTTTATGGCTACAAAGAATGGAATTGTCAAAAAAACACCGATTACCGATTACGCAAATGTGCGCAAGAAAGGGCTTGCCGCAATCAACCTCAGAGAAGAGGATGAATTGATTGAAGTCAAGTTCACGGATAATACAAAGGATATCCTGTTAGTGACCAAGTTTGGGCAATGTATCCGGTTCCATGAGACAGATGTCAGGAGTACTGGAAGGACTTCCATGGGCGTGATTGGCATGAATCTTTCAGACCGTGATGAGGTTGTGGGAATGCAGATGAATACCCAGGGTGAATACATTCTGGTTGCTTCGGAGAAGGGGCTTGGAAAGCTGACGAGGATGGAAGAATTTTCACCTCAGAACCGCGGGGGCAAAGGCGTTAAATGTTATAAAATCACAGAAAAGACAGGAAATATTATAGGAGTCAAAGCTGTGAACCGCGAGAATGAAATTATGATGATTACTACAGAAGGAATCATCATCCGCATGAAAGTTGAGGGAATTTCTGTTTTAGGGCGTGTGACTTCCGGCGTGAAATTGATGAATCTTGCAGACGATATCACAGTGGCAAGCATAGCCAAGGTTCGTGAAGATAAATCCTTGCTGGAGAACACACAAGAAAGTGAGATACTTACCAAAGAGGAAGAAGAGTTAAGCCTTAAGAAAGCAGAAGAAGCAGCGAAAAAGATGAACAGCCCTGTGGAAGAAGCCGATAGTGAAACGGCACAGAATAATGACATTATGTCGGAAACTGAAAATGAAACTGTGCAGAATAATGAAAGTTTGGCAGGAGTGAACGACAACAGACAGATAGAGGAGCTGATTGCCCGGGCAGAGGCTGACCAAAAAGAACAGAATACAGAAGAATAGAAGTGAGACTGCCGCATGAGCGAAATTGCTGGGGAATATGGTAGATTTGACTTTTGCAAGTCGCCATGTTCTGTAGGGATATCGTTTTGTGCGGCGGTTTTTTATTTCATGTGCAACATAATGGAAAGAATTATACTCTTTATTATTGAAGCCTATTTAAAAGAAGATTGAGGAGGATAAGAATGATGAGAATTATTGAAAACAACTGGAAAATGTTAGTTTTATGTTTAATTCTATGTTTGCAATTATGTTTCTGTTCATGTGGAAAAATAAAGATAGTTACATCGGCAGATATATCAAAAGAAAATAAGCTGTCATGCGTTGCCGAATTTGTTACGTTTCCTTATGAGGAATTAAAGGAAGAATCTTCTATAATAACAAAGGTAGAGGTTCTTGATAAATTATCGTCAGAGAACAGCCTGACAGATTATAATGAAGAGTATGGAATGGTGATAAGATTCTGTGCTGTGCGCTCGGTGCGTGTATTAGAAGTATATAAAAGCGATGGGGAAATCTCTGCAGGGGATGAATTGCAGATACAGGAATCTTGTGCAATTTATGAAATGGATGGCGAATATTACCAGGATACAATGGATGATACTCCTCCTTTGCAGAAAGGAGGCACCTATATACTCTTTTTAGATGAAGGAACTGAAAATATGAGTGGGAAACCAAGCATTATTTCCTGCCAAAATGGAATGGTTGAATTAAGCCAGCCGATTGCAGATGATGGATTTTTTGACGTAAGCGTTAAGGCAATTGTTGAATATGAAAGCGATATGTCGGAAGAAGAAAAAGAAAATATTCTGCAGGCAAAGGAAATTTATGAGATTAATCCTTCGGAATCAGAAAAAGCGAAGGATATCAAGTTAGAAACAAGTAAAGGGGAAGTTGATATATCTATAGGCATGAAAGAGGAAGAAGAAGGGGTAATAGGGGTATCTATTGAATAATAATAAAGGAGCAATTTGAAGCGCTTATGCTTGAAGCAAAAAGTTTCTTGGAAAAGCAAGAGGGATTGCTTTTAATTCGGTTTATTAAAAGAGGATATCGCATAGATATGGAACAGATTAGAGAAGGGCTTCCTCCTCTTCAAATCAAACGTATTGTAAAAAGTGTGAAATATATTCTTTACTGGGAATTTGATACCAAAGAAAATTACGAAGCAGCACAAAAAAAGCTTTACAAAAGTTATTGGAAGCTTATCGAAAAGTGCTTAGTAGTCCCACATGACAAATATCTAGGAGAGATATTGTTTTAATGGGGTTATCATTTTGTGATTTTTCCTATAAATCCCTCAATATTACCCCTTTATGTATCAGCTCTTTGATAGCCTCTTCAATTTGTTTATCAGTTTTTGGAGGATTTGGTGCAAACATTTTTGAAAGTTTTTCTAAATCTCTATTGCTGAGGGAAATGACATGTTCACGTGCATTTTCCGGTTCTGGAATATCGTATGCTTCCATTTCTTTTTCCAATTCATTCAAACGGCGCATAGTTTCTGTAATCTGAGTTTTTCCTAAATTTATAGTATCTAAAAGATCTTTGTATTTTTCTGTGATACGGTAGCTCTCTGGAATGTCACTATATACTTCTTCTGGATCTTCAGTGATGCCGGATTCATTGCTATTTTCGTAGATATATCGGTTTTCTTTGACATTTCTGTCTAAATAATTCAAAGTCTGCGTAATCTTTCCACCTTCAACAGTAATAATAAATTTAGCCATTTTTCATCCTCCTGTTTTTTATCAATATCATTATACTATTTAAATACTTTAATAATAATTATACTCCTGTTTAAAGAAAAATACAATAAATGTAAATTTTGAATAAAAAGAAAAAATAACAATAAAGTTAAACTGATATTTTAATCAATTTTCGTACAAAATATCATACTATAAAATTTAAACATTTACAAAGAACTATTTAAACTAACTAAATTATATAAAAAAATTGAGAAATATTATACAAAATGTGAAAACATATTGAAAAAATAAGAATTTAGAAAAATATAATTCAACCAAAGGGCAAAGTTATATAGAAAAAGTCATTTTATAGAGAATCTATAGAATGGCTTTTTTGTATAAACTCATACAAAACACTTCACAATCTTATCATTTTTTGTTAGTATGTTACTATATTATCAAAAAATAAAATGGATGGGTTGTAATAACACACAAAGAAAAAGCAGAGTAGTTTCTACAGATAAATATAAGCCTATAGAGATGGCAGATATTCGTAAAAAAGGGTTGATTCTTCAGAAGTGTCCGAAGGTTATTGGTATTAATATAGACATCTTAGAGTATATGCTGACCGAACATTTAAAATATATTAATGAAAGCACAATCAATATGGAAGATATTCCCAAAGATTATGAGATGCAGGTTCTATTGGAAAAAATAAGCAGGATAAGGGATTTCCCCAGGAATTTTAATAATATGCTGCTTTTTTTAATCAATAAAAAGAAGGGAAAGGAGAGAAACTTTATGAAATGGCACAAAATCAGAAAATTTACAAGCCTGATTCTTTCAGCTGCGCTCATCATGGGACTGTGTCAGCCTATGGGGAGTGCGAAAGCTGAGGACAATCTGCTGGCAGGTACGGAGCTGCTGGCACATTATGAGTTCCAGGATGGAGGAAAAGATTCTTCCGGCAACAACAACAATGCCACGATTGGCAGCGGCGTTACTGTGAAGGATGGAGTTGCTTCCCTGCCGGGCGGCGATAAGAGCGGAAGCCAATACATAACGCTTCCGGAAGGTATGTTTGATAAGCAGGACACCTTGACAATCACCATGTGGCTCAAGGACAATGACCCCAGGGAAAATTGGCTGGCAGCGTTTTTCTTTGGCAGCAAGAACAGCAGTAAAGGTACTCCTGCAAATTATTACTATTTTGTTCCTTGTGAGAAACAGCATAATACTCTGAAACTGGTAATGACTAACTCTTTGAACGAGGACAATCCATCTTCAACGGAGAAGGGATTCCGGGAGAGTGAAAATACGGAATCTTATGTTGGAAAATGGACACACTATGCAATTGTTATCCAGCCGACATCCATGGAATGTTATATCAATGGAGATTATATAGGCAAACAGGAGGTTGCAAGGAGCGTCAGTGATTTTGGCACAGGGCTGCAGTCCTATATTGGCAAATCAAATTATGCGGACCCTCTGTATAAGGGAGACTTCAAGGATTTCCGTGTCTATAAGAATGCCTTGGATGAAGCGCAGATTCGGCAGGTCTCAGGAATTAAGGAATCGGCAGCACAGTATTCGATGACGATTGATGGCAATAATGTGACAAAGAAATTGAGTGAGAATCTCTATGGACTGTTTTTTGAGGATATTAATAGTTCTGCAGATGGCGGTCTTTATCCCGAAATGGTAAAGAATTATTCTTTTGAAAATGCCTATATGCAGCCAGGCAATAAGAATGGAGATTACTTTAAGCAGAATGGCTATGAGACAGTCGGCAATTATAAACTGCACTGGGTTGCCTCGCCGGAAGAAAATTTTGCACTGAATACGGAAAGTGCCCAGGGAACGTCGGACAGCCTGAATGAGACAAATCCTCACTGTACAGTAATTACCGGAAATGTTACGCTGGAAAACGGAGGTTTTGCTCCGCAAAATAGTCCTAACAGCGCGGCAATGCCGGTGAAACCATATGATGTGGCGAAAAAAACAGGAACTTATACATTTTCTGTATTTGCAAAAGCCCCACAGGGCTATAAAGGCAAGTTAAAGGTCAAGCTGACAGACAGCAGCAATAATAATATTACAGATGAGCAGGAGATTGCTCTTGACGCTGACGGAAAATGGAAAAAAGTTTCCGCAGACCTGACCTCAAAAGTATCAGTCAACACCAAAGGAAAATTGGTACTTTCCGTGGAAGGTGCTGGCGCAGGAGATGAATTGTTCCTGGATATGGTGTCAGTTGTGCCACATGACAGTTACGGCTATGGGAATAAGAATTATGCATACGGTGTGGGTGTGCGCAAGGATTTGGTGGATTTGATGATGGACTTGAACCCTAAGTTCATGCGTTTTCCAGGAGGATGTATCGTGGAGGGTTTTAACTGGGAAGGGCTCTATGATTGGAGAGATTCGGTTGGACCTTTGGAAGAGAGAAAGAGCAATACAAACCGCTGGGAGAATTTCGGTAACAATAATGGACGGACCTGGGGATATATGCAGTCTTATGGATTCGGTTACCATGAGTTATTGTCTTTGTGCGAAGATTTCGGCATGGAGCCATTTCCAATCCTCAGCGCCGGGCTTCTTTGCCAGTATGAGACCAAGGATGTAAATGCTAAGACCGGAGAGGGACTGCAGGAATTTATCGATATGGCAACACAGCTTCTTGATTATTGCTGGGGCGATGCGACTACCAATGAATGGGCAGAGAAACGTGCGCAAAATGGGCATCAGCAGCCTTTTAACCTCAAATACCTGGGAATAGGCAATGAAAATGCATTTGCCAAATATTTTGATAACTTTGATGTTATCAAAGAGGCAGTGGAGGCATATGCAAAGAAAAATTACCCAGAGCATGAGCTGTATATTATTTCCAGTGCCGGACCGACCTCCAATTCCAATCCTGGCGGTGATGGATATTTCTCACGCTCACTGGAGTATGCTTATGACCGTCTGGCGCAGACAATGCCAGGAGAGACGCTTGTAGATGAGCACTATTATGAGTCAGAATCTTTCATGTACAACTACTCTGACCGTTATGATTACTATCAGCGCACCAATCAGGGCGGAAGCAATATATTTGTAGGGGAATATGCCGTCCGGGGAGCGAACAAATATTATACGGCGCTTGCGGAAGCTTGTTATATTACTGGCTTAGAGCGCAATGCGGATGTGGTGACGAATATTTCCTATGCGCCTTTACTGTATAAAGTAGGCAATGGCAGCTGGGACCATGACTTAATCTATTTTGATGAGTTTGACACGGCTAAATCCACGAATTATTATGTGCAGAAAATGTTTTCCAATAATTATGGCACGGATTTGATTGGCACAGAGCTACAGTCAGCGGATAATGATTACAGCCATTATGGAAGCCCGATATTAGGAATGAGTTCTGCCGAAGGCTATATAGATAAAATTACAGTGTATGACAAAGACGGTAAAGTAATCTTGGAAGATGATTTCAACGATGAGTCAGCAGGATGGGCAACCTTTGGCAATCAGGGAAGCAATGGTTTTTATATACAGAATGGGCGGCTTAATTTTTCAGGGACAGATGGAATCAATGCCTTGTACCTGCCGAGGGCAATAGAAGAAAAATGGGCAGATTTCCAGGTTAAGGCAGAAGGAGCTGTCAAGACTTCCGGCAGTGGTGGATTTGTCATCGGAGCAGGATATGACAAGCAGTATTATTGGTATCACGTAGGTGCAGAGGGCGCTGATATGGAGGTTACCAGGCAGCAGCGCGGAAGTGCGGATATGGCGACAAAGAAGCTTGGCAATAATTATGCCAATAAACATTTCAAGACAGAAAGCCTTACCGCAATCCAGATGAATGATGCTATGGATATTTCTTTTAATTATGGTGTAAATGGAAAGTTGGAGGCAAATTATACCAGTGCTGCTGTAAGCAGTACAGATACAGCAAAGTATGATTTTTCTAGTACCCTGAATCAGTATCAGACTGATATTTACCAGGTAGTCAACAAGGATGATAAGAATGTGTATATCAAATTGGTGAATCCAGACAGGCAGAGAAAATCCATTCAGCTTAATTTCAAGAATCTGAATGTGGGCAGCAAGGCAGAAATAACAAAGCTGACCGGGGGCATGAATGATGCCAATGCTATAGGAAATGAGGTGGTTAGCCCGACATCTGTAACGCAGGATATTCAGAACAATCAGCTTACATGCCAACTCTTAGGAAGTTCTGTAAATGTTATTCGTGTGCCGTTGTCCAAGGGCAGCGTTACGCCAACACCGAAACCACAGCCTCAGCCGAAACCACAGCCTCAGCCAGAACCAGAAAAACCAGCCAGTGTGACATTAAATGTTGGCAAGGCAATTACCATTGGGCAAGGTGAAAAAGTGACACTGAAGGCGACTGTGAAGCCGGCAGGTGTTTCTCAGGCAGTGGAATGGACAACGAGCAAGAAATCCATTGTCACTGTCAAAAATGGTAAAATTACCGGCAAGAAACCTGGAAAATCTGTGATTGTGGCAAAGACAGCGAATGGAAAATTACGGAAATGCACGGTTACTGTCAAGAAAAAGCCAGGTAAGATTACCATAAAGACAAAACAAAAGAACCTTAAAAAGGGCAAGACTTACCGTATTAAGGTCAAATTCCCGAAAAACACTTACAGTTATAAGCTGACGTATTCTTCCAGTAAGAGGAAAATTGCCACAGTTTCTAAGACTGGAGTTGTCAAAGCAAAGAAGAAAGGGACAGCTGTAATTACGGTGAAGACCTTTAATGGTAAAAAGGCAAAGGTAATTATTAAAGTAACATAAATAAAATGCAAAGAATGGAAGGAAGAAACTGAATGAAGAAAAAACAAATTTTACGCTTTTTACAAAAAGCGGCGGCAACCTGTCTGACAGCGGCGGTATGTGTAACATCATTGCCAAATGTTGGATTAGGAACAGTAAAAGCGGCAAGTCCGGCGGACAGGAAGGATTCATCTATTGTCTATTTTGTAGACTGTGGGGATTATGTGGTGGATACGGTCAGTGAGGGCGACCAGTTAGGAACCCACAATAGTGTGACAGATCAGGTCTATGGAGAGGACCCGCAGACAGGTTATAAGTGGGGAATTGTCGACACAGTCAGTGATCCTCTCAAAAATGATGCCTGCAAAAATGGCGGTGTGAGCACAGATAATACATGGCCTTATGAGAGCAACGCAGCAAACAAGGATGTGGCAAAGACAGCATCCAACCGTTATACCAAAAATCAATTTGAGAGCAACATGGACCCGCGTACTCTGGATTATAAGTTTGAATTGGAAAATGGCAAGTATGAAGTTACCATTTGCTGTTCAGACCCATGGGGCGTGTCAAAATCCCCCGATGCTTACCTGAATTATGGCAAAGACAGCCAGGTTACCTTGAAAGAAAAGGTGGAAGCATCTGCCCAAAAACCTGCCAGGAGTGTTATTGATGTGACGGATGGGGAACTGACCGTCAATTTGAGGGGAACGGGCAACGATAACAAAGCAATCAATCTCTGTTATATTCTGATTAAGGATTATCAGGAGCCGACAGAGGAAGAAATCAAAAAGAAAGTCAGCAAGGATTACGCAGCGTTGAATTTAAGCAGCACGGAACTGAAATCAGATATCGAACTGCCCACAATAGGAGAAAATGAGACAACGATTACCTGGAGCAGTTCAAATGAAGCAGCTGTATCTTCCGCTGGAAAAGTAACCACGCCTGCAGCGGGGAGCGCGGATATTCCGGTGACTTTGACAGCCACTATCACCTATGGAGATTTTTCCATGACAAAGCAGTTCCAGGTAAAAGTTATGGCTGCAAGTGATATGCAGGGGCTTGAGGAATTTGCTTATGGAGATGTTACTATCACGGATGATTATTATATTAATGTAACGGAGAAAGATGTAGAATTCCTGAATAAGTTTGACCCGGACAGGTTGATGTATAATTTCCGTCTGACAGCAGGATATACAGCAGATGAAATTAAAGCAAAGGATATCCATAACGATGGAACAGGCGCTTCTAAGCCTTATCCAGGCGGATGGGAGAACAGCCGTATCGGCGGGCATACGATGGGTCATTATCTTGCAGCAGTCGCACAGGCAATTGCCAACGGTTATGGGGAAGAAGTAGGAGACGATGGGCTTACACTCGAAGAGCGTTTGGTTTATATTATAAATGAACTTAGGGACTGCCAGGAAAAACTTGGCACGGGATTTATATTTGGCGCGACTATGGCAAATGTAAAAGATCCAGAGCGTCAGTTTAATTTGCTGGAACAGGGGACGACATCAGATACCTGGGTGCCATGGTATACGATGCACAAGATTGTCAATGGTCTGGTGGAGACTTATAAACTGACAGGCAATGAGACAGCGCTCTTAGTAGCAGAAGATCTGGGCGAATGGATATTTGACAGGGTATCCATCTGGTCTCCTACAGTACAGAACCGTGTATTGGGTGTGGAATATGGAGGCATGAACGACTGTCTCTATGAACTTTACAAATATGCCAAGGCAGATGGATATGCAAATGCCGATGACTTTAAGGAAGCAGCACATATGTTTGACGAGACAGCATTATTTGACAGAGTGCTTGCCGGTGAGCCTAATGTATTGAATGGCAGACATGCCAACTGTACAATTCCTAAGTTTATGGGTGCGTTGAACCGTTACCGTGCATTGAAGGATGAAGGGAATGAAGATATATATCTGCAGTATGCGGAAGCTTTTTGGACCTTAATTAAGGAGAAGCATACATATATCACGGGCGGCAACAGTGAGTGCGAGTTCTTTGGGGCGGACAATGTGCTTGATTTGGAGCGTTCCCACTGTAACTGTGAGACCTGTAACACCCACAATATGCTGAAACTGACAAGGGAATTATACCGTATCACAGGAGATAAGAAATATGCGGATTACTATGAGACAACGTTTATCAATGCCATTATGGCAAGCGTCAATGAAGAGACCGGCATGACCACTTATTTCCAGCCGATGGCAACCGGATATTTCAAGGTGTACTGCAACCCAGATTTGGAGAAGAATTATTTCTGGTGCTGTACCGGAACGGGTCTTGAGAATTTTACGAAGTTGGGCGATAGCTTCTACTATTACACAGGAGATAAGCTGGTTGTCAACCAGTATACGAGTTCCGATGTTACCTGGAAAGACAAAGGCGTTATCTTAAAACAGGAATCGTTTATTCCTGATAGTGATAAGACGACATTTACGGTTGGATTGTTGGATGGCAAAACAAGTGCAGCTTTTGATTTGCGTCTGCGTGTGCCGGACTGGACGATGGGCGCTCCAGTCGTGAAAGTAAATGGGGCAGTACAGAATGCAGTAGTCAGCAATGGCTACATTTCCCTCAACAGGACATGGAATGCCAACGATAAAGTAGAATTGACGCTGCCGATGGGTGTCTGTGCTTATACGCTGCCCGACAATGCCGGAACTACCTATGGATTTAAGTATGGTCCAATCGTTCTGGCAGCAGAGCTTGGCATAGATGATAAGAGAGATACTTACCAGATAGGTGTGCAGTGCGATGTCTGCAAAACCAAGATTGTCAATGGGCAGGAGAGGACAACCAATGCAGGATATGGCGGTACTTCCAATCAGGGAACTTTAAATGCGGAAAACCTTAATGTATTGGCAGAAGATACCGTGGCAGAATACATTGCAAATATTGAAAAACATCTGGTCAAGGATGCAAATTCCTTAACCTTTACCCTGACGGGTACAGATTGGGGCGGAGAAGAAGATTTAAAATTCACGCCTTACTATCGGATTACAGACCAGAGATACGGTATTTACTGGCTGTTCCATGAATTAGATCCTGAAGTTATGCAGCAGCAGGTATTAGCTTCCAAAGAAGCAGGGCGTGATGCGCGTGTGGATTTGAGCAGTGTAGGAATCGGTTATGGAACACAGACAGAAGGCGATGACCAGAAATATCCACACATACAAAATGAAGGAGAAGGTTCAGTTGGAGATATGGGTAACCTGACCCGCTATGCGAAAGCAGGCGGAAGCTTCTCATACCTGTTTAAAGTAGATAAGAGCAAGAAGAATTATATCAGCTGCCAATATTCCAAAGAAGATAACGGTAAAACCATGGTAATCAAAGTTGGGGATACCGTGATTGCACAGGAATTACTGAATTATCAGGGCGAGGAAGAAATCTATATTGTCAGGTATGAACTTCCGGCAGAGGTTGTAGCAACGGCAGAACCATATGAATTGAAGGATGAAACGACTGGGCAGACAGAAGTCAGGGATGTACTGCGGATTTCTTTCAGCGGCAAGGAAGGGGAAGAATCCCCAAGACTCTGGAAGAATGCAGGTACTATGACGGAATACAGCCACAATGCGGGTATCAAAAACCTTACCTCCAACGTGGGGACAGTTACCAGGAATGATAATGGCTATCAGCTTGCCGTGCCCAAGGGTACGCAGCAGGTGGAGATAAAGACAGAACTTGCTGATGAGTTCGGTTTGCTTTATATCAATGATGTCCTCACGGACGATACGAGGGCAAAGCGGATTACGCTGGGCGGCGACAGCACTACGGTAAACCTGCGCGTATTTGCAGAAGACCATGAGACGAAGGCAGATTATAATCTGTTGATTACATTTACATCACCATCAACATCAGCCAGCAGTATTGACATCAATCCCAAGAGTAAATCACTATCTGTGGGGGAGATTGTAAAATTAACCTGTACGGTAACGTTTGCTAATGCTGCCGATAAGCAGTTAACCTGGAGCACTAACAATCAGTCTGTGGCAGACGTAGACCAAAATGGCAATGTAACGGCAAAGAAACAGGGAACGGCTATCATTACAGCGACCAGCAAAGGCAATAGCAGCCTTAAGGCTTCCTGTACTATTACGGTAAAGAAACCTTCCCTTGAAATTACAGGAGCGGCAGATTTGGCAAAGGGCAAGAGCCTCAAACTGAAGGCAAAGCTGACAAACCTGAAAGGTGACGTGAAGTGGTCTATTAATTCCAACAAATTTGCCACAATAAAAGCAAATGGCAGCACGGCAACCTTGAAGGCGAAGAACAAAGTCGGCAAGGTCAAAGTAACGGTACAGGTCGCAAGCGTCAAAAAGACAGTCACTATCCAGGTAGTGAATCCGGTCAAGAGCTTAAAGATAAGCGCCAAATCAAAGTCCCTCAAGGTTGGAAAAAGTTATAAGCTAAAAGTTACCATTAAGCCTAAGGATGCAACTAACAAGAAAGTCACTTATCAGAGCAGCAATAAAAAGGTGGCAACGGTCAGCAAATCAGGCAAGATAACAGCTAAGAAGAAAGGTAAGGCAACGATTACCGTTACAAGTAAATCGAATCCGAAAGTAAAGGCAAAATGTAAGATTACTGTGAAATAAGAATTGATTAGGGGCTGTCGGAAAATAGATAGTCCTAAACAGGGGCATATATGGCTCATATGAGTCATATATGCCCCTGAAGTTTAATTTCAAAATTTCAACCATTGTTTTTGGAAAAAAACGCTGCTATTATTATGAAATAAACTTATATAACAAATCTGCTATTGAAGGATGGTAACGGTAACACTGAGCAAAAAATCAATTGGGTTGCTTTTCATATAGTTCTCAGCCACTGCTGGAAGGAACGGAAAATAATGCCTTTTATATTATCTTCAATTATGATATTGTTTACATATATAACTTGGCTGGGTGGAAAAACACCGTTTCAGCGATTCATCGGAACTGATTCAGATTGCCATCATATTGACCAACAGAACCATTTTCTATTCTCATTAAAGGGTATCAAAAACGGTTCTGTAGAGGCAACCATGTGCGAGAATGAGGCGAATATCTATCTAGGTGGACATCATGGAAGAATATCTTAGAGAAAACTTCGATGACATAACGCAGATAATAAAATATTATAGTAAAAATTCATGGGGAGAATAAAAATGATATGTTTATCTGTCATAGCAACAGAAGAGGAAAGAAACAAATTTAGGAAAATTTATGAAGAGAATTATCTAAAAATGTACCATGTAGCTTTGGGAATGCTCAAGAATCAGCCAGATGCGGAAAATGCCGTTCAGGAAGCATTTTTATGCCTGGGAGAAAAATTTGAAAAATATTCACACCTAAATGGTAGAAAAATGACCGGATTGTGCGTTTCTATAGTAAGAAACAAAGTAATTGACATAATTAGGAAAGCGAATCATTATAGTGAGGAAGAACTGGAAAGTTTGGTACTCTGCGATGAGTGCCCTGAACACAATGCACCGCTCATAGCAGAAAAGAAAGAAGAGGGGATTTTTGTGCAAAAAGTCCTTAATCAAGTACCGGAAATTTTCCGGGAAACACTGATATTAAAATACTGCTATGAATTGAACAACAAAGAAATTGCCCGGTTTCAGGGAGTCTCCACAAGAACAGTAGAAATGCGCATCTACCGAGGAAAAAATAAGTTTAAGGAGGCATGGAATGGAATTCAAAGATAGAAACCTACAGGAAGAAGAAATAAAATCCATGGCAATGCTTATCCATGAGTATGAAATGTCCTTAATTCCTGAGAACGAAAAATTACAGGAACAATACCAGCTCTCAGAATTATTTTACCATAACATGGATAACATTATTCATAAACGCCAGAGAAAATTTCACAACAAAAATCTACGGCGTAGATGTGCAGCTGTAGCGGCAGTAGCATTAGTTATTTTGGGAATAGCGCAATCGCAGTTAATTGCCAGAGGGGCTGAATGGCTGGTACACTGGTTTAAAGACCACGTTTCTTTTCAATTTGAAGACAATACGGATATCAACCGGGTTTCAAGATATAAGTTTGGGTATGTGCCGGAAGGGTTTGAACAGATAATAGATAACTATTATGATATATCTGGTTATATATTGTATGAAAATGAATATGGGAACCGTTTTGATTTGGCATATGGTGAAATTGGAGGCAGCCTGAACATAGATAACGAAAATAAAGATTTTACCATTCTGACCGGAACCCATGGGGAGGAGATTTACTTTCTTCGCCCCCAGAATTCTGATGATGACAGTTCAATGACCTGGATTAGTAAAGACGGAACTACGATATTTAATTTAATGGGCGACTTGCCTGAGGACGAATTGCTAAAATTGCAGGAAAATATTTGTCCTGCCGTGCATGAATAGACGTATTTTTAAAATTATTTAAATTTTTTTCAAAATCTGGTAGAGATTTCCTCTCCTCCTACGTTTCTTATACAGGAGCATATAAAAACTCCAAATAGAAAACGGAAAGGGGGGAGTTTATGAAAACAGCACAGAAGAAATGGATATGCCTGATGTTGCTTGGGACTATGCTTTGCTGCGTACAGCCAACTCCAGCACAGGCAGGGGAGAATACCGTTTCCCCGATGTATGTACAAAGCAATAGATGTTTTGTGGCACTCAGTTTTAGAGGGACAAATGCAAACTGCACATTGACAGTTACCGGAAAAAAAGGTTCATCTAAAATTTCCGGTTTGTTGATGCTATATGATTCTACTACTGGGAAAACGGTAAAGAACTGGACTATATCTAAAACTGGCTCTGTATATAGCGGGTCAAAAACGGCCACCGCGAAAAAAGGACACCTCTATAAACTGTCATTTTCAGGTAAAGTCTATGGAAGAAACAGTAAGAATGGCGAATCAGTTTCATCGTCCACTAGTAAGAAGAACTAAATAATATAACCTATCTGGCAAAACATAAAATTTATTTTAATGGAGGACAAATTCAAATGAAAAAAGAGAAATTTTTTAGCAACTTTGTATGCTTGATTATAGTTTGCAGTATGATACTATCCACACATCCAGTAACTGTAAAAGCAGCGGATATTTATACAGCTGCACCGTCAGAGGAAGAAATTTCTAGCCTTGCCGATTTTGATGCAGTAGATGAACTTATAGAACAGCGCGTAAATGCATTGACGGAAAACGATATGAATAAATACCGTAAAATTTCAGAAGAATTAAAAGAACATGGATGTGAAGATATATCTGCAAAAGAAGTACAGCAATTAACAGGGAATACGCCGAATGATTTATTAAACCCGCAATCACTATACCAAAACCGCACGTCTAATCCTGGCATAAGTTTATATTCTGCTGCCTCAACAAATGTAACGTTTTCAAAAGTAATGAAAAAAGTTAAATACAAAGGTAAGACATATAAAGTAATGAAAATAACGGCATCCCCAACAGGGGCAGGGACTCTTTTTAAAACAGGAAGCGTAGCAAAAAGATATAATAGACCAATTGCAGCTGGGACTTTGAATGTATTGAAAATAATTGTTAAAAAAGTGGGGACAGAGAGTAAACTTGTCAAAGCATTGTCGTTATTTGATACAGTAAATAGCGCAATCAAAGGTTTTGAAAAAACAACAAAGGTTCAGGGAGTTGAGGCAAATTATACTTGGGCAGTAGATGAAATTTGTTCATTTATATATGTATATGATAAAAGAGTAAAGAATTATGCAATTGGGGCAAGTTATAATAAGGCACACTATGTTGTTACTGTGAATATTCCTTATTTAAAAATAAAAAATGGTAAGAAATATTCTGATATTTCTCAAAATAAATATCAAGGTTGGGTTAAAGCGGCAAATTATGGAAAAATCAGCAAAGCTATTAGCTATATGAAGCAAGGACAATCATACAACTCTTGGTTATATAATGTCGAAATAAGTGGATGCAAGGGGCAAAATATTCATAATGTGTATTTAGCCCACCCATCAACAGCAATGCAATTAGGATATTGGAATTAGAAGAAGGAGTGGATAAATATGACATTTACTACAAAACAATGGATTTTTTTAGCCTTATGTGATGGAGGGGTTATTTTGATGGGCGCAATGGTGGGACTTTATCTGTCAGAAGAGATTCCATTTACACTTTGCGCTGTTATGTGTCTGGTAGGGGGTGTCATGCTGTTTGCCTCTTTGATTTTTATGCATTTGAAAATGCGTTGCTCATCCTGCCATCATATTTATCCGCTTGTCGGCTGGTGGGGGATGGAATGTTGTCCCTACTGTGGCGAATACTTTTATTAGTTCAGTATTTAAATATTTATAACATCCAGAAAAACGGTCTTCCATGATTAATCCGACTATCATGGAAGACTGTTTTAAATGATATGAAAGCTATCATAAATTCTAAAATAAGCTTTTGTATAGTAAACGGTAAATCTACCGTTTACGTTATTCCAGAGGGCTTACTCCCAAATATACATTAAAAGCAACGTTTACATATGATACACAGACTAAGAAAATCAAATCCGTAATAAAGAAAAAATTTTATTTAATGGAGTCGGCGGTATGATCAAGCAGGTAATGTTATGTTAAGATTAGGCTATCACATCCGCAGCTGGCGGTAACGGTTCAGGCAGGCATAAATTTCCTGTTTTCTGGGTAGCGCGTAGCCACCAGGGACGTAGCTTCCCCCACAGACTGCAGGAAGCCCTTTTGTATCTAAAATCTTCCAAAGTTCTTCTGCCGCATCCCCTAATGTGCGCTTTCCGTCAAACAGATGAAGCTGCGCATATTTCATTAATTGTCCCAGTGTACCAAGCTGCTCTGTGTCTGTCAGCTGTTCCACATAGCGCAAATCAATGGTGTCCTTATTAATGACAATGGAATCTTTTCCCTGTGTCTTAATCTTAATACGGTCGTTTTTGCGGAAAGCGCCATCCGGCTTGACAATTCTCTGGTAAGATGGTTCGGATGCTGGAGAGACTGGTTCTTCCGGCAATGGGAACGCTGCTGCCTCTTCTTTGGCAAATTCTGTGATTTCCTTAGGAAGGTAGTGGTCCATCTGGATGATACAGTCTGCTTTGTGGAAATAGGAACCAGAACTTCCAGCGACAAGGATGGTAGAAATCCCACGCTTCTCGGACAATTCCTCTACCCTGTCAATAAAGGGTGTAATCGGCTCCGATTTGCGGTTTACAACTCTTTGCATCAATTCATCCCGAATCATAAAATTTGTCGCGCTGGTATCCTCGTCAATCAAAAGGAGGTTTGTACCCATTTCCATTGCTTCCACGACATTGGCTGCCTGGGAAGTGCTGCCGCTGGCATCTTCCGTACAGAAATGAAGCGTGTCCTTTTTGTTGGGCAGGTTATTGATAAACATAGAAATGTCTACCTGTTTGATACTTCTGCCATCCTCCGCGCGGATTTTCATGGCAGTATTATCTGTAATGACATATTCTCTGCCATCGCCAGCAATATGGTTATAGACGCCCAGTTCCAGCGCTTTCAATAGCGTGGATTTGCCATGGTAGCCGCCGCCGACCACCAGAGTGATTCCTTGTGGAATACCCATGCCAATAATATTTCCGCGGTACGGAAGGTCAAGCGTCACTTCCATGGATTTTGGAGAAAGGAAAGGGACTGCTCCTTTCATAGGGCGGTCGGAAACACCTGATTCTCTGGGCAGAATAGAATCGTTTGCCACAAAAGCAGCCAGATTCAGCCGGGAAAGTTCCTGGCGTATAAATTGTTGGTCTTCAGATAATTCTTTATTTCTTTGTACCGCTTTAGAATCTAAAGAGCGGTAATAAAGTGATTTTTTGACACAGCCTGGTAAAAATTCAAAGAGAATTTTGCACAATTCCCGAGCGTTAATGGTTCTTCCGTTGGCAGGGAACCCAATTTCCATGCGCACAATGACCATTCCGTTTTTATCAATCTCGCAGGCGGTGCGTTCTAATATTTCCTGCCCACAGTGGCTTACGGAGAGCAGACCGCTCTTGCCGGAGCCTTTTGCCTTGAAAGTAAAAGCCTGTACTTGTCTGGAAAATTGCCGGATTAGGTAATCCTGCAATGCAATCCGTTTGTGTTTTTTATCGTAGAGTTCTGTGGGGAAACCGGCAAGTTTCCCAGGAACATGAACACTTACCTTTGAGGGAGCAGCGAAAGGGTCTCCCTGTACATGGTCGATGGACAGTACATAACCGTCAAACTGCCAACTGCCCCTCGTATCCTTGTAAGCTGGATAGCCTCTGTGGTCAATACGGTTTAATAATTCTCGCAAATCTGTAGATGTTTTCATATAGTCCTCCAATCTGTCTTTGTTCTGCTTTCTATTCATTTCTGTTAAATATCAATTTTGTTGGTAAAAGTTCTCAGGGCATATTATAACATAAACTTTCCATTCTTTCAGTTCAGCATGAAAAATATTTTTTCATAGCTTCTATTATAAGTAGAGAGCATAAAAAAATATTGATTTTGCAGAAATAATGTTAGATAATGTAATAAGTATTAATTTTTTAAAATGCCATTGGTATACCTATACGTCAGAAGTAAAACATTACAGGGAGAAAACATATGAATCCAGATTGGGAAAAATTTGGCAGGGATATCCAGCATATAGTAGAAGACGCCGTGGATTCCCAGAATTTCAGTCAATTGAACAAAACAATTACCAACACGGTCAATGAGGCGGTGAAAAGTGTCCGCAAAGGGATTTACAGCGCGGGAGAGGCAGTCAATAAGGAATGGAACAGAGAGAGTTACCGCTGGTATGGGCAGAAGAAAGATGTGTATGCCATGCCGGCAGAGAAGAAGACGGAGCTATCGACAAAGAAACTTTTCCGCCGAAATACCGGGTTGAAAATTGGGGGTACAGTACTGACAATTTGTGGATGTACGCTCAATGTTGGTCTTGGACTGGCAGTCATCATCCTCTGTCTGGTATCACTGGTTATCGGGAGTTTTCCCATGGGAATCCGCATTGCCCTTTCCATACTTACGCCCTTTCTGTTGGGAAGCGCCATCCTCACGGGAGCAGGCAGCCGTATGCTGTCCGCGCTCAAACGGTACCGCATTTATATAGAAGGGCTGCGGGGCAAGACGTACTGCAATATCAAAGAACTCGCTGATTTGAGTGGAAAATCTATCTCCTATGTTGCCAAGGATGTTAGGAAGATGATTAACAAGGGTTGGTTTCTTCAGGGACATCTCGATGAGGATGAGACATGCCTGATTGTCAGCCATGAGACATTCCAGGAATATGAGGAAATAAAGAGACAGCGGCAGCAGCAACAGATATCTGAGCAGGAAAATCAAACAAAAGCAGCGACAGAGACGGATAAAGCTGTGAAGAATGAAGCTCTGCAAAATGTCATGGATAAAGGGCAGGAATATATTAATAAAATCAGGAAATGTAATACTGCAATATCGGAAGCAGAAATTTCTGGCAAAATTTCCCATATGGAAATGCTGATTCAGAAGATTTTAGATAGGGTCGGTGAAAACCCACAGTCTCTGGAAGATATTAGCAAAATGATGGAATACTATCTTCCTACCACTGTAAAATTGCTGGAAGCATATAGGAATCTGAACGCACAGCCGGTGCAGGGAGAGAATATCCAATCCTCCAAAATGGAGATTGAGCAAACATTAGATACCTTAAACGGAGCATTTGAAAAATTGTTGGACAGCCTTTTTGAGGATGTGGCATGGGATGTTTCTTCTGATATATCGGTGCTGCAGACAATGCTTGCCCAGGAAGGGCTTACTGGAGGCAAAGATTGGAAACATGCGCAGGATGAGAATTAATATGGACCTGGATAGATAGAAAGGAGCTTAAGATGAGCGAAGAATTTAAGGATTTCACGGAAACGCCTACCCTGACACTGGATCCATTTCCAGAAAAAGCAGAGGTGGCAGAGGTAAAGGAACAGCAGCAAACAGAACCAGTATTGGAAGAGGTGGAATTGTCTGAAGAAGAACAGCGGATGGTAGAGCAGTTTACCAGCCAGATTGATTTGCACAATTCCAATATTATCCTCCAGTATGGAGCAGGTACGCAGAAGAAAATGGCAGATTTCTCAGAAAAGGCACTGCAGAATGTCCAGACCAAGGATTTGGGCGAGATTGGAGAATTGATAACAGGCGTGGTATCCGAGCTGAAAGGTTTTGATGCCGGGGAGGAGGAGAAAGGATTTTTTGGAAGAATCAAGAAATCAACACAGAAGTTAAGCATACTCAAGTCAAAATATGATAAGGCAGAGGTCAATGTCAACAAAATATGTAAGGCATTGGAGGGACATCAGGTACAGCTTTTAAAGGATGCTGCCCTTTTAGATAAAATGTATGAGCAGAATAAAGTCTACTTTAAGGAACTGTCTATGTATATTCTTGCAGGAAAGAAGAAACTTGAGCAGGTGAGGAATACGGAACTACCAGCGCTTTTGGAGAAAGCCAATAAATCCGGCTTGCCTGAGGATGCACAGGCGGCAAAGGATTTGGATTCTCTCTGTACCAGATTTGAAAAGAAAATCCACGACTTGGAACTGACACGCATGATTTCCATTCAGACAGCGCCCCAAATCAGGTTGGTGCAGAATAACGACACGATTATGGTGGAAAAGATACAGTCCACAATTGTCAATACAATTCCTCTGTGGAAAAGCCAGATGGTGCTGGCCATGGGTGTGGAACATTCTTCGCAGGCAGCTAAGGCACAGCGGGAAGTGACAGATTTTACGAACGAACTGTTGAAGAAGAATGCTGAAAAATTAAAAGTTGCCACGATTGAGACTGCCAGGGAATCAGAGCGGGGAATCGTGGATATGGAAACTCTGCGCGCTACAAATGAATCGTTGATTTCCACCTTGGACGAAGTGATGCGTATCCAGATGGAAGGAAAAGAGAAGCGCAGAGAAGCGGAACAGGAGATACAGCGTCTGGAAGGTGAGTTAAAGACGAAGCTGCTGCAGTTGCAGTAGGAAATGCCGCATTCAGTATGGAAAGAGGAGCAAATATAGGCAAATTGGAGAGGGGAAGGAACAAGTTGTGTAAAAGCAGATTAGAAAAGAGGATGAGAAAATGCAGAAACTGAAAATGGACAGCAAGACTGTAATCAAAAACAGCAAACTGAGAGTATGGATGTTTTTCACAATCTTTCTGATTGGTCTGTGCTTCTCAGCAAATGTAAAGGCTGCGGACAAGACTTCCGCAATTGAGAAAATTCAGCTTATCAATGAACGGGATATTGAAATCTACTGGAGTGAAGAAATGGAGGGAGCAGGCTGGGTTGAGAGTAAACGCCTTGACAACCATCAAGTGGAAAGGCAGGAACAAAATTACACCGTGACAGTAGATGGTCAGGAACAGGAGTTTGAGTATTATTACTGGTATTATGAGGAAGAGGACTATGAATATGAGTACAAAAGCATTGTGTACTATAACGAAAGGAATAGTTCTTATCCCAATAATCCAGATATACCGAAGACCACACTGCGCCTGACAGAACCAGTTTCAGACCTTGACAATCTTCCGGAAATTAAAGTGTCAATTAAAGGCAATAAGATAAAGGCGAAGTCATCGGGCGTTTATGTGTCGGAACAGACGCTTACCGTCACAGACTATGTGCCTTTCTATCAGAAGGAAAGGGTATTGGACTGCGGCGTTAAGATTGTTGGAACAGCACAAGTCCGCGATGAAGCGATGGATAAGGCGGCTGAAATGCTGAAGGTAATCCTTGCCAATGAGACTCTGGCAAACCGCATGGGAACGGCAGGTTGTAAACTGGGAATTTACGGAGAAGGAGAGATTGCCTACGATATACCGGAGCATCGGTTTGAGTATGATGAGAATTATCTATATGTAGAGGGTTTCGGCGGCACGCAGCTTGCATCTATCCGCGATGCCAATGTATTGCGTTTAAAGACAGGAAGTTATACAACAGGATATCCTGATGAATCGATACTTACACATGAATTTGCCCATACTATTTATAATTACGGACTGACAGAGGAACAGCAGACGGAATTTTTGGATATCTTCAACAGCGCAAGGGCAGCCGGAAAATGGGACAATTCTTATGCAGGTTCCAACAAAGATGAATATTTTGCAACGTTGAGCGCTATCTGGTTTAATGCCATGGATGATACTTACGATGGAAATTGGGATGGTGTAAGGGGACCGATTAACACGCGGGCGGAACTGAAGGTGTATGACAAAGAAGCATATGATTTCCTGTCAAAGATATATGTGTCAGACCAGTACCTGCCATCTCCCTGGGAGAACGGTACAGTTCCAGACAACAACACATATCCGGGTACTGAGCCTGATGATAATACAAACCCAGGAGATAATACAAATCCAGGAGGTAATACAAACCCAGGAGGTAATACAAACCCAGGAGGCAACACGAATCCCGGAGGGAATCCGGCAGTAAAAAATTATACCGTTACTTTTTCCTATCAGAATGGAAAGGATGAGTTAAAGCAGACGGTAAGAGAAGGAGAAAAGGTATCTGCACCATCTGCGCCCAAGAGGAAAGGTTACCTCTTCAAAGGCTGGTTTCTGGGGCAGCAGAAATATACTTTTGACAGCAAGGTCACAAAGGATATTACACTGGAGGCAAAATGGCAGAAAGTAAAGGTTGGGAAAGCCTCTGTCAAATCCCTCAAAGAACAGAAAGGAAAGAAGGTTCTAGTAACCATTAAGAAGCTGAAAAATGCAGATGGTTATAAGATTACCTATGCAAAAAACAAGAAACTTACGAAATCAAAGAAAATAACATATACATCATCCTTAAAGAAAACATTAAAAAATCTAAAGAAAGGCACTTATTATGTCGGTGTTCAGGCATACCAGAAAGACTCAGCTGGCGGGAAAGTGCTGGGAAAGATGAGTGTTGTCAAAAAAGTGACAGTAAAAAATAAAAAATAACGGAAAAAGGCGGGATTTATGATGGGAAAGAACAGGAAAAGCATCAGACAGCGATACAGGGATTTGAGTTTTAAAAAGTTCTTTATCGTTAGCCTGTGTTTGTTCCTGTTTCCCGTTCTCTTGCTGCAGATTGTATATATCAGGGTCAGTATCTCACAGATGAACAGCCATCTGAATGGGCAGGTTTTAAATAATCTGCAGCAGGTTTCTGAGAAGTTTACGTTAAAGCTGGAATCTTATGAAGATACGGTCTATCAAATTTATTCAGACAAAGAAATTATCCGAAATTTGCAGCAATACCATCAGGCAGATGATACGAAGAAGGCTTATCTGTTTTATGTTCTGAATGAAAGGCTCAAACAATTTGTGGAGAGCAAGAAAGGCATACGCTGTATCAGCTTGATTTGCCCCACTGGAGAAAGCATCACTTATGATGGGCAGAGCGGCTCATCGCTGGATAATATCTGGCGTGATTATGAAGACCTTCGATTGACTGTGCCATATCAGGAGACACGCGGAAAAAGTGAGATTGTTCTAATCCCTACTCGAAATATTTCTACTGGCGGAAAGATAGAGTCATTATTTTTTCTGGGGAAAGAATTATATAATACAGAAAATCTTGAAAAAGGTGTAATTGCAATTCTGATTATCGGTATAGAGCAGAAAGAATTGGATAATATCTGCAATGGGACATTGGAATCAGATAGCCAAAGCATCAATTTTATCACTGATACTTATGGATATGTATGTTCTTTTCCAGATGTGAAGCAAATCAGGAAAAAAATGACTGTGCAGGAAGATGTTCTGGAATTTATACGTTCCCAGAATATGTTTGAAGGGAAGAATCTTTTTAGTAATTATTATCAGGATGAAGAGACAGGCTGGCTTTTTCACAATGTGTATGACCAGGATTATATGATGCGCGATATCAATATGCTGCAGACAATCTATTGGATTTTGCTGGCGGCTGATGTTCTTGCTGTCTTGCTGATTATCAATTCCACGAATCGTTATTATGCTGATTATTTAAAGAAGATTATAGAGGGAATCCGACAGGTGAACCAGGGGAACATGAATGTCAGGCTTGTAGTGGACAGACAGAATGAGCTTGGGCAGATTGGGGAAAATTTTAATCATATGATGGATAGGGTAGAATCTTTGATTGGAGAGGTAACGGAGATTTCAGAGAAAAAGAAACGGGCAGAAATTAAAGCTCTGGAATCACAGATTAATCCCCATTTCCTTTACAACACCTTGGATGCCATCAATTGGATGGCAGTCCGTAAGGATGAATTTGAAATCAGCAAGATGATAAGCAATCTTGGAACTATCCTTCGCTACAGCACGAACCAGAGCAATGAGATGGTAGATATTGCGGAGGCGGAGGATTGGCTGAAAGCCTATGTGTCCTTGTATCAGCTGCGGTATGGATATTCTTTTGAATTTGAGATATACGTAGAGCATGAAGTAAGGCATATTAAAATTCACAAGCTATTAATACAGCCCATGGTGGAAAATGCTATTATCCATGGCTTAAAAGACATGGAGGGAGGGCTTTTGCGCGTAGATATAGGATATGCGGAACAGCCTGGGAGGATTCATGTGATTGTAGAAGACAATGGAGCCGGGATGGATAAGGATATAGTAGAATTTTACAACCAAAAGGACAGAGAGTGGAGTAATTCAGAACGAATCGGAATGGCAAATGTATTTGAGAGGATTCAACTGTATTATGGAGAAGAAGGGGAATGGCACATCAGCAGTATGGAGGGGCTGGGCACAATTATGGAACTGCTTCTTCCTGTGAAAGAAATGAAGGATAGTCCTCTGTCAGATAACGAGAGGAAGAATATAGAAGAAAAGGTGATACAATGAGGATTGTAATTGTAGAGGACGAGATTGCAATTCGGGATGGATTAGAAAAAATGATAAATGCATACACAGAACATTCGGTAATTGGAACTTGTAAGAGTGCCATGGAAGGTATTGCATTTGTCAAAGAAAATGAGCCAGATTTGGTGATAACTGATATCCGTATGAATGGGATGAATGGTTTAGAAATGTTGGAAATACTGAAAGAGCAGGGTGTGGAAATTTATAGTATCATCATCAGCGGGTATGCAGATTTTGAGTATGCCAGAAAGGCATTAAGTGTGGGGGCAGAAGAATATCTATTAAAACCTGTGTCCATTGATGCCTTGCGGGAGACGTTGGCACGAATTGAAAGTAAACATATTCAAAGCCAGTTTCAGATTGTCAAGAAGCCGGAAAGTTATGCCAGAGAATACTTTTTTGGGGCGAAAGAGGAGAGTGAAGAAGCGGAACAGGCATTGAAAAGTATTTTCAAGGAAGAAATTAATAAAATTTACGGTATCCTGGTAGGCTATTTTGGGAATGTAAACAAAGAGCAGATGGAGGAAATTCAATACCCGCTGCGTAGCCTGAAACATCAGTATTCCGGAATTAATTTTCTGGATGTGTGGGAAGGTCGTTTTAGCCTGAGAATTCTAATTTTAAATGGAAGTAAACATGATATTAAAGTATTTGCAGATACCTTTGATGAAAAGATAAAGTACGACCACAGGCAGCAGAGATGGGAAATCCCCTGGTGCATGAATATCTGTGAGAAAATAGAAGATTGGAAGAATTGTTTTGAAGCAGCACAGAAAGCGCTTTTCGGTTATTTTATTAAAAGGCATTATGGATTGCTATGGGTGAATGAGTCAGAGGAGAAAACAGTAAAGGAGTTTGAATACCCTATCCAAATTGAACGCAGAATCCTCTTAGCCCTTGAAAGTGGAAATTATCAGGAGATGAATACAGGGATTGAAGAATTTCTGGAGAATACCGTATCAGAGGAATATGGGGCGGAAGAAATACGCCATGGAGCGGTCAAACTGATTACCAGAATGATGGACGTGGCAAAGGAGATTAACCAGAAAGCATATGAGAGCCTTCAAGAAAAAGATTATTTAAAAGGTGTGCTCATGGCATATACATGCACGGAAATTCGTGAAATTCTTATGCAATGCGGGGATGCCATCTGTGACAGGAAGAAAAAAGAAGGAATCAGCAATTATACCATTAGCCGGACGATTGAATATATCAGGACGCATTATCAGGAGGGAATTAGCCTGGAGAAAACGGCGGAGGTGCTGAATATCACTCCTGAATATTTAAGTATGTTGTTTAAGCGGGAAATGGGCATGAATTTTTCGGTATTTCTCAAAGAATTTCGGATTAGCCATGCTAAGCGGCTGCTGAAAGGGACGGATATGAAAATTTATGAGATTGCACAGGAATGCGGGTACAGCAACTCTAATTATTTTACCAAGGTGTTTAAGGAGGTAACAGGAATATCACCGGCAGAATATCGTTAACATGAGGTTAATGTTTATGAAAAAGAGAAATGTTTTCAAATTATTTTTACTGCTATTAATGATGGGACTAGCAGGATGTGGGGGCAATAGCAATGAGAGCCAGGACATAAAGGAACGTAAAAAAGAACAGAAGAGAGCAGAACTGACGCTTTGGTCTTATTACGAAACAAAGGCGCAGCAAGAAGGGCTGGATAAACTGGTAAGAACTTTTAACGAATCCCAGGAAGAGTACCAGATTTCCTGGGAGTATGTGCCAATGGCTGATTTTGTAAAGAATTTACTGTTTTCACAGTCTGCGGATAATTTGCCGGATATTGTGTTGGCAGACAACCCAGACATGGGAAGCCTGATAAATATTAACTTGCTGGCAGATATAACAGAGGAACTTGAGGATTCAGTCAATATGGATGATTACTATGATGAGGTATGGAAATCTGTAGAAAATAGAGGGCGATATTATGGCGTCCCTTTCTGCTGCAACAATACGGCAATTATATATAATAAGCAGATGTTTCGCCAGAAGAATTTGCAAATTCCTAAAACATGGGATGAATTTAAGAAGGTGGCGGCTGCTTTGACAGAAGAGGGAAAATGTTATGGTTTTGCCATGTCTGCAGTAAGCGGAGAGCAGGGAGCGTTTCAATTTATGCCCTGGATGCTTGCTTCTGGTGCAGATGTGGGACAGATGGCAGATGATAAATTTAAAGAAGCATTTCTGTTGATAGATGACCTTCTGAAAGAAAAATCTATGCCTAATGACTGCCTTAACTGGTCTCAGAATGATTTAACGATAAGTTTTATGGCTGGTGAAGTTGCCATGATGGAGAACGGTCCCTGGTCTTTAGCAGCTTTGGAAAAATCCGGAATAGAATATGGGATTTTCCAGTTCCCCAGCAATGAAACCATGGGGGTTGTCCTTGGAGGAGAGAATCTGGCAGCTGTTGAAGGAAAGAATGTCAAAGGGGCGGTATCTTTTATCAACTATTATAATAGGAGAGAAGTCATGCAGGAAATTTGCCAGATTACCGGAAATATTCCTCCGAAACCGGAACTTGCAGAATATTTTGGCAAAGAAAACCCCATTTACCAGGTGTTTGTGGAACAGATGAAGCACGGCATCTGCAGGAGGTCAATCAAAGATTGGAAAAAAGTCAGCAACGCTATTTCGGACAGTCTCAATAAAATATTTGGGAGCGATAAAGAGGTAAATGAAATCTGGGAAGCATACGTTCAGCAAATTGAATAAAATTGGTTTAAAAAATGAAAGGAACCATAAATAATTATCCTGTGAAAACAATCCTCCAGCAAATATAATATTTCTATAACAGGGTAATTTGCCCCGTTACAAAAAATAAGAAGGAGGATATGAAAATGAAAAAGAGAAGACAGCTTTTTCAAAAAGTGCTGGCATCGATTCTCTCATTGGCTCTTGTGCTTACAGGTGCGGTTCCGCAGGGAATATCATCGGTGCAGGCAGCAGGCGAAGCAGAAGATGGGCTGATTCTGTACTATGATTTTGATTTGCAGAACAGTTTTGCTACAGAAATCAGTGATGCTTCCGGCAATGGAAACGCAGGGCAGCTTAAGAGAATAGGAGGAGCCCCCGAAGGCAATTATTCCATTGATGATGTCAGTATTTATGGAAAACAGGTGAAGGCATTGAACCTTCCAGGAGGAGAAGACGGTACATATCTGCAGCTGCCGGATGGTGTGCTCAAGGATAGCGATGCCGTTACCATCAGCATGTGGGTAAAACTGACAACAGATACTGGGTATCAGAGAATCTGGGATTTTGGTTCCAATACCACAAGTTATATGTATCTCTTGTCTGATGGCGGCAACGAAGGCTTTGAAGGATATGCTTCTGCAATTACCACGGAAGGATGGAGTAAGGAAAAGGGTGTTTCCAAAGGCAATAATATTGACAAGAACCGCTGGGTACTGACCACTGTAGTCATGGACGGCTCTAATATGTCTTTATATGAAAACGGACAGCAGGTTGGAGAAACAGCGGATACGGGAATTACTGTGAAAACCCTTGGAAACACTACGCAGAATTATATTGCGTATGGGCAATTTGGGGATTCTCCCACAAAAGGGCAGTTTGCAGAGGTTAAGATTTACAATAAGGCTCTGACAGCGGAAGAAATTGCGGCCATGTATTATGTAACAGATGCTGGCATTGTATCTGCAGATGATGGCGATTTAGATCTTGGAGACACTTCTGCGGTGACGGAGGACTTAGAACTTCCCACCCAAGGAATCAATGGCTCCGATATTGCCTGGACCAGTCAGAACACTGCAATTGAGATTCAGACAGCAGAGGGCAAGACCATTGGTAAGGTCACAAGACCTGACAAAGGCGCTGCAAATGTCTCTGGAACGCTGACAGCAACGATAAGCAAGGGTACGGCTGAGACTACCAAGACATTTGATGTAACAGTTCTTGCACAGTATACAGACCAGCAGAGGGCAGATGAAGATGCAGAAGAACTGAAGAAGAATATGGGAGATTTGTCTGCAGTAACTGCAGATATCACGCTTCCTGCAACTGGAAGTTTAGGCTCTGTAATCCAATGGGAAAGCGCTAACTCGGCCATCAAGATTGAAAACGGTGTGGCAAAGGTTACAAGGCCGGCAATCGGTGAAGCTAATGCCAGCGGAAAACTGACAGCAACTGTATCTTATGGCGAAGCAGAAGCAAAAGCAGAATTCGATACGACAGTTCTGGCATTCCGTGAGGTTGTGACGATTAAGACGGTAGAGGACATCAATGTAACTACTTTAAAGGGCAAAAGCCCCTCCCTTCCGAATTTTGTAAGAGTGACTTATTCCGATGACAGTACAGGTAAGGAGAAAGTAACCTGGCCCGCAAGAATTGATAAAGAGAAATATGCTGCAGCAGGCAGCTTTACAGTGGAAGGTTCCATTGTAGATGCGAGGCCTTCCAGGAAGGTGACAGCGAACGTTACAGTTATAGATGAGGAGGAAGCTGTAGCAACGGTAATTTCCGACACTTTTGACTTGAGTGACATTACGCTGGATAAGATTGGTGAAAACGGTTCCATTCTCACACAGAACAGAGACAGGGATATTGCTTACCTGAAATTGCTTGACAATAAGCGTATGCTTTACAACTTCTATAAAACATTTGGACAGACCGCTAAGATTGAAGGCGTAACTCCGCTTGGCGGATGGGATGAGCCCAGTGGGTTGCTGCGCGGGCATTCTACCGGACATTATATGTCTGCATTGGCGCTTGCCTATGCATCTACGGGCGATGAGGAGATTAATACCAAGTTAAAAGAAATGATACATGAGCTGCGTGAACTGCAGAAGATGTCTCAGGGAGATGCCCAGGCATTTACTTCTGCAGGCGTAAATCAGTCTTTATGGAGCACAGACCCTACTGAATGGGGAGAAGGATTTATCAGTGCATATTCTCCAGACCAGTTTGCATTGTTGGAGAAATATACGCCGTATGCACAGATTTGGGCGCCATATTATACCTTGCATAAACTGATTGCAGGTTTCCTTGACGCATATACCTATACAGGGAATGAGGAAGCATTGGAAGCAGCTAAGGCGCTTGGCAAGTGGACCTATAACCGTCTCACAGGATGTACACCGGAACAGCTTGAAAAGATGTGGGATATGTACATTGCAGGTGAATTTGGCGGATTTAACGAGTCCATGGCACAGCTTTATATCTATGCCAAGGCAGATAACGATGAGGATGCAGAGATTTATTTACAGGGTGCAAAACTCTTTGACAATAAGACATTTTTCGATGCCATGGCGGCTAACGAAGATGGAAAATTTGTCGATGAAAACGGAAATGAGACAGATAAACTAATCGGTATCCAGGGACGCCATGCCAACCAGCATATCCCACAGATTATCGGCGCTATGGAAATCTACGAGGCAACTGTGGCAAAGGGAAGCCCGGAAATGTATTATTTTGATGTGGCAGAGAATTTCTGGCAGATGGTAGTTTCCCGCTATGCATACTCCACCGGAGGCGTGGGCACGGGCGAGAAATTCACAGACCCCTACCAGCAGGCAAACAATATTTCCGGCAATGAAAACTGCGAGACTTGTGCGGCATACAATATGCTTAAGCTTACCAGGATGCTCAACAACTATAACCCGGACAATGCAGAATATATGGATTACTATGAGAGAACGCTCTACAACCAGATTCTCGCATCCCAGACGCCGAATGTTACCTCCAGTATGCATAACGGAACGACTTATATGCTTCCGATTGGACCAGGCGGCACAAGAAGCTATGGCGATGATTATAATGCATTCACATGCTGTCATGGTACAGGAATGGAGAATCATGTAAAATACCAGGAGGCAGCATACGCTAAGACAGCAGATACTTTGTATGTAGGTTTGTATATGCCCACAACCCTTACCTGGGAGGAAAAGGGCGTGAAAGTTGTTCAGGAGACAACTTTCCCCTCAGAGACGACAAAACTGACCGTTTCTGCTATTGAGGGCAAGGCCGCACAGAAGTTTGACATGAAGCTGCGTGTTCCTTATTGGGCAACCGATGGATTTAATGTTAAGAAAAATGGCGTTAAGGTTAATGTCGATGCGCAAATCAGCACCTATGTGACATTGAAAGATGTTCAGGCAGGTGATGTGGTTGATATTGAAATGCCGTGGACACTTCACCTTGACAAGACACCGGATAAGATTGGCACTTCAACCGTGGCAAGCGTGATGTATGGTCCTTTTGTTATGGCTGCAAAGGATAGCAGCAAAGACTGGATTACCTTGAAGTTATCCGCAAACCTGTCAGATTCCATTAAGACGGGTACGAATACGGCAAATGGATTCCCAACGCTCACAGCGAACGGATACAATTTTGCGCCGATGTTTGCACCTGAATATGCAACTTCGGCATACCATGCATACTTTAAGGTATTTACGATATCGGATGACGGCAATTACTATGACGTTACAGTTGACAACTATACGCCGGACAAAGGAAGCTTTTCCGTAGATGAGGTAGTCAAAGAAGGAAGCGACCTTGTGATTACTGCAGAACCCGAAGAAGGTTATGCCGTGCAGATGTTAGTTGTTAATGGGCAGAAAGTACAAATTGGTGCAGACAATACTTATACCGTACAGAATGTAACTGGCGATGTTGCCATCGTGGGAAGTTTCTGCTCGGCAAATCCGCCTAAAGTATACGCACAGAATATGGAGTTTGCGGCATCTGTGACTACTGATTTTACGGCAGGCTGGGAAAATGTAAATGGCATTAAGAACGATTGGGAACCCACAAAATCAGATGACGGTTCAGGTAAAGGTTGGGGCAACTGGTCACAGGAAGCTGGCAGTGAACATTATGTACAGTATATGTGGGATTCAGAGGTTACAATGAACCGTTTTGATATCTTCTGGTATGATGATGGAGGCGGAACCAGGGTACCGGCGAGTCTGAAGATTATGTATATTGCTGAAGATGGGACCTGGAAAGAAGCAAATATGACTTCTAATTTTGAAGACATTGTTGCCATAGACCAGTACAACACGATTTATTTTGATGAGATTACCACAGTAGCTGTCAAGCTGGTAATGACTGTCCACGAAAAGGGGGCGGCAAACGGTATTTACCGCTGGAAGGTAATCAATGACCTGCCAGCAGCAGAAGATAAAACGGAACTGAAAACTGCGCTGGATAGCATTCAAACTATTGCGGCAGCAGCTAATGAGAGCAGATTTACCCCGGACAGCTGGAGTAAGCTGCAGGAAGCGCTTACAAAAGTACAGGAAGTGTATGCTAATGAATCTGCGACAAAGGCTGATATAGGCGCGGCAATGATGGCAGCAGATAAGGCAGTCGATGGCCTGCAGCTTGTGAATCCTCCATCAGAAGAAGAGATAGCATCATTGAAGACCGGCATAGATGCAGCTTCTGCCAAGGATAAGAGCAAATACACAGAAGATAGTTGGAAAAATTTACAAACGGCACTTGACAAAGCAAAAAAAGTATATGATAATAAATTTGCAACCAAAGATGAAGTGGAAGCAGCGACAGCAGCATTGAACGAAGCTGTCAAGAATCTGAAAGAACTGAGTAATGGTGGCAATGGTAATGAAAATAACATTACAAAGCCGGCAACTCCCACCTCTGTCAAGGCAGTATGGACTGGTACAGCAAATATTAAGGTAACATGGAAGAAAGCAGCCAACGCCGAGAAGTATGACATATACCGTTCCTACAAGAAGTCTGCTGGTTTCAAGAAGATTGCCACAGTGGCTAAGACATCCTATGTTGACAAGAAGTCAACAGCAGGGAAGACGGCTTACTATAAGATTGTTGCTACTAAGGGAACTGTCAGCAGTTCCTACAGCCAGACGGTAAGCGCATACAAGCTGAAAGCGCCGGCAAAGGTTAAGGCGAAAGCGAATAAGCGCAATGTTACCATAACTTATGGTAAGGTAACAAAAGCCAATGGCTATGAGATTTTCCGCTCTACGAAGAAGAAAGGTAAATTTAAGAAAGTTGCCACAATTAAAAAAGCAAAGACTACGAAAAAGGCTTTCAAGAACATGAAGAAAGGCACTTATTACTTCAAGGTAAGAGCGTATAAGACTTCTGGAAAGAAGAAGATTTACACCGGCTACAGCAAGACGGTGTCCGTAAAAGTCAGATAGGTTTTATTTGTATATCCCTTCTTTATAAACATGCAAAGGCCCCCGCCCGATCCCGGCGGGGGTTTTTGTGTACTGATTTAAGTAAAGGGACTAATCTTTTGACAATTATAACAACAAGGAATATACTTAAGAAGATATAAATAATTTAAGGAGGTACAAGAGATGGAACTGTATGAATGCAGAAGCGTAGCAGAGGAAGATTTTGGCAGTAAAAGGGAGATTCTTTTCTTATCTGCCGAAAATAATGAGGAAGAATCTTATGAAACGTTTGATAATAGGAATTTTGGATACAATCGGAAGTTTACAGGCATCCGGATTATGTCAGGCGCAGTGGTAGATGCAATCCAGTTTGTGTATAATACGAATGAATGCACACCGTGGTATGGGGGAGCAGGCGGAACCCTCAGCGAATTCAATTTTAAGGAAGGGGAGTATATTACTCGTGTTGATTGGGTAATGGGCATGTGGGAGGATTATCCGCTGGAGGTGGTAGCTCAGATTACGTTCCAGACGAATTTAGGCAGGAAATTTTCGGCAGGAAACAAAGATAAATGCAGGAACATAAAAAGCCACTATTTTCAAGCGGAGGAAGGGACTTATTACCATTCGTTTGCTGGTAAATATGACAGGTATCTGCTGGGATTCAGCACAGCGTATTACCGTCTCCAGAAATTGCTTCGTTTTGATGATACTTTATACGTCCAGAACATGCTGCGGGTAACGGAGGTAAGGCTGAACGCTGGCTGGGTAGTCGATGGCATACAGCTTGTCTATGATGGCAATAAGGAGGCTCATTATCACGGAGGAATGGGAGGAACGAGGCATACACTCCAACTGCAAGATGATGAATATATTACTTCCATCAGCGGCAAAACTGGCAATTACCAGTATCAGGGAGCGGATACTTTGTGTACAATTGAAATCCGCACAAATAAAGGACATTCTCTGACCGGTGGAACAATGGATGGCTGTAGAGATATGAAAGACTTTTCCTATACAGCAAAGGCTGGGGAACAGATTTTTGCGCTGAGCGGCGATTATTCTGGCTATATGCGCAGCATTGCCGTAGGAATGTATGCGCTGCAGGGCGAGACGCCGGAGACAGATGCGGACGAGCTGGAGGTCAGTTCATCGAAAGCAGGCAGGAATCTGCTGGAAGGCAGCGCCAGTCTGGCAAGCACAACATCCATAGAGGGCTTACAGGGAGGTTCTTTGACAGAAGCCGTCAAAGGAGGGTGTTTTGAGGAAGATGCCATGAGAAGCATGTTGGAGAAAACCCTGACTGTTACAGAGTCAGGCAGCCAATGTGATAAGCAGCTGAAGATTAGGACCGGTGATATTATTGAGAGTAATGTTACCAAGAAATTTGTCAATACGCCGCAGTATGTTTTCAGAGGTGCAACGATAGCTGGCGAACAGAAGTACATAATGGAAAACCGCAAATTACTTTCCAAGGCCCAGAAGAGGGGGGTTAAATATGAACCTGTGATTGACAAGGATAAACAGAATACGGAACAGTATGAATATTCCACTATCTTGCGGACACTTTCTATTAAAACTTCGGCTGAGCCGCCCAGCCAGTTTGTATCCCATGCCGTGGATTACAAGACAGCGGAAGCATTTGCTAAACCAGGAACAAATGTATATGCATATAAGATTATTCCCGACTCACCGCTTCTGGGGCTGAAAGGACAATATGAAGTGGGAGGTGAAGACCAGTTCCAGATTCTGGGCGGAACGGAAATTATTAAGCTGTTCCAGTTTAATAATAATCATTGGGAACAGTATGATTTTAAGACCAAGACCTGGTCGCAGACCCGTAAGCGCCCGGTCAACAAGGAGTATGAGAAGCTTAAAGAAAATGATATGGGGGAACTGTAACTTTTAGTTTTGTGAGGTCTGTCGGTTCATATCGTTTTTGTTCGCATTTATCTTAAAACAGGAAAAGCGATAGAATAGTTTTCGTGTGAAATGACAATCAAAAGCCTCCGACCGCATATCGGGGGCTTTTCTATACTCTTTTAAGGAGGATTCCTATGCCAGTGTCAATTTATGAGGTAGTCTGGATATTTTTAGTTTATGCATTTTTGGGATGGTGCCTGGAAGTGGCATTTGCAGCTGTTTATTCCAGGGCGTTTGTTAACAGAGGATTTCTCAACGGACCGGTCTGTCCGATTTATGGCTGTGGTGTCCTCTTGGTTGTCGTAGTGTTAACTCCTCTGCAGCATAGTTTCTTGCTGCTGTTTTTAGGTTCTTTTGTCCTCACATCTGCAATTGAATTTATAACAGGATTTTTATTGGAAAAACTGTTTCATAACAAATGGTGGGACTATTCCGAAAGGAAGTTCAATATCTGTGGATATGTATGCCCTTTATTTTCTGTCTTGTGGGGATTAGGCTGTACGTTGGTATTGAAAGTGCTCCATCCCATTATCTATAAGGGAATCCGTCTTTTGCCAAAGCTGCCGGGAACCATCATACTTTCTGTTTTATGTATAGTGTTTGCCGTAGATTTGTCCATTACTGTGGCAAGTATCCTCAAGTTCAATGAAAGGCTTAGGCTCCTGGATGAAATTGCCGGGAAGATTAAGGTAATCTCCGATGAAATTGGTGAAAATATTTATGAGGGAGTCAGTGTTGCTGTGGAAAAGGGCGGGGTGCTTAAAGAGAATATTTATGGAGGAGTCAGTGCTGCTATGGAAAAAGGGGGGGAGTTTAAGGAAAACATTGACATTAAGGCAGCAGAGTTGAAAGAGAATGTGGATACCAGGGCAGCGGAGTGGAAAAATATCCGGCAGGAAAAGAAATTGGAGCGGGCGAAGCTGCAGCAGGAATATAACAGGCTATTGAAGGAGAATGTCAGCTTTGGCATGAAACGTCTTATGCGTGCTTTTCCTCGTATGAAGTCAGTTGCCTATCAAGATACGTTGCTGAAATGGAAAGGCTACTGGCTGGAGAAGAGGAAGAAATGAGGTTAGGTTTAGTCAGCTATGTATTCGTAGCTTGCCACTTACGTGATAAAAATAGATTAATCTTTACATGTATTATATATTTTATTATAGTTATAACACGACAGTCAATTAGAAAGATATAAAAAGATGGTGATAGTATGGCTGAAAAGTCAACCTGACAGAACTCAGGGGACGCGAAGCGTTGCGTGCCGATACCAAAAGGCGAATGACAGCTTTGCTGGCATGTCAGTGGCATGGGGTTCTGGATAGTTACCATGCATGAAGGTTATAGTATAAAAAAGAGTGCAAATCCTGTGGAATTTTTCAAGGGAATTGCACTCTTTTTATAAATACCAATAGCTATGATACATTTTTTGGAGCAGTGATACAAAATCTTAAATATCTGCTACAATCTTAAAATAATACCATATTGAATGTAAAAAATCCTTGATAAAATAAATTATTATTACAATCGGCATAAAAGGAGGAAAAAGTATGAAAAAAAGGATTTTAGCCATGGTGCTGAGCATGGCAATGGTATTTACCATGCTGCCAGCGGCATCGGCGAAAGCGGAGGATGGCGTAACGCCGGCATCCATGGAACGGATTGTTTCGGCAGGGGATGCACCTGTGGAAAATCTTGCGCGGAGTGCTACGGCTTGGGCAGCTGGTTATAATTCATGGTGGAATGAGGAGCAACAAGGAAGTGCGATGAGCGTGAAGATTAATGATGGTGCGCTAGCTACTAGAGATGGTTTTTCCAGTTGGAATAGTTATAATGCAAGTAGCGAATATCCTATGGAAGTTAAGCTTATCTGGGCTGAGCCACAGACAATGTCTTCCATGCGTGTGATGTGGTGGGCTGATGGTAATGTAGAAACAGCAGGCGTACCATGGCCTTCTGCAGCAAGAGTGCAATATAAGGACGGTGAGGAGTGGAAACCAATCTCGACAGTAGGCGTAGAGCATGGTGGTGAGGATCAAGGTATCAATGGGGAAAATAATGTCTGGAATATCGTGAATTTTTCTGCTCCGGTTACTACCACAGAATTGCGTATGCTGATTAATAGAGTTGGTGCTGATCCATCGGGCGTCGGAATCAGCGAGTGGGAAGTTTTTGCCGACAAACTGAAAGAGAATATTACAGAAGCCAGAGTTTCAGGAGCAACAGAGCTTGCCGTAGGGCAGACAGTGGAATATGTGGGAAGCGTTTCACCCAAGACATTGGAAAATGCCGCTTCCTATGAATGGTCTGTAGCTACCGGTTCAGAAAGCTTGATTGAGATACAGGGAGCTGCAAATGCGAAGAACGTATCGGTCAAGGCATTAGCGGAAGGTCAAGCCCAGCTTCACCTGAAAGTTACAGAAAGCGGCATCGTGAAAGAAACAGACTATGCCATCAATACAATGAGTGAGCAGGATATTCTGGATTTTGATGTCAATTTACTACAGACGCCAGAGAAAGTAGATGGTGAATTTACTCTTCCAACTGTCAGCAAGAATGGATATGCCATAACATGGCAGTCTGATAATGAGGCTATTGTGATGGATGGAGGTACGGCTGTTGTCACAAAAGGTGTGGAACGCCAGAAAGTGAAGCTGACAGCTATCGTTACCGGAAAAGATAATTTAGATTCGGATTCTAAAAGGACTGCCACCAAGGAATTCACAGTTGTAGTTTATGAAAAAGATTATTTGGCAAAAGATGCAACGGCGACTGCCTCCTATATAGGCGGCTGGGGAGGAGTTCCAGACTTAGCTAAGGATAAGAATGATGCTACAGGGTGGAATGGCTGTAGAGATGGAAGTACGGCTGCACAAGAGTCTCCATTAGGTGAAACAGACTGGATTCAGTATAGTTTTACAGATAAGCTGGAATTGACTGGTTCCACTATCAGATATAAAGATGACAGGGGTGGTGTGGTAGTCCCCGACAGCGTAGAATTCCAGTATTATGATGATAATGCCTCTGAATGGAAGACGGTGCCTACGGATGAAAGCTGGACCTACGTGGCAGAGAAAGACAATGAATATAACTTTGATGCAAAGATTATAACTAACCAGATTAAAATCATAATTACGAATGGAAAGAATGCTCAGAATGCAACAGCAGCAGCTTACATTTATGAATGGGGACTGCTCGGCATCAAATATGTAAAGCCAGACCTTACCTCTTTGAATAGTCTGATTACACAGGCAGAAGAACTAGATACGACAGGGCAGGATGCAGATAAGGTTGCTGCGCTTACAGCAGCAGTTACAGCAGCTAAGGCTGTGGCAGCGGATAAGAATCCCACAAAATCACAGGCAGATAAAGCATACACAGATCTCAGAGATGCTATTGTGGCTTTGGGGGGAACCATCCAGATAGATAAAACAGCATTAGAAGCAGCAATCACAGCGGCAGATGCTTTAGAGCCAGAAAAAGATAAGTATACGCCGGCAAGCTGGAAAAAGGTGGCGGATGCACTTACAGCAGCAAAAGAGCTGCAGAGCAGTGAAACGGCAGACCAGATTGCAGTAGATGAGGCGGCTGCTGCGTTGAATAATGCAGTCACATCGCTAGTTGAGAAAGCAGATAAGACGGCTTTGGAAGCAGCAATTGCCAAAGCTGAGGGGCTGAAAGTAAATCAGGCACAATACCCGGGAGCAAATTGGGAAGCATTAGATACAGCCCTGACAGCAGCAACAGCAACAAAGAATAATGAGAATGCGGACCAGGCAGCAGTAGATACGGCATTGGGTAATCTGAATACAGAGATTGCCAGGGTGGAATCCTACAAAGAAGAAGATCCGACTAAACCAAGTATAGATAAGGAGGATTTAATAGCGGCTATCACCAAGGCACAAGGGCTCAAAGAGAACGAAGAGGATTATCTGGAAGACGCTGATTGGGCAACATTAGACACAGCCCTGGCAGCAGCTATTGCCGCAAGGGATGATGAAGATGCAGACCAGGCGGCAGTAAATACAGCGTTGGCGGACCTGAATACAGCAATTGGCAATATCGAAGCAAAGAAAAAACCAGGAACAGACCCGACCAATCCGGATAAGACAGCTTTGAAGACAGCGATTACTAACGCAGAATCATTGAAAGCAGAGAAAGACATTTATACAGAAACTAGCTGGCAGAAAGTGGAAGATGCTCTGACAGCAGCCATTGAGGTTCGGGATAATGAAAACGCAGAAAAGGAAGCTATAGACGAAGCAGCTAAGAATCTGACAGATGCCATTGCTGCTCTGGAGAAGAAATCTTCTGGTGGAAATGTTCTACAGACATCTTTTACAGAATTGACAAAAGCTGTTGATGCAGTCAAGAATTATAAGCAAGCAGATTATACAGATGCAAGCTGGAAAAGCTTTGACACTGCGTTGAAGTCAGCCCAGGCTGTTCTGGCAAATAAATCGGCAACACAGGAGCAGGTAGACAAAGCAACAGCGGATTTGAATAATGCTGCGAGAGCCCTTGTGAAGCTGAAGGTTGTTTCTAAGAAGAAGGTAACTCTGGGAGTAGGAGAGAGTTACTCCGTAAAAGGTAAGGACTGCACCTATGCCATCTCAGATAACAGTAAAGCAACTGTAAGCAACAAGGGAGTTGTAAAAGCCAAGAAGACAGGGAGCGTTGTTGTTAAGGCGGTCAACATTAACGGCAACGTAACTCAGTACAATATCACTATCAAGAAAGCGCCTAAGAAAATTTCCAAGGTTACTTTCAATAAGAAAGCCATAAAGAAGAATAAGGTAACCCTTAAGAAAGGAAAGAAAGGCACGTTAAGAGTGACATTGCCGAAAGGAACAGCAAGTAAAATTACCTATACGTCTTCCAACAAGAAAATTGCGACAGTGGATTCCAAGGGCGTAGTAAAGGCAAAGAAGAAGAAAGGCACAACGACAATTACTATTAAGACCTTTAATAAAAAGACCAAGAAGATAAAGGTTACGGTAAAATAATATTTTGCAGATTATGCAGATAATGTAAAAGAGGACTGCCACATGCGGAGACACCCCAAATGTGGCGGTCTTATTTTGTCATGAATCCCCTGACCTTAAATATCTGCTATAACCTTAAAAAAGTGTCATTTTGTACGTCTGTAATAGTTGATATAATTAAAATTATTATGAGAAAGAAAAGGAGGAATGAGGATGAAACGAAGAGTCTTAGCCATGATATTGAGCATGGCTATGGTATTCACAATGCTGCCTGCAACAACGTTGAAGGCGGAGGAAGGCGTAACGGCAGGTATTGTCAGGGCAGCCGATTCTGAGTTGGGGACCAACCTTGCATTGAGTGCCAAAGCAGAAGCAGGTTATACCAATGTTTATGGTATCAGCCCTGATAAGATTAATGACGGTACGTTGGCAGGACGCGATGCTACTAGCAGCTGGAATAGTTATGGGGGACCGGAATCCGGTTATCCGCTGCCGATAACTCTGACTTGGAGTACCGCGCAGACGATGTCTTCCATGCGCGTACTGTGGTGGTCCGATGGCGGAGGAGTTACATGGCCGTCTAACGCTACCTTGGAGTATAAGGACGGTGAGGATTGGAAACCGCTTCCCAATGTAGGAGTTGAACATGGGGAAACAAACGGACAAGGCACACCAATCTGGAATATTGTCAATTTTGAGAATCCCATAACTACCACAGCCTTGCGCATGAAAGTGACAAGAAATGTGCAGGGCGATACGGGCGTTGGCATCAGCGAGTGGGAAGTGTATGCCGGCAGCATCAAAGAAGAGCTTACACAGGCAAAGATTATCGGCAGCAGTAAGTTGATTGTGGATGAGGTATTGACTTATAATGGAGGTACAGTACCGACTGGATTGGCATCGCAATCAACTTATAAGTGGTCTGTTGAGCCTGCGGACGTAGCAGCTATTCAAGGCGCTGATAATAAGGACACTGTAGATTTGAAAGGATTGAAAGAGGGTGCGGCAAAGCTGAAGCTTGCCGTAAGCAATGAAGGCATTACGAAAGAAACGGAATTTAATATTAATGTACGTAATGATAAGGTGAAAAGTATTGATGTCTATAAGACATCAACAGCAGCCGGAGTTGCACCAATCCTTCCTGATTCTGTAGTAGCGAATGGGATACAGTTTGACGACCCGACGCCATCTTTGAAGAGTACGACAAAGCCCGAATTCGATTTTGCAGAGGAATTCAATTCCAAATTAATTCCGGTTACCTGGGAAAAGGTGGACCCGGCAAAATATGCGAAGGGCAAGGAAGGAACCAGTTTCCGTGTAAGTGGAACGGCAACGCATGGCGGGAAGAACTATAGTGCAACTGCAATGATAACTGTCAAGGATGCTGTGTCAGCAGCAGAATCCAACAGCAGCGTTACGTTTGAGAACGTGCAGCTCAATGATGTTTTTTGGGCGCCTAAGCAGGAAGTAAATGCCAAAGCATCATTGAAAAAGGCAATTTACGAGATTGAACAGGCATCCGGCGGAGAGCCGAACTATGACAATTCCATTAAGAAACTGAACGGAGAGGGAGATTACGGCGAGTTTAGCGGATATGTATTCCAGGATTCTGATATTTATAAGAGTATAGAGGCTATTTCCTATACACTTTCTGCAACCCAGAATGCGACAGATGAAGAGATGGTTGAGACAAGAGCATTTTTGGCAGAGAAGCTGAATTCATGGATTGAAAAGATTGAGAAAGTACAGTATGCAGACGGTTATATTGATACATATTTTACTTTGCGTGGTAAGAACGCTGCCGGAGGCGGTTCTCAGGGAACACACCGTTGGCTGAACTTTGCAAACCATGAGATGTACAATGCAGGGCATTTTCTGGAGGGCGTAGTTGCCTATACACGCTACCGCGAAGGAATCGGAGAACCGGATTACAGGCTGTATGTGGCAGGTAAACGGTTTGCTGACCATATCGTGTCGACCTTTGGACCAGCAGGAACCAGACATGAGGTTCCAGGACATGAAGAGATAGAGCTTGCAATGGTAAAATTTGGCAAACTGGCAGAAGAATATGAAGGTCAGGGAGCCGGACAGGATTATTATGATACCGTAAGGACATTGATTAATCGGCGTGGAGAGGACAGCAGCCTGCGTGAAAGCGGTTATGAGGCATGGGAAGAAGGCAAATATTCCCAGGATAAGACGCCGTTTAAGGATGAGACGGAGGCAGTCGGCCATTCCGTACGTGCTAACTATTTCTATACGGGCATCACGGATATTGCCACCATGCTGCCGGAAGGAAATACCGACAGAGAAGATTACCTGAACAGCCTGGATACTATCTGGGAATCTGTAACAAGCAAGAAGACTTATATCACGGGCGGAATCGGCACAACGGCTCCGGGAGCCAGTTCCGAAGGATACGGACCAGACTATGTACTGCCGCCGAACCAGTCTTATGCAGAAATCTGCGCATCCATTGCAGCAGCTAACTGGAACCAGAGGATGAACCTGCTGCATGAAGATGGAAAATATGCAGATATGATTGAAACGAATCTTTATAACTCGATTCTGGTAGGAACGAACTTAGATGGCAACCGTTTCTATTACAGCACATTGCTGGAAGTAAGCAATGGAAATGCACGTTCCCCATGGTTTGGGTGCGCATGCTGCCCGCCGAACCTGATGCGTACAATCGCAGCGGCAAGCGGCTACATGTATACCGTCCACAACGATACGGTATTTGTGAACATGTATGCCGGAAGCGAAGGTAAAGTCAATGTAGGCGGTACCCAGGTTGGCTTAAAACAGGAGACGAAATATCCATGGGAAGGAACCGTGAAGATGACTGTCAATCCGGCAGCATCCAAAAAGTTTACCATGAAAATCCGTATTCCGGGATGGGTAAATGAGCAAGAAAATAAAAATGTAACGATTAAAGTTGGCAATGAGACTGTGACTGCTAAGGCAAATAAAGGCTATGTTGCTATTGACAGGACATGGCAGGCCGGCGATGTAGTGCAAATCAATATGCCTATGGAAATCCGCAAGACAGAGTCGCATCCGTTGGTGGAATCCACTCAGGGAAAAATTGCCCTCCAGAGGGGACCGGTTGTATATTGTATGGAAAAGGCCGGCAATGCACAGCTTAACTCGGAAATCAGTAATTTTAACCCATTGAACTTTGTAATTCCGAGAGATGCTGAGCTTACTGCAGAATATAAGGAGAATTTATTAAATGGCGTGGTAGAGATTACCGGTAATGTGAAATATAACACCGGCAGCGGTCTGGTAGACGCTAAATTGCAGGCAATTCCTTACTATGCTTGGAATAACCGCGGGGACGATGCGGAATACACACCGGGATTGACGGAACCAAAGAATAATTCTTCCAAGATGCTGATTTGGACAACGGCAATAGATGCAGAGTCGGAAGAGCCGGATCCGGGCGTATCGCCGGATGATGGCAAACCGGCCATTCCCAGCGTGACCGTACCGCAGCTTCGTGACTATGCAACGCCGACTGCAGCTGCAGGTTACGATGCAAACGCGCAGGGACCAGATAAGTTTAAGGACAATACGCCAGGTTCATTCTGGAATGGCTGGACTGCTGCAGGGCCGTCGGCAGACCAATGGATACAGTATGATTTTGGTGAGAAAAAGGTAAAACTTAACGGTTCAACCGTTGACTTCTATGACGATGGCGGCGGAGTGGTTGTTCCGAATGGCATTAAAATTGAATACGCAAAGGAAGACGGCAGCTGGGCAGAGGTAACGAAGCAGGGTGAATGGAACTTTGTAAAAGTAGAGGAAGCGACATATAGAATCGAAAGTTCATTTGCAGAGGTAGAAACTTCTAAGATCCGTGTTACGGCAGACCATCAGAAATCAGGCACAAAGAGAATTCCAATTGCAGTCTTTGACTGGAAGCTGACTGGGGATTTCACGGCTTCTGCAGCAGAGAAAAAAGAACTGACGGATCAGATAACGGAAGTTGAAACGAATCTGTCATCTATGGTACAGGCGGACTATATTGCAGAAAGCTGGAATAACCTGCAGTCGGCAATTACAGCAGCGAAAGCAGTAGCAGCTAAGAACGATGCCGGACTGATAGAAATCAAGACAGCGCAGAAAGCAGTAGCAGATGCATATAATAAGCTGGATAAAAAAGCAGATGCGGCAACAGTGCAGTCATTACAGACTATGGTGAATGAATACAAAGCCCAGGAGTCAACGTATTCTGCAGCAAGCTGGACAGAGTTCAAGAAAACTTTAGATGCCGCAGAGGCATTAATAAGCAGCGGAGCTGGCAAGAGCGAGATAAATGCAGCAAAGAAAACCTTGGAAACAGCAGCAAAGAACCTGGATGCAAAAGCAGATACGGCATCTGTGAATGCCTTGAAATCAGCAGTAAGCTCTTATACCGGAAAAGAGTCCGAATACACAGCAGCAAGCTGGGCGAAATTTGAGCCTGCATTTGATAAGGCAAGCAGCGTGGCAAATAGTAATGGACCAGGACAGAATGACGTAGACGAAGCAATGAGCGGTCTGGCTGCCGTCGAGTCCAAGCTGGATAAAAAAGCAACTGCAGATGCAGTCAATGAGTTAAAAGCACAGGCAGATGCTTACAATGAGGCTGATTATACGCCGGAAAGCTGGAAGCGGTTCGTATATACGCTGGACGAAGTGAAAGCTGTCTGTGAATCAGAAGACCCGGGAGAGAAAATGATCAATGCTGCTAAGATTTCTCTGGATACAGCGAAATTGAAGCTGGAGAAAGTAGCAAGCAGTGCATCTTCTGATAAACTGAATCAGACCCTTCAAGCAGCAGGTTCATACAAGGAATCTGAATATACACCAGAAAGCTGGGCGGCTTACATGCAGGTTTTGGAAACAGTTAAGAATGCATTAGCCGCTGGAGAGACCAGCCAGGCGATGATTGATGAAATGCAGGTTATGTTGGAAGAAGCCGCTGCTAATCTTGAGAAGAAAGGCACTGTAACTCCGCCTCCGCAGACTACGGTTGACAAGAATGCCCTGAACGCATCTATTACGGCAGCAACGGCAAAGAAGCAGATTGACTACACGCCGGCAACCTGGACAAAACTTACAACAGCCCTTACAGCAGCACAGAATGTTGCAAAGGATGCGAAAGCAACACAGGCACAGGTAAATACGGCGAAGAACAATCTGGATACAGCAGTGAAAGGGCTTGTGGCCCTGGCAGCTTCTTCTACCAAGAAAGTCACTTTAGGTGTGGGCGAGACATATTCCGTAAAGACCAAGAACTGCACATATCTGAGCTCAGATGCGAATGTTGCTACCGTGAGCACGAAGGGTGTAGTGAAAGCAAAGAAAGCGGGAACTGTTGTTGTCAAAGCCATTCCAAGTACTGGAAATAAGGCGAAGGTGTTTAATATTACCATTAAGAAAGCGCCTAAGAAGATTTCCAAGGTTACTTTCAATAAGAAAGCAGTCAAGAAAAATAAAGTAACGCTCAAAAAAGGCAAAAAAGGAACCTTTAAGGTAACCTTGCCTAAGGGAACGGCGAGCAATAAGATTACTTACAGCTCTTCCAAGAAGAAAGTTGCTACCGTAAGCAAGAGCGGTGTAGTAAAAGCTAAGAAGAAAGGCACAACGACAATTACAATTAAGACCTTCAATAAGAAGACTAAGAAGATTAAAGTTACGGTAAAATGACATTTTGCGATTTAAGCAGATGAAGCAGCAATGGGGCTGCCGCACTGGCTGGGAAATCCAGCCAGGTGCGGCAGTCTTGTTTATCTTATTGGAAATGTCCAGCTTTTTTACATTTTTCCTCAGGGAATTATTTCCTGTACAACCTGACATACTAAATAAGAGAAGTCATCCGAAAGGAGGAACAGGAAATATGAAAGAAAAACTGGTGATTCAGCAAGGATGGATTCATGACGCTGTCCAGCGTAAACCTTTTGTGGCAGATATCCTGGTAGAGAATGGGAAAATTACGGAAATTGCCCCAGTGCTCAAAAGCAGGGGAATTAAGAGGGCAAAAACGATAGATGCGGCTGGTTTGCAGGTGTATCCTGGTTTTGTGGAAGCGCACTGCCATTTGGGGTTAGATGGCTATGGTGTGGGATTTGAAGGAGCGGATTACAATGAGGTGACAGATTCCCTGACGCCGCAGCTTTCTGCGATTGATGGCATCAATCCGCAGGATGAAAGCCTCCGCCTTGCTATGGAGGGAGGCGTTACCTGTGTGGCGGCAGGTCCGGGAAGCGCGAATGTGCTGGGCGGGACCTTTACGGCTTATAAGACGGCAGGAAAACGGATTGATGATATGGTCATCAAAGAGAAAGTTGCCATGAAATGTGCTTTTGGGGAAAATCCCAAGACCTGTTATAAAGATAAAGATAATTATTCCCGCATGAGCACTGCTTCCAAGCTAAGGATTATGTTGGAAAGGACGCAGGATTATCTGGCAAGGAAGGAAGCCGCCGAAAGTGATGTCCTAAAGTCCCCGGCTTTTGACCCCAGGCTGGAAGCGCTGATTCCGGTAATTGAAGGCTTGCTGCCGCTAAAAGCCCATGTCCATCAGGCAAATGATATTTATACGGCAATCCGTATTGCCAAGGAATTCCACCTGCGTCTTACACTTGACCACTGTACGGATGGGTCACTGATAGTAGATGATTTGGCAAAAGAAGGATATCCGGTGGCCGTGGGCCCCACACTCGGACATGCTACGAAGTTTGAATTGAAGAATAGGAGTTTTACCACGCCAGGAGACCTTGCGCGTGCCGGCTGTCAGGTATCCATTATTACGGATTCCCCGGTGATTCCCCAGCAATATCTGGCATTGTGCGCCGGGCTTGCTGTAAAATCCGGCATGGATGAATTTGATGCCTTACAGGCAATCACACTCAATGCAGCCAGGCATATCGGGGTGGAAGAGCGGGTGGGTTCTCTGGAAGTTGGCAAAGATGGCGATTTTGTGATTGCAGCCGGCAATCCTATGGTGTCGTCTACCGTTATTCAATATGTTGTGATTGACGGAAAGGTAACATATGCCCTGGAAAATGTGTCAAAGGATAAAAAACTCCCTTAACGTAGGGAGAATGTGTGCAAAAATAGAAAATTGCCTTATTATGGAAGGAAAGCGCTGCCTTGCGGCAACGCTTTTGGGGGAGTAAATTTATGAAATGTTTCATGGGGTGCCACATCTTGGGCGGTGGCACCGGCCATATATATGTAAAATAACTGTCAATGAGTTATTTGTTGTTAGTCGAAGCTGATAACGGTGCGCGCTTATGTTTGTGCCATCAACTTCATTTGATAAGCCAAGTATAAAAGATAATTGTGTGCAAAGTGTGGACAATTTCTAAAAGAAAGATAAAGATTTCGAAAGAAATTATGAAATAGATTATGATATTAATGTTGATAAAGACCTCTATGTTATACATCGGGCAAAGCGGCATGATGTTAAGGGGAAATTCAAGCTTTGAAAATCTTGAATTATAACTAAAACTATGATACGATATCGTAAACGGTGAGCAGGAAGGAGTTCTGACTGCAAACCTATAATGTAACAGAGAACGCAGGCCAGACCACAAGGATAACCTGAAGGGGACGGTGCAGCATAGATTAAGAATGAAGATATCTGTAGCATGACAGTACAGATATTTGTTCAGCTGCCCCCATACCTTCTGGTATGGGGGTATTTTATATCTAAGGAAACGCTTTAATCAGCGTTTTTCTAGGAAAAACCTTGTTAAGGTGAAGGACTGGAACACACATCTTTCCTATAGAATAAAAATAACCTGCGCAGGAGGATTTATGGATAAACTTAAACAGTTAATCGATAAATTGGAAGAGACATCCCGGCTTTCCAAAGAAGAATGGATTTTCCTGATTGAAAACCGCAGCGAAACCGTGGCGGAGTATTTGTTTGAGAAAGCGCGGAAATGGCAACATAAGTACTATGGCAACCACGTTTATACCAGGGGGTTGATAGAATTTACCAATTATTGTAAAAATGACTGCTATTACTGCGGCATCCGCAGGAGCAATCAAAATGCCGACCGCTACCGGCTGACCAGAGAGCAGATTATAGAGTGCTGCCAGATTGGATACGGACTGGGATTTCGCACGTTTGTGCTCCAGGGCGGCGAAGATGGATGGTTTACGCAGAAAAGGCTTGAGGAAATCGTTCGTGCAATCAGGGAAAGCTACCCGGACTGTGCCATTACCCTTTCTTTGGGGGAACGTTCCAAGGAGAGCTACCGCAGACTGTTTGAGGCGGGGGCAGACCGCTACCTGCTGCGGCATGAGACGGCGGATGAGGGACATTACAGGAATCTGCATCCGGCGGAACTGTCTGCAGCGCAGCGCAGGCAATGTCTCTGGGATTTAAAAGAAATTGGATACCAGACAGGCACAGGGTTTATGGTCGGAAGCCCTGGACAGACAGCAGCGCATCTGGCAGAGGATATGATGCTTATCCGCAAATTAGAACCCCATATGGTGGGAATTGGCCCTTTTGTCCCACACCACGATACGCCCTTTGCCGCAGAAAAGGGGGGCACAGTGGAACTGACGCTTTTTCTGATTGGGCTTTTGCGTATTATGCTGCCTAAATTACTGCTGCCCGCAACCACGGCACTGGGTACGATTGATGCGCGCGGAAGGGAGAAAGGCATTTTAGCAGGAGCGAATGTCGTCATGCCCAATCTGTCCCCGACGGATGTGCGTAAAAAGTATGAATTGTACGACAATAAAATATGTACCGGCGATGAAGCTGCGGAGTGCCGGACCTGTTTAAACCGCAGGATGGAGAGCATAGGTTATCAGCTTGTTGTTGACAGAGGGGATTTCTGTCAATAAACGGTCCAGGACAGATATAGAAAATAATAGTTTCGATATGAAACTGTAAAGAAATATATTATCCAAGAGGAGGTCATAAGAAGATGTACAATGTAATGTCACCGAAAGCAGAAGAATTTATCAGCCATGAGGAGATTTTGGAATCGCTGGCGTATGCCGAGGAAAATAAGCAGAACCGTCCGTTGATTGATGAGATTTTAAATAAGGCGCGGGAGAAAAAAGGGCTTTCACACCGTGAAGCGGCAGTACTTTTGGACTGTGAACTGGAAGACAAAAATCAGGAAATTTATCAGCTGGCGGAACAGATTAAAAAGGATTTCTATGGCAACCGCATCGTCATGTTTGCGCCGCTGTATCTTTCTAATTACTGCGTGAATGGCTGTGAATATTGTCCATACCATGCCAAGAATAAGCATATTGCCAGAAAAAAACTGTCGCAGGAAGAAATTGTAAAAGAAGTTACGGCACTGCAGGATATGGGGCATAAGCGTCTGGCGTTGGAAGCAGGAGAAGACCCGGTAAACAATCCGATTGAGTATATCCTGGAATGCATCAAGACAATTTACGGCATCAAGCATAAAAATGGGGCTATTCGCCGTGTGAACGTGAATATAGCGGCAACTACGGTAGAGAATTACCGTAAATTAAAGGATGCGGGGATTGGCACCTATATTTTATTTCAGGAGACTTATAATAAAGAATCTTATGAAAAACTGCATCCTACAGGACCGAAGCATGATTACGCATACCATACGGAAGCGATGGACCGTGCCATGGACGGAGGCATTGATGATGTCGGGCTGGGGGTTCTGTATGGGCTAAATAACTACCGGTATGATTTTACCGGAATTCTCATGCATGCGGAACATCTGGAAGCCTATAAAGGGGTAGGTCCCCACACTATTAGCGTACCGCGTCTGCGCAGGGCGGATGATATCGACCCGGATACGTTTGACAACGGCATTTCGGATGAAATGTTTGCCAAGATAGTGGCGTGCATTCGTATTGCAGTGCCTTATACAGGCATGATTGTCTCTACCAGAGAGAGCCAGAAATGCAGGGAAAAGGTTCTGCATCTGGGAATTTCCCAGATTAGCGGGGGGTCTAGGACCAGTGTCGGCGGGTATGCAGAACCGGAGCCGGAAGAAGAGAATTCGGCACAGTTTGACGTCAGCGATAACCGTACCCTGGATGAAGTAGTAAGGTGGCTGATGGAGATGGATTACGTGCCAAGCTTCTGCACAGCTTGTTACCGTGAGGGCAGGACGGGAGACCGATTTATGTCTCTGTTAAAGAGCGGGCAGATTGTAAACTGCTGCCATCCCAATGCGTTAATGACCTTAAAAGAATATCTGGAGGACTATGCCTCAGAGGAGACGAGGGCAATTGGCGATAAACTTATTGAGAAAGAACTGGATGTCATCACCAATCCCAGGGTTAAGGATAAGGTAAAAGATTATCTTGCCAATATCCATAATGGAGAGCGTGATTTCCGGTTTTAAGATTTTCAGGCTGAACTGTTACGTTTTAGTCCCTCATTTTTCTTGATATGTTGTCAGGCTTTGGATATAATAGAACTGATAGAGAAAATAATCAGGGGAAGAGACCATGAGCCTACAGGATAAGATGGAACAAATATTAAAAAATATCCATCTCCTTTTTTCTGCCAGCAAGCCATATGATGAGAGCGGGGAATGGATTATAGTGGAGAAGGAAAAAGTCTTCGCACAGTTAGAGCAGCTGAATCTAGCCGTCTATGAGATGATGGATACTTACGAGATGACGAATCAGAAGCATCAGCTTGCGCAAAGGCGCTGCGAGAAGCGCGGGGAAGAGATTATTCAGAAAGCAAACCGCCATGCGGACGATATTTATGCCGCCTCCATTATGTACACGGACGATGCCATTAACCGTATCTGCCATATTATGGAAGATGCCAATGATTCTGTGCGCAAAATTTTCCATAGTCTGAATAATGAAATGGAGCGTGAGCGCGATAGGGTGCGCCATAACCAGTTAGAATTGACGAGCCAGCTGCAGGATTTTGCGGACACCAATAAGTATATAAAGCTTATTGAGGAAATTAATAAGAAATTAGAGCGCGAACGTATGGAAGAGATACAGGCACAGAAAGAAAAGCGCATCCAGAATGAGGGCAAATCTTATTCCAGCGCCCAGCCGGAAATCCATGTGAATGAGGCGTATTTTGAGCGGATGGGCAGGAGTTATGAGCTGACGCCTTTAGAAATCAATGCCCGCAAAGAGGAAGAAGAGAGCCTTGCACGGGTGACGGGCAAGGAATTTGCGGAGAGTCTGCGCCGCAGGGCGGCAAAGAGCAGAGGGCAGTCGCGGCAGGATTTAGAAATAGAAGATATGTCTGGAAACATAAATATCCCTACTGTGCCGCAGAGAGAGAATTATTCCGATATCATGCCGGATGGTGAATTTGCGGATACGCTGCCCAACGAGGAATTTTCAGCAGAACTGCAAGGAGGGGAATTTGCGGACATGGCGCAAAAGGAAGAATTTGCAGGCACACCGCCCAATGAGGAATTCTCGGCAGAACTGCAGGAGGAGCAATTTGCGGATATGCTGCAATCGGAAGCATTTGCGGACGCGCTGCAGGCAGAGGCGTTTGCGGATGAAGGGTTTGTGGCAGAAGCAGGGGCATCCCCGGCTGCTGAGCCGGAAATTCGTGTGGACTTGGATGCCGAATATTTTAAATGGAAAGAAGAGGGCGGCAAGGAGGAGCCTGCCGTTTCACAGAAGAAGACACGGAAGTCTTTGTTTGGGAGAAGGTCGTGAATGGGATTGAAAGTTTACAAGTGCCTGCCGTATGAATGTCTGCGGCAGGTGCTTTTTTTAAAGAAGAGGACTGCTATTTAAGAAATCTTAATAATTTTCCTGACTGATATTTAAAAAACTGCTGTTACAATGACTGCAAGCAGAAATGTCGGGAAACAGGCGCAAAGGAGAGGTGAAATGATGAAAAATATTTTAGTCTGTGATGATGATAAAGAAATCGTAGATGCCATAGAGATATATCTGCAGCAGGAGGGTTACCATATCCTCAAAGCTTATGATGGAGAGCAGGCGCTTCAGGTGCTGGGGGAGCAGGAAATCCATCTCCTGATAATTGATGTGATGATGCCTAAGCTGGATGGTATTCGCGCCACCCTGAAAATTCGGGAGGAAAGCAGCATTCCTATCATCATCCTGTCAGCGAAGTCTGAGGATGCGGATAAGATTCTGGGCCTGAATATTGGTGCAGATGATTATGTGACAAAGCCGTTCAATCCCCTGGAACTGGTGGCGAGGGTCAAATCACAACTCAGGCGTTATACCCAGCTGGGAAATGTGGCAGAAAATAATAACCGCATTTACCGGGTAGGGGGGCTGGTCATCAATGATGACTTGAAGGAGGTCGTTGTGGATGATGAGTTGGTGAGGCTGACTCCTATTGAGTACAATATCCTGCTTCTGCTGGTTAAAAACCAGGGAAAGGTATTTTCCATTAACCAGATATACGAGAGTATCTGGAACGAGGATGCGATTGGGGCGGACAATACGGTTGCGGTACATATCCGCCATATCCGGGAAAAAATTGAGATTAACCCCAAGGAACCACGATACTTAAAGGTAGTCTGGGGCGTGGGTTATAAGATTGAAAAGTCGGCGAAATAAAGGCGGTGATGAGTTGAAGAAATGGCGGTATTCTGCCGGGATGAAAGCAGCGCTCCTGGTCATTCACCAGTGTCTTGTGACGGTATTGGCGTTGTGTCTGATGATGCTGGTTCTGCTGTTTGCGAAAAATATTTTAAATTTTGATGAGAAAAGTGATATAGCCTATGCAGATACGGATTATTTTGCAGATCAATTTATGAGCACGGCGATAGAGATACTGGAATTTATTGATTTGCGCAGAAAGTTTGAGACCGATGGCATCTATGATGCGGACAAGGAAGTTGATATCTGGCAATATTATGAGAATCAGGAAATTCGCGAGGCCACAGGAAAAACGAAGAAAAAAGATGCTCTGACATACCGGCTCAGTGATTTGGCAGAGTGGTTGCGGGAATATTATTCAGAGTCCATGGAATTTATGTCAGAGTGTTATCTGGACAATGGAATCCAGCAGAAATTAGAGATATACCGGGCGGGTGAATCGGTATACAGTGAAGAGAAAGCAATTCACCGCCTGGAAGATTTAGAGCCAGGTCTGAGGGAGAGGGTTGTCCAGGAGGTGGAACATTATTATGGCGGTTCGTACAGCACCTCTGCGGCAGTTGATGAATGGGCAGTTGTCAGTAACAAAGAGCCGCAGGATGTGGCGGTGGTCAGTAGTGAGGCATCTGAAGAACCGCTGGATGAAGAAGGCTCGGATGCACAGGCGACAGAGGGTTCGGATATTATTGACAAAGTTATAGAGGGAAAACTTTTTGATTTGAGCGAGGATGAGCTGTTATGGTTGTTAAATGATATGGATATGTCGTATAGCAGCAGTGAGTTTGCCTGTAATTATGTGAGAGAGGATTACCTGCCCATAGAAGGGGTGGGAATCTGGGAAATGTTTCTGCAAGGAGACTGTTCCCTGGAGGATCTGCAGAATGCCTGCAGGGCGTTGGAATTTACACTGGAGAATATTGGTGAGGAAATCAGGGATTACCGCAAAGGCGTGAATAATTACAAACAGGAATCAAGGTCTGCAAATGTTTATTATTGGGTTGTCCAGAACAAGAGCGAGGATATCTGTACCAATATAGAAGACAGCGAAGGCATGGATTTGCCGTCCTTTGGCAAGAAACTTGGAAAATTTATCATTTACCGGGAAATGGATGCCTATCTGGAAACAAATGTCAAGGGAATGGATGAATTTTTTTATGAACGGATAGAGCCGTCATATGTCAATAAAGGCAGCGTGATTTATATAGGCGTTAATACACAATTTCCGTACGATGACAGTTTCCAGGTGGCGAGGGCAGAATATAACCGTATGCATCCCTGGATTAGAATTTGCCTTTGGGGCGCTGTGGGCAGCTTCCTTTTGGAATTAATCTGCCTGATTTACCTGAGCATCGCGGCAGGAAAGAGGGATGACAGCGGAAAAGTCTATCTGAATGTCTTTGATAAGATTCCCACGGAACTGCTGATTTTGCCGGCGTCAGTAGAAATTATTTTCTTCGTGTTTGGGCTGGCAAGCGTCTGGGCAAGGTATGATGGAGGAGATTATATCAGTTTGCTGTTGCTGTCCTGCATCATCATATTTTTTGGAACAGCATTCCTGTTGGTTTTCTACCTCAGCTTTATCCGGCGGATACGTGCCGGTGTGCTGTGGCATCACAGTATTTTGCGGTGGTTTGTCCATGGGATTGGGCAGCTGTTTACGAGGAGGAGATCTTCAACAAAGATGCTGATTTGGTTTGGGCTGCATCTTCTGGCATGCCTGTTTATCCTGCCCCTTGTAAGCATTCCCTATGATGGAGGAATGCTCTCCTTTGGGGTGGCTATGTTTGCTATACTTTGCGGCGTAGAGGCTGTGCTGATTATCCGTGAGGGAGTGCAGCGCAATAAGGTTATGGAGGGAATCGGCAAAATAGCCAGCGGAGACCTGGAATATAAGATTGACGAGAGAGACCTGAAAGGAGATAACAAGAAATTTGCCCAGGCAGTCAATACCATCGGGGAAGGGCTGCACAATGCAGTGGACGAAAGTATGAAAAATGAGCGTCTGCAGGCGGATTTGATTACCAATGTCTCCCATGACATCAAGACGCCGCTGACTTCGATTATCAACTATGTTGATTTGCTGAAAAGGGAGGATTTGCAGAATGAGCGGGCGCAGAATTACATTAAGGTGCTCGACAGCAAATCCCAGCGGCTGAAACAATTGGCAGAGGATTTGGTGGAAGCTTCCAGAATCAGTTCCGGCAACATTAATCTGGACATGGTGCGGATTAACCTTGTGGAATTAGTACACCAGACAGAGGGAGAATTTGCCGAGCGTTTTGAGGAACGTGGGCTTAAAGTTATCTCTAACCTTCCCAGGGAAGCGGTGGTCATCCTCGCAGATGGCAGGAGAATCTGGCGCGTATTGGAAAATCTGTACCAAAATGTGGCAAAATATGCCATGGAACAGACGCGGGTATATGTGGATTTGCAGGCAGATGGACAGAAAGTAATATTTTCTATTAAGAATATTTCTGAGAATCCTCTGAACATTGAGGCAGAGGAACTGACAGAACGTTTTATCCGTGGAGATGTTTCCAGAAGCACAGAGGGCAGCGGGCTGGGGCTTTCCATTGCCCAGAACCTTACCACGCTGATGGGCGGTACATTCCAGATTTATCTGGATGGTGATTTGTTTAAAGTGATGATTGAGTTTGAGCAGCAATGATAATTTAGGAAACTAATAGAGTGTCTCTGAGCAAATTACTGGAGTTTGTTCGGAGGCATTTTAATATAAAAAGTAATAAAATGAGTGTTGAAAGTGCAAAGAGATAGTGATAATATTATAGATATTAAATTCGATTATATTATTTATACAGAATAATTTTTAAGGGGGGGCTAGCTATGAAAATATATGCAAGTTCATCGGAAATGAAAGACCGTCTTTTACGATTTTACAGTAGATATGGGTCAGAATTGAATAATATTGCAGCATTGTTGGAGATAAAGTTAAAACAATTATGTTTAGCATATACGATTCAAAATCATTTGCCTGCCGAGGCAATGCGTGTACAAACTAGAATTAAATCATATGATAGCGCAATTAAGAAATTGGAACGTAAAAATTGGCCGGAATTCTATTATCCAACGGAAGTTATCTCTGACTTGGTCGGTGCAAGAATTGTATGTTGGTTTATAGATGATTGTGATGGGATTTTGAAATTTATAGAATCTTCCAGTCAATTATCAATACTAAAAGATTCTCTTGAAAATTATATTGAGAATCCCAAGGAATCTGGTTATCGTTCAATTCATATTTTGGCAAACTTGGCTTATGACAGTGTAAAAAATGATTCTGGAAAAATTGAAGTTGTTGATGATCAGATAGTATGTGAAATTCAAATCCGAACGAAATTGCAAGATGCGTGGGGAGATATAACTCATGAATTTCATTATAAAGCGAAAGCATCGGGGGTTGAAAATCATACATATGAAAAATTTTTGTCAGATGTTGCAAGTAGATTAAGAATTGAAGATGATGTATTGAAAAGGTTTAGAGAGGTTTATCAGGATTTAGCGGATGAAAAGACAAAAAAAGGAATGAGAGAAGGACTTGATAGCGGAACATATTATTAGTGTTATACATGGAAATGAATGTTAATATAAAAGAGGGTTATGCTACCTCTAATAACACAAATCAGGGGTAATTGTGCAATTGTATTTGCATAATTACCCCCATTCATTTCTCCAAATATGCAATACACCTAATGGATTGACGTTAACTATTTTTAATATTTTCTTTACGTCACGTAACCATACGGAGGGCTCTCAAGGGAGAGATATGTTTAATAAATCTTAGGCTGTTCCAGAAAAGAGGATATGGCTTTAATTTGTTTTTTAACATTGGGGTACAAATTGGCGTTTGATTTACAAAAATGTATGAAAAATTGTCCTTGTAATTCAGAGACAGGCACATTATAATGTAGATTACAAATGTTTTTATAAATTTGTAGATGATATATATAGATAGTAGGAGGCAGATATATGATAAAATTACACGATGGCGGCGTATACCTGGTAAATGGGCAGACATTGATACCCGATGACGGACAGGCAGCGGCTGCAATCAAGGCAGAAACCGGTACGGAAGTCACCAGGGAGGAAGCAGCGCGAAATACCATCGCATATAATATCCTTGCTGAGCATAACACTTCCGGCAATATGGAGAAGCTTAAGATAAAGTTTGATAAGCTGACTTCCCACGATATTACCTTTGTGGGAATCATTCAGACAGCCAGGGCTTCAGGACTGGAGAAATTTCCAGTTCCCTATGTGCTCACCAATTGCCATAATTCTTTATGTGCGGTAGGAGGCACAATTAATGAGGATGACCACATGTTTGGCCTTAGCTGTGCCAAAAAATATGGAGGGGTTTATGTTCCTCCACATCAGGCAGTCATTCATCAGTATGCCAGGGAGATGCTCGCTGGCGGCGGCAAGATGATTCTCGGCTCAGATTCCCATACCCGCTATGGCGCATTAGGCACGATGGCAATGGGAGAAGGCGGACCAGAACTGGTGAAGCAGCTGCTGAACAAGACATATGACATTAATTTGCCTAAGGTAGTCGGCGTATATCTGACCGGCAAGCCGGAAAAGGGCGTGGGACCGCAGGACGTGGCGCTTGCCATCATCGGCGCTGTGTTTGCCAATGGTTATGTAAACAATAAAGTGATGGAATTTGTAGGACCTGGCGTTTCCAATTTAAGTGCAGATTTCCGAATCGGCATTGATGTCATGACCACAGAGACCACCTGCCTGTCCTCCATATGGCGGACGGATGACACGATTCGTGAATTCTATGAGATTCATAAGAGGAAAGAGGACTACAAAGAGCTGAACCCGGGACAGACCGCATACTATGACGGTATGATAGAGGTAGATTTAAGCAAGGTGAAACCGATGATTGCCATGCCATTCCATCCCAGCAATACTTATACCATTGAGGAACTGAATGCAAATCTTATGGATATTCTCGATGACTGTGAGAAGAAAGCGCTCGTGAGTTTGGACGGAGCCGTAGACTTTACCCTCAAAGATAAAGTCAGGAACGGTAAGCTTTATGTAGACCAGGGGATAATCGCAGGCTGTGCAGGCGGCGGATATGAGAATATCTGCGCGGCGGCAGATATCATGGAGGGCGCAAGCATAGGCTCTGATGAATTCACGCTGAGCGTATATCCGGCAAGTATGCCTATTTATATGGAACTGCTCAGGAGCGGTGCGGCAGAGACCTTGATGGAGACGGGAGCAGTCTTAAAGACGGCATTCTGCGGTCCCTGTTTTGGTGCGGGCGATACGCCCAGCAATAACGGATTTTCTATCCGCCATTCCACGCGGAACTTCCCCAACCGTGAGGGAAGCAAGCTGCAGAGCGGGCAGATTGCCTCCGTGGCATTGATGGATGCGCGCTCTATCGCAGCCACAGCGGCGAACAAAGGTTACCTGACGCCGGCTACGGATATGGATGTTTATTATTCCAACCCGAAATATTACTTTGACAGCAAGATCTATGCGAACCGTGTATTTGACAGTAAAGGTGTGGCAGACCCCACGCAGGAAATCAAGTTTGGCCCCAATATCAAAGATTGGCCGGCAATGAGCGCATTGCCTGAGAATATGGTGCTGAAGGTTGTCTCTGAGATTCATGACCCGGTGACAACTACGGATGAGCTGATTCCCTCCGGGGAGACTTCCTCCTACCGTTCTAATCCGCTGGGATTGGCAGAGTTCACGTTGTCAAGAAAAGACCCGGCATATGTGGGACGTGCCAAGGAGATTCAGAAAGCGCAGAAAGCTGTGGAAGAAGGGACCTGCCCATTGGATGTGGTTGCGGAGCTGAAGCCGGTGATGGAAGCTGTCAGCCAGACTTTCCCGGAAAAATCATTTACAGATGCGAAACCGGGCACGATAGGATTTGGAAGCACAATCTTTGCCGTGAAGCCAGGGGATGGCTCAGCGAGGGAGCAGGCCGCTTCCTGCCAGAAAGTGTTAGGCGGCTGGGCGAATATTGCCAATGAGTATGCGACTAAGCGCTACCGCTCGAACCTGATTAACTGGGGTATGCTGCCGTTTATCATTCCGGCTGGGGAATTGCCGTTTACAAATGGGGATTATATCTTCCTTCCTGATATCCGTGAAGCAGTGGAAGCGAAGAAGACGGAGATTCAGGCTTATGTGGTAAAAGATGGCATACTCAAAGAATTTAAGTTAGGAATGGGTGAGCTTACAGAAGATGAGCGCACCATCATATTAAAAGGCTGCCTTATTAATTATTACAAGGCAGAGTAACCATAGGTGAAACAGGCACAGGGTATTGCTTCCTGCAATACCCTGACTTTGCAGCGGGAGGGTGTATTTATAGTGGATGAACAGAAAAATACAAGAGAAAAAACAAATTGGAATATTAGGCCCTATTTAGCAATAGGGCTTACTGCATTTTTAGTTATTATAGGTTCGCTATCATTTTTTTTCCTAATTGACCGTTACCATGGATTTACAGCGATTGTAGGCAGGATGATAGCTATTCTGCAGCCGATTACCATTGGTCTGGTGATTGCTTACCTGATGACGCCGGTTGTAAATTTTGAAGAGCGCCATCTGCTTCCTCTGGCACAGCAGAAAATGAAAGATTCCGAGAAGGCTAAGAAACTGGTAAGAGTGGTCAGCGTACTTGGTGCGCTAGTCTTTTTCGTGCTGATTATTGCTGTGCTGCTTTTGATGGTAATACCGGAGCTGTATAAGAGCATCAATGGCATGATAGGCACGCTGCCTAAGCAAGTCAATGATTTTATGGACTGGCTGAATGAATATGTCAGCAGTGACAGCGAGATTTCCAGCTATCTGGAAGTTGGGCTGACGAAAGCGACGGAATTTTTTGAGAATTGGGCAAAGACGGATTTCCTTCCCCAGACGAAAAATATCATGGTAGGGGTCACTGCCGGGGTAATCAGCGTGGTGAAGTTGTTACTCAATGTACTGATTGGCATAATTATTTCTATTTATGTGCTGATGAGCAAGGAGGTCTTCATTGGGCAAAGCAAAAAACTGATGTATGCGTTGCTGCCGGGCAAGTCTGCCAATGCGGTTATCCATACGGTTCACAAGAGTAACGAGATTTTTGGCGGATTTATCTCAGGAAAGCTGCTGGATTCTTTGATTATCGGCATTCTGTGCTTTATCTGCCTGTCGTTTTTGAACATGCCTTATACCGTGCTGGTCAGCGTAATTGTTGGCGTTACCAATGTGATACCATTTTTTGGACCTTATCTGGGAGCGATACCAAGTGCAATTCTCATTATGCTGGCAAGTCCTATACAGGGTGTGTATTTCATTATTTTTATTATCATTCTGCAGCAGTTTGATGGAAATATCTTAGGTCCGGCAATTTTAGGGGAATCTACAGGGCTTTCTTCATTCTGGGTAGTGTTTGCCATCCTTGTGGGAGGCGGAATCTTCGGTATTCTGGGAATGATTATCGGTGTGCCGACGTTTGCGGTGATTTTCTATGTCATTCGCAGAATGGCGAACCATATATTAAAGAAGAAACAGCTTCCGCAGGGCAGTGAAAATTATATTAAGGTAGAAAAGCTGGATGTCGAGAAACATATGCTGATTGATTACCCGGAGGATGATGGAAAGAAGACGGAAAATAAGAAATCTGGCAAAGGTATTATGAGCCTTAAAAAGAATTCACAGAAAAACAAAAAATGAAATAATTTCCAGCTGAGGATTTTGACATATATGGGGGTAATATGGTATGCTATGTCTAAATATGGACAAAAATGGGGAAGCATCCCTTTTATCATAATTCTGAGGTGAAATAGTTGGACAGATACGAATACAAGTTAAAACTGGAACAGTTGAAAAACCTTGTAGAAGAAAAAGATTTTAAAACTGCAGCAGATATAGCAGATACCATCAACTGGCGGAAAGTCAAGAGCGCTGCCACGTTGTGTATGGTAGGGGAGATATATGACAGGTGCAAGCGTTACGATGAGAGCCACGAGATTCTGCTGATGGCATATGACCGGGCAGCCGTGGGCAGGAATATTTTGTACCGTTTGACGTTGGTCGCCCTGAAAATGGGAAATTTGGATGAGGCGAAGGATTATTTTGAGGAATTTCTGGAGGTTGCCCCTTATGACAACCAGAAATATATCCTTCGTTATCAGATTGAAAAGATGAGCGGCGCCACCATAGAACAGCTGATTGCTATCCTGGAAGAATTCAAGGGGCGTGAATACCGGGAGGAGTGGGCGTTTGAACTGGCATATCTATACCATCGGATTGGCAACAGCGAGCGGTGTGTAGAGGTATGCGATGAGCTGATTCTCTTTATTGGTGATGGGAAATATGTGGAGAAGGCATTGGAACTGAAGATGCTGTATCAACCGCTGACCCATACCCAGGAGCAGAAATACCGGGAATTTATGCAGAAAAATGAGGATATGGTGGAGGTGCATACTACCGATGCGCTGGAATCTGGCGAAGTGGTACGGGACACCATGAAAATACCGAACATTACTGCCAACACCGGACGTTTTAACACCCAGAATCTGCAGGCAGAAATTGCTAAGAGTATGCAGCAGATAATGGACGCTAACACTAAGGAGACGGTCAGCGACACCATGGATAATCTCAAAAAGATGGTGGAAGATATTCCCTATCTGCAGGTTCCGCAGGAGGAAGCCGACCGTGCAGCGGAAGAGGAACGGTATGGACATATTGAGACCGATAAAGAAATAGATGACTCATTGAAAAATGATTTTGAAGAGATGCTTGCTGAGGACTGGGATGGGCAGTTTCGTTTTTCTGTCCAGGGAGGTGGAGTCAGGGAACCTCAGGTCAATGGGCAGATTGGGATAGAGGAAGTGCTGGCGGACTGGGAAAAGACCAGGATGGCAGCAGAAGCTGCTATGGCAGCGGCACAGCAAAAGAGACTGGAATCTGCGAAAGCGCGCGCCATGCAGGAAGCATGGGATTTGTTGGAGAGGCTTCACGATATCATTCCCAAGCTGGAAGCGGGGGTCAGTCCCAAAGAATTGCTGGAAGAACAGTATCTGCATAAGGAGGCTTCTGGAGAGCAGATAAATCCAGCTGCCAGGGTGCAGCAGCCAGAAGAACAACAATTGCAGCCAGAAGCACAGTTTATGGCAGAAGGGCAGCAACTGGAGGAAAAGATACCAGGGGCGCTGCATCAGCAGCCAGAAGAACAGCAGCTGAGAGAGCTGCATCAGCTATCCGAAGAGCAGCAGCCTGACGAGCTGCATCAGCTATCCGAAGAGCAGCAGCCTGGTGAGCTGCATCAGCTATCCGAAGAACAGCAGCCTGGCGAGCTGCATCAGCAGTCGGAAGAACAGCTTCCGGAGGTACAGATTCCATGGGATATGCAGATGCCAGAGGATATACAGTTACCAAAAGGGATACAGATACCAGAGGAAGAGCAGCTGGAAGAGGTAGAGCTGGCAGTGCAGACAGAATTGCTGCAAGAGAAAGCGCAGGTGAAAAGAGAGCTGTTTTCACAAGATACAAAACCGATACAGCTGCCGGAGGATTTACAGTCAGGGGAAGAATTGCAGGATGTTTCCGCTGCAGATTCAACTTGGGAGGAAGCGGCGAAGATTCTTGGAGAACCGATACCGGAAGAATATTTGCAGAAGCTGCGTGAGGAAAAAGTAGCGAGACAAAATGCAGAGGAAGTTGATACAGCAAAAGGAGCAGAGGAAAAAGAACTTGCCGCAAAGGAAACAGCGGGAAAAGAGCTTGCCGCAAAGGGAACAGCAACAGAGGGAAAGACAGGAAAAGAAACAGCAGCAAAAGAACTTGCCGGAGAAGAAACAGCAGCAAAAGCAGAAGGAATTAAGAAAGGCAAAGCAGCAGGTAAGAATGATGCCGGGCAGTACCTGCAGTCCGTGTTTGAGGCGGCAAAAGCATCGCGTGAGGAAAAGGAAAATGTCAGCATTCCTAAGATTGACATAGAAGAGCCGGAAGAACATATCAGCAAATTGAGCCCGGAGCAGAAAAAGATTTTTTCATATTTCGTCCCCATTTCCGGAATGGAGCAGCAGCTTTGCCAGGTATTGGAAGGCGCCCTGCACAGGAAAGGCAATGATAATACCTCGACAAGCGGAAATATTTTGATTACTGGCGGCAGAGGAAGCGGCAAAACAGTACTTGCTACAGATTTCATTAAAGTAATCCAAAAGAGCAGTAATCACTCAGGCGGCAAAGTAGGTAAGATTACCGGAGAAGCCCTGAATCAAAAAGAACTGAGCCAGCTTTTAAAGAAAGTGGCAGGCGGTTACCTGATTGTGGAAAAGGCGGGGGATATATCCAAGGAGACAGCGACAAAATTATCGCTTCTGATGGAGCAGGATACCGGTGGGCTGCTGGTTCTCATGGAAGATACCAGCAAAGGAATTAAAAAGCTGTTAAGCCAGGATGTGAATTTGTCTAAGAAATTCACAGAACGGATTAAGATACCAATCTTTACCAGCGATGAATTGGTGGAGTTTGCCAAAGCATACGCCGAGGAGCAGGAATGTGAGATTGATGATATGGGAATATTGGCGCTTTATAACCGAATCAGCAATATCCAGAAGTTAGATGAGGCAACAACTTTAACGGAGGTGAAGGATATTGTGGATGAGGCGATAGCCAGAGCGGAGCGAGGTGGTCTGAAAAAGATTTTTGGCGGTAAGAAGTTTAGCCCGGAAGGGTATTTGTACCTGAGGGAAAAAGATTTTGAAGATTAAGGAAACAGGAGTGAAAGGTATGGAACATTTTTCAGAGTTGGATATGTACTACTTGGGTCAGGGCACACATTATGATGTTTACAAGAAACTGGGGGCGCACCCGACCAAAAGAAGAGGGAAGAAAGGCGTTTACTTTGCTGTCTGGGCGCCTAACGCCGAAAAAGTATCTGTCATCGGAACATTCAATGACTGGAAGGAAGATGCCAATGAGATGACCCGGTTAGAGCCGATGGGCGTTTATGAGTTATTTGTGGCAGGAGCGGCAGAAGGAGATTTGTATAAGTTTTATATAGAAACGCCGGATGGGCGCAAGCTTTACAAGGCTGACCCCTATGCAAATTATGCGGAGCTGCGTCCGGGAACTGCTTCGAGGATAACAGACATCAATAAAATTGAGTGGACAGATACGAAATGGATGGAGAAACGGAAATTATGTAAGGATGTACATGCGCAGCCAATGGCGATTTATGAGGTACATCCAGGTTCCTGGATGCGTCATCCCGGGAGAGAGGATGAAGGTTTCTATACTTATCGTGAACTGGCGCATAAGCTTGCTGCCTATGTAAAAGAGATGGGTTATACTCACGTGGAGATGATGGGGATTTCAGAGTATCCCTTTGATGGTTCCTGGGGGTATCAGGTAACCGGATATTATGCCCCTACTTCAAGGTACGGCACACCGGAGGATTTTGCGTATTTTGTGAATTACATGCATAAGAACAATATTGGCGTTATCCTGGATTGGGTTCCGGCACATTTCCCCAAGGATGCGCATGGCTTGGCGGAGTTTGACGGAAGCTGCCTGTATGAGTATGCTGACCCCAGGAAAGGAGAGCATCCAGATTGGGGCACGAAGATTTTTGACTATGGCAAGACGGAAGTAAAAAATTTCCTTATCGGCAGCGCGTTGATGTGGATTGAGCATTACCATATTGACGGCCTGCGTGTGGATGCTGTGGCATCCATGCTGTACCTGGATTATGGCAAACAGGACGGACAGTGGGTTGCCAATGAATTTGGCGGAAATAAGAACCTGGAGGCAATTGAATTCTTTAAACATATCAATACTTTGATTCTCGGCAGGAATCCGGGAGTGGTCATGATTGCTGAGGAGTCAACGGCTTGGCCGAGAGTGACCGGAGGCGTAGAGGACGAGGGATTGAATTTCAGCTTTAAGTGGAACATGGGCTGGATGCATGATTTCCTGGATTACATGAAGCTTGACCCATATTTCCGCAAAGACAACCATAATCGCATGACGTTCGCCATGAGTTATAACAGCAGCGAACATTATATCCTGGTGCTGTCCCATGATGAGGTGGTACATCTGAAATGTTCTATGATAAATAAGATGCCTGGAGAGGGCAAGGATAAGTTTGCTAACTTAAAGGCAGGTTACGGATTTATGATAGGACATCCTGGCAAGAAATTGTTGTTTATGGGGCAGGAATTCGGGCAGCTTCGCGAGTGGAGCGAGGAACGTGAACTGGATTGGTTCTTGTTGGATGAGCCACAGCATCGGCAGCTACAGACTTATTTCAAGGATTTGCTGCATATATACACGAAGTACCCGGCAATGTACGAGGCAGACACGGATTGGAATAATTTTGAGTGGATTAATGCCGATGACAACACGCGCAGTGTGTTCAGCTTCGTGCGTAAAAGCGCCAATGGCAAGAAAAACCTTCTTTTCATCTGTAATTTTACACCGGTAGCGTGGAAAGATTATCGCGTTGGCGTACCCATGAAGAAACAGTACAAACTGATTCTAAACAGTGATGATAAGAAATATGGCGGAGATGGCGTGGAGCGACCGCTCACTTACAAAGCAGAAAAGAAGGAATGTGACAATCAGCCGTATTCGTTTGATTATCCTCTGCCGCCCTATGGAGTAGCAGTATTCCAGTTTTAATTTGAAGAAAACCATAAAGAATTATGGAGCTTAGGACCCCGGCAGGACAAGGCAGATTTTTGAATCCGCCTTGTCTGGTCGGGGTTCTGGGTAGCATAACCAAAAATCGGGCATATAGTATAGAGATAGAATAAATGGGAGAATGACTGTGGATTATAAACAAGATGTATTTTACAGAACACCCCAACAAAATATGTCTAAAATACCATTTTACATGGCATATCCAATGCAGACGGTCTATATGGAAGAGTTGGAATATGCCCGGGATTTGGATAAATTGAAGGGGATGTATCCCAAGGAAGTCCGTGCCATACAGGAAATGGTGGAGGATGAATGTGACAAGATGGAGTACGAAGGAAGCCTGATGTTCGATGAATATCCCGACAGGGTGATGGTGAACCGGATTGTCAAGCGGATATACGATGCCTCTGCAAATGTCCAGCCAGATATTCAGAAGTTTGATATTGAGCAAAGTGACATGGGGCAGTATGAGAGAGAACAGTATGAAGAGGGTGCATATGAGGAGCCATATATGGATAATGCAGAAATGGAAGCAGAGGAGCCAGCAGTTGAAGAACAGGCTTTGGAAGAGTTTCCGTTAGAAAGCCCATCATCTGAAACCATACCATTAGAAGGGAATCTTGTGGCACAGCGCGGACCGGGAGGACCAGGCTGGGGACCGGGAGGACCAGGGAGACCGCCAGGGCCAGGAGGACCGGGCTGGGGACCAGGAGGGCCACCGCCAGGACCAGGCTGGGGACCGGGAAGACCGCCAGGGCCAGGAGGGCCAGGCTGGGGACCAGGAGGACCAGGCTGGGGACCAGGAGGACCAGGGAGACCGCCAGGGCCAGGAGGACCGGGCTGGGGACCAGGAGGACCAGGGAGACCCCCAGGAAATAATGGATTGCAGAATCTGATTGAAGTACTGCTGTTTAATGAAATGTACCAGCGCCGCTGCAGACACAAGAGATGCCGTCGTTGGTGGTGAACTTGAGATATAGAGATGGAAATGAAAGGTTTACGATGGAAGAATTAAGGGAAGTCTTATATAAGTATCTGAATGAGGAATTGGTACGGCTTACCATCAGTAATCCCAGAAGCAAGACGGAGGCTGCAAAAATCAGCCTCCGCCCGGTGCTGCTGGGAGGGAAGCTGATATTTCAGGCAAGTATCCAGCAGGGTAATAAAGTGTTTCACCGGAATTTTAACCGGCAGGAAGCTGTGGAGGAGATTGTCCGGTGGATGGAAAACTACCGGCAGCTTGAACTTTTCTCGGAGACAGGACAAGCTGTTGTGCTTATCAGCAAAAAAGGAAAGATAGGCCTCAAAGAGAAAAAGGCAGGCTGCTGTGTAAAAAAACCGGATTTATCCCATAATAGAAAGAAAAAATATATTCTTGAGCCGGAACGTAAGGTAGGATTCCTGATGGATTTGGGTGTACAGACCAAGGAGGGAAAGATTGTGCACGCAAAATATGACAAATTCCGGCAGATAAACCGTTTCCTGGAATATATTGAGGACATTTTGCCGCAGTTTTCGCAGGGCCAAGAGGTGAGGATTGTGGATTTTGGCTGCGGGAAATCATACCTGACATTTGCCATGTATCATTACCTCAAGGAATTAAAAGGCTATCAGGTGCATATTATTGGTCTTGATTTAAAGGAAGATGTGATTGAACACTGCCGGAAGCTGGCAGGGCAGTATGGTTATACAGGCCTTGAGTTTTATGTGGGGGATATCGCATCGTATCAGGGGGAGGAGAAGGTAGACATGGTGGTAACGCTCCATGCCTGCGATACGGCGACGGACTATGCATTGGACAAGGCAATACGCTGGGGAGCAAAAGTCATATTGTCGGTGCCCTGCTGCCAGCATGAACTGAATGGACAGATAGAAAATGATGTACTGGCGCCGGCATTTTCTTATGGGCTGATTAAAGAGCGTATGGCAGCTTTGTTTACAGATGCGCTGCGTGCGCAGATTTTGGAAAGCAATGGCTATCAGGTACAGGTATTGGAGTTCATTGATATGGAGCATACGCCGAAAAATATATTGATTCGTGCCGTGAAAAAGGGTAAGGCGAAAGACAGCGGCGATTATCGTAAACTTATGGAGTTTTTGCATGTTCAGCCCACGTTGGCGATGTTACAGGACAGAGGAAAGGATGATAAGCAGGATGCGTAAAGGCATAATTAAAATCGTGGTATTGTTTCTTGTTTTTTGTTTGACGGTAGCGGTTATGGGAGAGAGGGACAGACAGAGCGAGATGGATTTGAAATCGGAAATGGCATCCGTGACGCTTCCGGTGGTTTATTTCATGCGGGATGATGTCAAAATCAACCAGCTTTACGGCTACAGTTCCCAGATGGATGCTACCGCGATGCGTGACACGATTACGCCGCTGAGGGAGGATTTGAAGCTTCCGGTAGTGGTCAAAGCTTATCAGAACCATATTGAAAATATTTCCTTTGAAGTGCGTTCCATGGACATGCAGAGGCTTGTGGAAGACGGTGAGATTGACAGTTTTTCACAAAAAGATGGAGAAATTCGCGTGGAACTGCAATTTGAAAATATTTTAGAGCAGGGCGAAGAGTATATGTTGGAGCTTTCGATTAACAGTGATGGGAAGCCTGTTTATTACTATACCAGGATTATTCGGGAAGAAGATTACTATGTGGATGAGACGCTGGATCTTGTCATGAGTTTCCATGAACAGTCCTTAGACAAGCAGCAGGCGGGTAATCTCGCGCTTTACTTAGAGCCAAACAGCCAAGGGGACAACAGTACCTTACAGAAAGTGACGATTAATTCCAGTTTGGCACAGGTGAGCTGGGCAGAATTTAACGGAGAGCGTTTGGAGCAGCCGGTAGCTTCTGTGAAAGAATTGGGGAGTTCTTATAATACGGTTACGCTACGCTATATCATGACGGCAACAGGAGAAGGCGGGGGCGTGGAGTATTATACCGTGGAGGAATATTACCGGGTGCGCTATAACAGTGCGATTGGACGTATGTCACTGCTGAATTATGAGAGGGATATGAATCAGGTTTTCCGTGGTGAGAACCATACCGTCAATAAAAATAAACTGCTCTTGGGAATCCGCCCGCAAAATGTGGACTATATGACGAATGAAAAAGGGACAATTGTTGCATTTGTCCAAGAGGGGGAATTGTGGAGCTATAACAGTGACAGCCACGAACTTTTCCGCATTTTCAGTTTCCGCAGCGCGGAGGGGATTTCCGACAGGGAAAATAATGGGCAGCATGATATCCGTATTATGCGCATGGACGAGGGCGGCAGCATGGATTTTGCGGTATATGGCTATATGAACCGGGGAAGCCATGAAGGGATGACCGGAATCAGCGTATTCCACTATGACAGTGTGGGAAATACGGTGGAGGAGGTGTTGTTTATGCCGGCCGACTGTTCTTATGAGATGCTGAAAGCAAATTGGGGCGAAGTCTTTTATATCAGCGATCAAAATATGTTTTACTTTCTGGCAGACGGACAGTTATACCGGATAAATCTGACAGACTGTCAGGCAGAGACAGTAATCCGCGATATGCAGCCTGGTAGCTATGTGGCATCGGAGGATGGTCGTTACATTGCATGGCAGGATTCCATAGACAATGAACATGCGCAGGCAATCAAGATTATGGATTTGGAGGATGAGACGACCCGGACGATAGAGGGAACTGGGGGAGAGTATCTCAAGCCCATTGGCTTCGTGGAAAGTGATTTTGTCTATGGTTCGGCAAAGGAAGCGGAAGTGATGGCGGACAGTGCAGGAAATAACCGATTCCTTATGTACAAGGTGACGATTGTGGATAACAGATCGAAGGTAGTCAAAGAGTATCAGAAAGAAGGCTATTATATTTCCAATGCCTATGTGGAGCAGGATACAATTTTCCTGGACAGGGAACTGCGGTCGGAAACAGGGTTTGTTCCGGCAGACCAGGATACCATCAAAAACCAGCAGTTAGAATCCTCGCGGTTGGTTACGGTGGATACGATTGTGACGGAAAAGAAGCAGACGCAGGTGGAACTGGTGTTTGCAGGGGAAGATGCAGAAGGGATAAAGAATGTCCAGGTGAAAGCGCCCAAAGAAGTTGTCGTTGAGGAGAAGAGGAGCGTGGAATTAGAGAGCAGTAAAGAACGCAAGGATTTTTATGTCTACAGTGCCGGGAGGATTTTACTGTCTACGCCGTCCGTTACGGACGCCATCCTCTGTGCAGACGAAAATGCAGGCATTGTCATCGATGGCAAGCAAAAATACATCTGGCGCAGGGGCAGGAAGCCCAGCCAGCCCATGATTGGTCCCGGAGTATTGGAGGGGCAGGAACTCAGCGAGAATTCTGTAGTGCGCTGCCTGTCATATCTCCTTCAGGAGGAGGAGAGCAGCATAGACGTGGAAGATTTGATTGCCAAAGGGGAGACGCCCAGGCAGATTCTTACGGAGGCTCTGATGGGCTGCGATGTGGTAGACCTCTCCGGCTGCAGCGTCAGCCAGGTATTGTATTATGTAAATCTTGGAAATCCGGTGCTTGCTATGCTGAATGATGAGGCTGTGCTCATTGTCGGGTACGATGAACATAACACGATTCTCTACCAGCCAGCAGAAAATACAGCTAAGAAGATGGGCCTGCAGGACAGCGATACCTTTTTTAGCGGGGCAGGGAATGTCTTTCTGGGGTATATAAAGTGATGAACGCAAGAAAAAATAAATCCTTAAGTTTTCCACAACTATTACCGAAATACTTATTAGTTGAAAATAAGGATTAATGAGGCGCGGATATGAACATAAGAGTAGATAACAGCAATATTGCGGAAGTGGCAAGGACGAATAGCAGAGTGGAAATCAAAGGCAATGTGGATGTTGCCGTCAAGGAGACCACTACGCAGCAGGTTGACAAAAGTTCCGGTGAGATAAGGTCTATACAGCAGACAACGGTGGAAGTCCCCCATATTTCCGGAGAATCCCAATTAGAAGAGATACGCCAGGAGGCGGAAAATATGGAAGCACAGCTTCTTCAGAAAAAAATGCAGGTGGTGGCGAATACGGCAACACCTGCAGATTGCGGGGAAATGGAAGAGGACGGCTATTCCCTCAACGGTACGGAGGTTGAGACGGTCGTAACCGAGATGGATAAGATTAAGATGGAACTTGCCAAGGCCGGCGTGGACATCAGCGTGTTTGGGGATATGCCGGACAGTGAAATGTTAGAGGCGATGACCGGGAGCGCTGCGGCGGCAAGGCAGATAGAATCGGCAATTGAAGAGGCCAATCTGCCAGCTACCGAGGAAAATGTCACGGACATCCAGGAGACCTTGAAACAGGCGGCAGACCTCACTTCCTGTAGCGATGAAGCAGTCAAATATATGTTGGATAATGAACTTGAACCAACGGTTGAGAATCTTTATAAGGCGCAGCATAGCAGCGGGACAATGCCTAACCAGGGAATGGGCATTACACTTGATGAAGGACTTAAAGAACAGATTAGCCAGGTAATCAAACAGGCAGGATTATCTGTGACTGATGCGACACTCTCTGTCAGCCAGTGGATGCTGGAGAATCAGATTCCCCTGACGGCAGACAATCTCAATTATGTAGTGGATTTAAAGGAAGCACAGCTTCCCCCAGATATGGACCAGGTCATGAACGCAGCCATGCAGGCAATCGCTGACGGCGGACGTCCCAAGGACGCAGTGATTGTGGATGGTTACAGCAATATAGAACGTGCCCAGCAAGCAGCACAGGCCATTGAGCAGGCAGGAGATGGTGATGTCTGGAGCGTAGTGGAAAAGGGAATGCCCCTTACCATTGAGAATCTTGTGGCAGCCATGAATTACCATGAGCAGCAGGAGGCAGAAATCCAGAGCCGAGGGCAGAAAGCAGAGGCGGCAGAGATTCCAGAATATGCCAGGGAAGACTTGGCGTTCCTTAAGGCCAGACGCCAGTTGGAGGAAATACGCCTTGTCATGACAGCGCAGGCCAACTATGCGCTGCTGAGGCAGGGGATTTCCATTGAAACACAGCCGTTAGAGGAGTTGGTACAGCAGCTGAAGGAACAGGAAAATGCCTATTATTCCAGTCTGCTTAGCCAAAATGGCATAGAGCCAACACAGGAAAATACCGGCATGTTTGCCGATACTATAGAAAAGACCCAGCAGATGAAAGGCGTTCCTGCTTATATTCTGGGTAATATTAAGCCAGCAGAGGATACTATTAATTCCATTCACGAAGCCGGCATATCTAAACAGACGCAGATGGAACGCGCCGGGGAAGCGTATGAGGCGCTTTGGACTGCGCCGCGGGCAGATTTGGGAGATTCCATACACAAGGCATTCCAGAACGTGGATGATATTTTGGATGACCTTGATTTGGACGTTTCAGAAGCGAACCGCCGTGCAGTACGGATACTGGCTTACAATGAGATAGCGATTAATCCGGAATCCATCATGCAGATGAAAGCGGCAGACCAGAAGGTACAAAATTTGTTTCAGAACCTGTCCCCATCGGTAGTGTTGGAAATGATTCGTGAAGGGGTTAACCCTCTGGAAATGAATGTCGAGGAGTTTAACGCCAAAGCAGAAGAAATTAAGAATAAGCTGAATGCGGGCGATGAAGAGAAATTCAGTAAATATTTATGGAAATTGGAACAGCATCAGGAGATTGCACAGCAGGAGAGGGACAGCTACATAGGAATATACCGGATGCTGAATCAGATTGATAAGACAGACGGAGCGGCCATTGGCGCATTGGTGCAGCAGGGAGCAGAGCTTTCCATGAAGAATTTGCTGACGGCAGTGCGGACGAACCACAATTCCGGGATAGATGTGTCCGTGGATAATAATTTTGGAGAAATTGAGAGCCTGAGCACGCAAGGGCTGAGCATCACCGAACAGATTGAGGCAGCTTACCAGACAGACTGCGCAAAAGAAGCCTTAAGGTATGCAACACCAGAAGGAATGCAGCAATTGCAAGGTTCTCTGCAGGATATGACGCCGGAGGAACTGCTGTGGCAGCTTCGGGATGCTTCGGTCGATAAGGCGGCAGAGGAAGGATATTATCAGGAACAGCTTGCGGAATTTTCTCAGGCAAAACAGGCGGAGGCACATGTACTGCAGATTCTTGCTGGGCATGATATGCCGGTTACGGCTTATAACATTATGGCGGCGAACCAGCTGTTAAATCCTCGTGGTGGCATTTTCAAGACTTTGTTTGAGAGGGAGGATAAGCCTGATACTCCGGATTTGGAAGAGGCAAAAGAAGCAATTATCGAGAAATTTGGGGAAGCTCTGGGTGAGCCGGAAGACCTGGCTGAGGCACAGCAGGAGCTTGCAGATGTGGCAGAAAATGTCATGAGGACCATGGAAGATTCGCAAGGCGTCACGAGCGTTGATTTGCGGGATATGCGGCTTTTGCGGCAGCAGATTGCCCTTGGCACCCGGATGGCAAAGGATGAGCATTATGCAATTCCGGTATTGGTTGGAGATGAACTGACGAATGTACAGCTTAAGATTGTCCGCGGGAAGGAAGAGCGCGGCAGGGTGGATGTGCTCTTTGAAACGCCCAAGCTTGGCAAGGTGGCAGCAAGATTCCAGGTGCAGGAGGATACCGTAAAGGGATATGTTGTCTCTGATTCCGACAGGACGATAGAAGAACTTAAGAACCAGCAAGACAGTTTGGCAGAGCCGTTTGGTTTGCTGGATGGGAAATCCCAAACGCTGGATTTTGCTTACAGTGAAGAACTTGATTTAAACCGTTTTGCAGGAGGGAAGACTGGCAATAATGCCAATCTGGATACGGATTCGCAATCTTACAGGGTTCAGACCCAAACGCTTTACGGTTTAGCCAAAGGATTTTTAGAAGAAATGAAGCAAATTGGACAGAGGATGTCTTAGAAAAGACTGTAATGAAAGATATTTAAAAGATAAGAACCTTGCAGCCAATGTAAAGTATGGCTGAATGCAAAGTAAAATCAGAAGAGAGGTATTCAATTATGAAAATTAATCACAATATGTCAGCGTTGGTTGCCAACAAGAGGTTACTGCAATCGGAGAACAGTTTGTCAAAATCTATTGAGCGTTTATCCACAGGTTTAAGGATTAACCGTGCAGCCGATGATGCGGCGGGTATGGCGATTGCCAGTAAGATGAAGACCCAGATAAAAGGCTTAGATCAGGCATCCAGGAATTCTTCAGACGGAATTTCTGTGTTGGAAACGGCAGATGGAGCTTTAAGCGAAGTACATGAGATGCTCCAGAGGATGAGGGAATTATCGGTTCAGGCAGCAAATGGCACGAACACGCCGGAAGACCTGGAAGCAATTCAGTTGGAAATCAGTTCCCTGCGCGAGGAGATTGACCGTGTATCCAGAGATACGGAATTTAACACGAAGAACTTGCTGGATGGTACATTGGATCAGCGTGTATATCCCGATAACCGTGGCATTAAGCGGATAGACATTTCTGACAGCGTTATCCCCAATCTGTATACGGTAGAGGTTACAGCCGATGCGGAACATGCCGTGACAGAGGGCGGAGTGCCTTTGGAAGCAACAGATGTAGTTCCGGCAGGTGCAACGGGAAAGGTTGTCATCAATGGCGCTGAGGTAGAGATTAAAGAAGGCGAGACCTTTGAACAGGTTTATAACAAACTGCGCGATACGGCAGAGCGCGGAGAGGTGAATCTGCTGGTGGTAAAGGATTTGGCAGACAAGGGCGGAAAACCCGAGGATGCTGGCTATGTTCCCGGCAGTGTAGCAGATGGCGGAAATCTTGTATTTGTCTCTAATGGGTATGGAAACAGTGCAGAACTGAGCATAAAATGCGATAATCCTGATTTAGCAGCGTTTTTGGGGATTGGCACGGATACGTCCACAGTCGGCAAGGATGTTGAAATCAATATTTCTGACAATGACGTGGGATTTGGCACACAGGCGACAATCCTTACGGATGGTAATTTTGTAACAATCTCAGACCGCAGCGGTTTTGAGATGAAATTTGAGGTAGAGCCGGGAACGCTTGGAGAGGTTAACTTAGAAGTTGCAGATTTAGGTCCCATGACGCTTCAGATTGGCGCAAATGAGAACCAGACGATGGATGTGCGGATTCCGGAGATTTCATCCCAGACCTTGTATATTGATAAAGTAAATGTCTGTACAGTTACCGGTGCTGATAAGGCAATTACGAGTTTTGATGGGGCAATCGCCAAAGTCAGCGAGACGCGTTCCAGCATCGGCGCTTACCAGAACCGACTGGAATATACGGTTAACAGTCTGGATTTAACCGAGGAGAATATGACCCAGGCCCTGTCCAGAATAGAAGACGTGGACATGGCGGAGGAGATGACAGAGTATACCAAGGATAATATTTTAACCCAGGCAGCAACTTCCGTGCTTGCCCAGGCAAATGACATTCCACAGCAGGTACTGCAGCTTCTGCAGTAACTATAGGGAAACGCTGTCAGACCAGCAGGAAATATTGGAGGAATCGATGACGCAGGAAAAGAAGCAGGAATTTACCCGTAGGCTTAGCTGTTGCAACCGTGGGGAAATGGTTGTAATCATTTATGACATATTGTTTGCTTATCTTGATGAAGGGATCCAGGCAAAAGAAGCCGGGGATTACCCGGCTTTTAAAAATGCCGTGGCCCATGCCCAGCAGGTAGTCTGCAGGCTGATGGATGATTTGGATTTCAATTATAAAATTGCAGGCAGCCTTTTTGCGGAATACCAGTTTGTCAACAAATTGCTTTCTATGGCAATATGTAAAAATACACCCCAGAACCTTGAGGATGCCAAGAGGGTTCTGAAAAATCTTTATGACGCTTTTGTGGAGGCGTCACACCAGGATACGTCAGAACCCCTGATGGAGCACACGCAGCAGGTTGTGGCAGGCATGACTTACCAGAAAGGCTGCCTGACGGAAACTCTTCAGGGTTCAGAGAATTCCAGGGGATTTCTGGCGTAGGAATTTTCGTTGAACTGTTTCGCCTTTGTCAGCAGGAATTTGTAGCGCATCTGCAGCGCATTTACCTGATAAATGCAACAGTCAATGAGGTCCGGTTCCATAGCATTTTCAAAATTATCATAGGCAAGAGCCAGATCGTATCTGGCTTTTTCTATGTCATCTAAAAGTAAAGAGTAAGCAGTTGTCTGAGGTTTTTCTTTTTTTGCAGTCTGAAACATATGCATCCCTTTCCTTTTCTGATTTGCTGTTACTTAAAGTATAAGCAGAAACTTCCAACTCTATACAAAAAAGTCATAAATTTTTCCAGAAAGTATATATATGAGTTAAGGGTATTTTGAGGAGGACAGGTATGGAAAATTATTTTGGAATTGCAGCAATTGCAGGTATCTGTGTAGTTGTGCTGCTGATGGGAATGATGAAGCAGAAAGCAGGTTGGATTTCTGCATTTATCCTGCGCTGTGCGGTGGGGATGGTGGGAATCTGCGTGGTCAATGCATTGCTTGAGAAATTGGGGATTTCTGTCGCTGCCGGCATCAATCCTGTGAATGTTTTGACAATCGGAACCCTTGGTATTGGCGGCTTTGGACTGGTTTATGGAATTTTATTTTATAAACTCTTGTAAGTTATTTACAAAATTAAAAAATATTCGCAAAGGTACTTTACAACGGAAAGCACATGTTCTATAATCCAAAACATCACTGATTCGCGAACAGGAGAATTATTCAGAGAGAGGTGATATATTGGGGAGGCAAAAGTGCTGCTTAGCCTGACGCTTTTGAGCATGGCGGCGGCAACGGACATTAGGAGCTTTCAAATCAGTAACCGGCTGGTTGTAAGCGGATTATTTTCAGGATGTTTTTTTCAAATTCTGGAATGGGGAGTGGAAGGAATTGGCGTTTTTCTAATAAACGTTTCTATACCGGTTATCTTATTTTATCTTTTGTTTCTGATACGTGCCCTGGGGGCAGGTGATATCAAATTATTTTCCATGATTGGCGGTATTTGGGGTTTTAAAGTGCTTTGTACCACAATAGCAGCAGCATTTCTTGTGGCGGGTCTTATGTCGCTTGGCAAAATTCTGTTCCATCGGAATTTCATTTCACGTTTGCGAATATTTGCAACTTATATGGAGCAGGTGCTGGCAAGCGGCAAATTGCTCAAATATCCGCAGGATTCTCAGGGGAAACATCATGTCATTCATTTTTCAATTTCAATTTTAATTGGTTATGCAATCGCAATGGAGGTGGCTTATTGAGGAAAATCTTAATTGCCGTCTGTGATACGGACGGCTCGTATGGAGAGAAGCTGGGAGAATGGTTTTCTCTGCAGAGAGGAGAAAAGCTGCAGAGTATGTTCTTTTCCACGCCAGAAAGTTTCTGGGAATACCACGGCAGCAAAAAACCGGATATTGTGCTGCTGGGAACAGGATTTCTGGATAACCCCGCAATCTGTGAGGAAATCATGGGGCAGCGTAAGCGTGTGCAGGAGGAATCGCCAAAGGGTGGGAAGGATGAGATTTTGTGGATGTATCTGCGCACATTGGACAGCAAGGAGCCGATTCCCGCTTATATCCGTGATCTTCCTGCAGTAGACAAATACCAGCCAGCATCTCGCATTCTCAGGGAAATATTCACGGTTTACCAGCAGTGGGAGAATGAAACATTAAATGAAGTAAGTGAGGAAAGAGAGGTGATAGGGATTTACTCGCCATGCCACAGTATCTGGCAAACGCCGTTTGCGCTTACTTTTGCACAGGGATTGGCACAGGAGGAAAAGGTACTCTATGTCAACTTGCAGGAATGCGCGGGGTTTGGCGGCTGGTTTGGCGAAGAGTATGAAAAAGACCTTCTGGATGTAATGTATCTGTGCCTGAACGATGGGGGCAACATTGCCCATTGTGTCGGCAGCGCACTGTATACGATGGAGGGGGTTGACTATATTCCTCCGGCGAAGGATGGAGGCTGCCTGGGAGAGATTTCCGCAGAGGATTACCTCAAATTTGTAAAACTGCTGGCGGAACACAGCGGTTATCGTGTAATCTTACTGGATTTTGGCATGATGGTTCCTGGTTTTTTCCAATTGTTGGAGGTTTGCAGCAAAGTCTATATTGTCATTGAAGCAGAAGAATTATGCAAAGCGTCGCTTCAGCAGTTTCGGCAGATGGCAGAGCGGCAGGAGAATATAAATCTTCAGCAGAGGCTGGTGTATCTATCGCTCCCATCAGCAGAGACAGGGCATTGTCCGGGGGAGGGAAAACTAAAGCAGTGGCTTTGGGGAGCAATTGGAGATTTCAGCCGCAGGCTGGTGGGGGTACAGGGTGGAACAGATTAGAAGAAACGTATTGGCGCAGCTGGATATGACCAGGGAACATGAGGAACAAGAGCTTTTAGCTGCCATAGACGAAGAAATCTGCCGTGAAGCGAAAAAGCGGGTGATTCCTCTCAACTGGCGTAAGGAACTGCGGATGCAGGTATTTCATTCCCTCAGGAAGCTGGATGTGCTGCAGGAATTGCTAAGTGAGGATGACATCACTGAAATCATGGTCAATGGCGCGGAGCATATTTTTTATGAAAAAGCGGGAGAACTCCATGCCTGGGACAAATCATTTTCTTCCAAAGAAAAACTGGAAGATATCATTCAGCAGATGGTGGGCAGCCATAATCGGGTCATCAACGAGTCGGAGCCTATTGCAGACACTAGGCTTTCCGATGGTTCCCGGGTGAATGTAGTACTGCCGCCAGTGGCATTGGAAGGACCGGTGGTATCCATCCGTAAGTTTCCCAAACATCCGATATTGATGGAACAGATGATAGAAGGAGAATCTATCAGCCAGGAATGTGCGGAATTTATAAAACTTCTGGTGAAAGCTGGATACAATATCTTTATCTCCGGGGGAACCGGCTCCGGAAAGACAACATTTCTCAATGCATTATCAGAATTTATCCCTAAAACAGAACGAGTAATTACCATAGAGGATTCGGCGGAACTGCAGATTCAGGGCATAGCAAACCTGGTGCGCATGGAGACGCGCAGCGGAAGGGCAGACGGAAAGCTTTCCGTCACTATCCGGGATCTGATTCGCACAGCGCTTCGTATGCGCCCGGATCGTATTATTGTAGGAGAAATCCGCGGCGCCGAGTGTTTGGATATGCTGCAGGCGATGAATACCGGACATGATGGTTCATTAAGCACTGGTCATGCCAACAGCTGCCAGGATATGATTAGACGCATGGAAACGATGGTCCTGATGGGCATGGAACTCCCCTTGCAGGCAATTCGGGCGCAGATTGCTGCCGGTGTGGACATCCTGGTGCATATGGGAAAATTAAGGGACCGCAGCCGGCGTCTTCTTGCAGTCACAGAGATTGACAAACTGGAGGAAGGGGAAATACGTCTGAATCCGCTGTATGAGTTTGTTGAAATGGGGGAGCATTCTGGCAGAATCAGAGGAAGCTGGATGAAGCGAGGGGAATTAATTCATCGGGGAAAGCTGTATGCGGCAGGAATACAAGTAGAGGGAGACAGGAAATGAAGAAATGAAATTGCAGGGCGCAGGACAGGAAATGAAGAAATGAAATTGCAGGAGGCAGAGAAGAAAAAGAATGGAAAGCTGTAATCATAAAGCGGGGGCACTACAGCAAAGAAGAAAAGATTATAGGGCATATGTGTTGAATTGGCAGGAAAATTTGTTCTGGATTGCATCAACAGCAGGTATTACATGCCTGATATCCTGGCTGTTTTACCGAAGTGTGTATGCATTTGGAATGATTGTGCCTATGTTGTTTCTGACAAGGAAATTTTTTAGCAGCCATCTTTTGGAAAAGCAAAAGAGGGAATTACTGTATCAGTTTGGGGAGATGCTGCAGATGATATCATCGTTCCTAAAAGCAGGGTATTCCATGGAAAATGCATTTTCACAGGCATGGGAGGAGTACGCCCGGCTTTATGGGGAGAAAAGTATGATGGCGCAGGAGTTTCGCACTATTCGCTATCAGCTGCAGTTTAATGAGCCGTTGGAACAATTGGTGGAGGATTTGGCGCAGCGCAGCGGAGTGGAGGAAATCGTTAGTTTCTCTCAGGTGTTTTCCTTTGCCAAGAGGGGCGGTGGAGATATGATGAAAATTTTCCAGGACACGGTGGAAAAGATTCGCCAGAAATCGGATGTGGAGCGGGAAATTGCCACCGTGATAACGGCAAAAAGGACCGAACAGCGCATTATGGACTTGGTGCCATTTGGCATTTTGTTTTATGTAGGGCTGACTTCCCCGGATTTTTTGGCTCCGCTATATGGGAATCTGCCAGGGGCAGCGGTGATGACGGTCTGTCTCTTGGTATATACAGGAGCATTTTTGCTGGCAGAGAAGATATTAAATATTCGTGTAATATGAAAGGAAAGAAATTGCGAAGGGAGGGGCTGTATGTATTGGTATCTTACAGGGGCAGCTATCTGTCTGGCAGCAGCTGTATATCGAAAGCGCAAAGCTTTGCAGGACAAGAAGTGGCATTATGCTTCATTAATTTTTGCCGTAGGGTTTCTTTTGGCAGCTGTTACCGCATATTTGGATGGCATAGAAGAGAACAGGACTGAGATTGCCAGGAATCAGCCAGGACAGGGGGTATTGGAGAAAGAGTTTCTTGTAGATGTGCCGGGGGAATTTGAGGATTATCCATTAAAATTGGAAATTGCAGAAAAAAAGCTGACAAAGGCACAGAAAAGGGAATGCCTGGAAAAGGCAAAGATGGAACTGGATGCATTGATTCTTGGCAGCAACCCCTCCAAAGACCAGGTGACAGAAAGTTTGTATCTGCCGGAATATCTGCAGGAAGGTGCAGTGGAGGCAACGTATCAGTTTTCTGACTATGACATTTTTCATGCGGACGGCACCTTGTGGCAGCTGCCGCAAAAGCCGGTTTTGGTAGAGATTACGGCGGAACTGGTCTGTCAGGAAGAGACATGCCTCTATCAGTTCATGGTACGGGCAGTACCCAGGGAAAAATCCCCGCAAGAGCAGCTTGCAGAAAAATTGGCAGACCTGGTGTCTGCGCAGAACGAGGAGGAAAATTGCAGCCATATCAAATTGCCTGACAAGTTAGAGGGCAAGGAAGTTGTCTGGCGTCAGAAGCTGGGAAACCGCAGTTTGATGATGGTTTTTCTGGCAGCAGTGGCAGCGGTGGGCATATTTCTTCGCGAGAAAGAAGAAAACAGGCGTAAAAGGGCAGCAAGGGACAGGCAAATGATGATAGATTATGCCGGTATTGTCGGTAAATTTTCACTGCTGTTGGGAGCGGGCATGAATATTTCCCTTGCCTGGGAGAAGATTGCTTTTGCCTATCAGAAAAAGCGTGGACAGGGCGAAATAGAAGAGCGGCATGCCTATGAGGAAATGTTGAATACGTTGTATGAAATTCGTGATGGCGTAGGGGAACTGCAGGCGTATGAAAATTTTGGCATTCGCTGCCAGCTTGGCATTTACCGAAAGCTGTCGGCGCTGATTGTGCAGAATGTGCGCAAGGGAGAGCAGGGAATGCAGCGACTGCTGGAGCAGGAAGAATGGGAGGCATATGAACAGCGCAAAGCACACGCCAAACAGATGGGGGAGGAGGCTGGCACAAAGTTATTGCTGCCTATGGGGATAATGTTGGTAATCGTGCTGGCAATTCTGGTCATACCGGCGGGAATGACACTGAATATTTAGAACAGATAAAAACCATAAAAGCGGCAGCAGATAGCTGTCTGGAAAGGAGACATTATGCAGGAGTTTAAATGTTTTTTAACAGAAGAAGATGGTATGGGAGTGGTGGAGGTTATCTTGATTATCGTAATCCTGATAAGCCTTGCGCTGTTATTTAAGGAACAGATTACAAGTTTGGTAAATAATATTTTAAATAAGATAACAAAACAAGCGGGCAAGGTATAAAAGTAGTGGAACGGATGATGGAAAGAAAAACTGGCATACAAAAGCGGAAACTCACGCTTAAGAACAGAGTCTGTTCTCAGTATGGGAGAACAAGCGGGAGCATTACCTTATTTCTTGCATTGATTATGACACTGGTATTTTCGTTATTTTTTTCTTTACTGGAAGCTGCACGGGTACAGGCACTGGGTGAGATTGCCGCACGCAGCCTTCTCTTGGAACTGGAGTCTGCATTTGGGGAGTACCAGCCGGATTTGTGGCGAGATTATGGATTGCTATTTCTTGATGGGGGCAATGACTCCGGGGAACTGGATTTGGCGCTGTTGGAAGGGCATAGAATGGAGGAAGCTGCTCTGGCACAGAAAGGAACTGGATTTTACCAGATGGCATTACAGAATCTGCAGTTTACGGGGTATACCCTGGCAACCGATGATGGCGGAACTGCATTTCAAAGACAGGCATGTGCAGCAATTCAGGCCCAGCTTGCGGCAGGAGCGGCAAAATCATTACAGGCGACAGCCCAAAAGGGCAAGGAGCTGGCGGAGGAAAGCGAAACTCATCAGCAACAGTGGAATTCTGCCAAGGATGCGATGACAAAAGCGGATGAGATAGAAAAGGAGTCAGCAGCATCTGCGGAGCAAGGAATGGGAAAAAACAAAACATCCTCCTCCTTGTCAGGAGAAGGAAGCAAAAAAACAGATGTAACTGTCCCATCACAGAAAACGGGCGGAAAAAGTGCCAAAAACTTGCCCGAAAACCCAGTGGACTCTGTGGATGTGTTGAAAAATTCCATGACGCTTGCCTTGGTTGTGGAAAATCCTTCGGAGATATCCGCGAAAACAATTTCACTTTCCGACACGCTGGGGAGCCGTAAGATATCGCAGGGGAATTGGCAGCTGCCGGAGAGCGGCAGTTTGGACAAGTTATGGTTTCAGCAGTACCTCAACCAATATTTTTCTTGTGGGAGTGGTGCGGGAAAAAAGGGAAGTGAGAACCATGCGCTGGAGTATGAGCTGGAATATTGCGTAGCGGGAAAAAGTTCCGATTATGAAAATCTGGAAAAAACAGTCAAGGAATTGCTTCTGATTCGGGAAGCAGGAAATTTTATGACCATCATGCAGGATGGGCAAAAGCAGGGGCTTGCTTTGGAGATTGCCACAGCGGCAGTCGGTTTTACCGGGCTTGCACCCTTAATTCAGGCAGTGCAGATTGGTATTTTGTTGGCGTGGAGTTATATTGAGAGCATTCTGGATGTGCGCTGTCTGCTGTCCGGGGGAAATGTCCCGCTGGTAAAGGCGGTCTCCGACTGGAAAAGCGATGTGTCTCTGGGTGAGAAAATGGTGGCGGATAAAGAGGAGAAAACGGAAAGCCGTAAAGAGGGGCTTAATTACCGGGAGTATCTGCAGATTCTGCTACTACTGGTAGCGGAGGATACGCTGGCATATCGGGCAATGGATGTTGTGGAGCTCAATATTGCGCTAAAAGATTCCGAGTTTCGCATGGACTGCCAGATTCACGGCGTAAAGGCGGAAGGGCTTTACACGGCAAAACCCTTGTTTCTTGGGTTTGTTACGGCTCACAGGGTAAAAGACGGAACGTATCATTTTCTTGAAAACAGTGAATGTACATACTTGCAGTAGATTTGAACTCATAGGAGGGTGTGAAAAAGTGCCTCATAAAACAAGGAAAGAAAGGAATAAAATCTCTCTCAGGCATATTTATACAAAAGGAAAAAGTAGTGGAGAAATTTTCTCGTGGGAGGCACTTTTCCATGCCCTCCCTAAGGGTGCTCTGACACTGGAAGCTGCTCTGGTCTTGCCCATATTTCTGTTTGCTGCGGTAACCATTTTATCGTTGTTTTTGATGATGCGGGCGCAGTATATTGTGGGGAATTCATTGGATTTAGCGGTAGCAAATACGGCTCTGCTGAGGGAAAAGACACCTAAACAGGTGGAAACGCTCACCAAAGCAGCGTTTTATAAAGAACTGGCAGTGCAGAAATGTCCACTGTCTATGATAAAGGGCGGTATTACCGGATTTTTCTGGAAGGACACAGATGTGGATGAATCGTATGTAGATGCATCTGTAACGTACCAGATAAGGTTTCCCCTTCGTTTGTTTGGGATAAGTGCGATGAAAGTATCGGATAAGTGCCGAATTCACCGTTGGACTGGACGCCAGAATCGTGGAGTGGGCAGTAATGGGGAAACGTGGGTGTTTGTGACGCCAACCCAGAGCGTCTACCATGAAAACCGGGAGTGTTCACATTTAAAGCTGTCCGTTAAGCCTGTGCAGGCTTCGGCGCTGAATAAAGGCGGAAATTCCTATGTACCCTGTGGGCATTGTGCCAAGGGACAGGTTGTGGGAGGTATTGTTTATGTGACGGCAAAGGGAGAATGCTACCATTACCGTATCGGCTGCAGTGGGTTAAAACGAACTATCTATATGGTGAAAAAATCGCAGACTGGGGGAAAGGGACCATGTTCTCGGTGTGGAGGAAAATAATGCACAAAATAATAGTATTAGGGCTTTTAGGATTATGTAGTTTAGAAGATGTGAAACATAGGCAGCTGACAATTATCTATATTCTTATGTTTGGGATTGGCGGAGTGATTCTGCACCTGTTTGTTCCGGCATGTTCCATTTATAGTATCTTATGTGGAATGCTTCTTGGTGTGTTCATGATTTTAATCAGCGCTGTCACGCGGGGAAGCGTGGGTATGGGCGATGGGATTTTGCTGGTGGTGACAGGGGTATACCTGGGCGGATATGCAAATCTGGTACTGCTTCTGACAGGGCTATTGTTGTCTGCACTGTGGTCACTGGGACTTCTGGCTTTCAAGAAGAAAAAGAAAAAAGACGAAATTGCTTTCGTGCCGTTTCTCCTGCTTTCGTATTTTGTTATGTTGTGTGGGGGTGTGTGAATATGCGTATAAAAAAACATAAAAAGATTATTCTTATGAAAACGAGGGGAAGCTTAACAGTAGAGGCTGCCGTAATTATCCCCCTTGTCCTCTTGTGTATTTTATGGATGGTTGAAGCTGGAATTTCACTCTATAGTGAAACAGTGGAACTTGTTCAGAAGCAGGAGATGTGGCAAGAATTTTATCCGTCAGCAAAATTTCGCAAACTGGAATTGCTGGGAGATATAATTGATACATTGCTATAAAAATGGAGGAATTATATGGAAGTAAGCTACAGGAAAAATTTAAGCAGAAGTTATATGTGTCTCGAAGAACAGGGACAGCCGTTGGAAGCATATGAACTTCAGATGTTGGAGAATCACAGCATTCCAGGCCTTCTGCAGCTGCAGACCATTATTTCAGATGGGAAGCAGCGGTATTTGTATGACATAAGTGGGAAACAGCAGATAGGGGATTGCTTTGCTGCCAAAAAAATTAATTATGAAACATTACAGAGATTTCTTTTTTCAGTTCACAGCGTATGTGCAGATTTGTCGGAGTATCTGCTGCGGGAAGGGGGGCTTTGTTTAGAGCAGGAGTTTATCTATGTTAATTTGGAAGATGGCAGTTGGCAGTTTACCTATCTTCCGTTTTATGACAAGAATTTGCCAGAGGCATTTGAAGCGTGCATGGAACAGCTTTTGCGCAAACTTGACCATCAGGATAAGGAGGCAGTGGAGCTGGGTTATCATGTATACCAGCTATGTGCGGGGGGCAATATTGATATAGGGCAGATGCTAAAGGCAGCACTAGAGAAGAGGCAGCTTTCGCTGGGGAAAAAACTGCCGAAAGAAGCTGGGGAAAACGTTTGGGAAAATGCGGCGGATTTGGGCAAGAACAAAGAAGCAGAGGAAGAGATACAAAAAATAGAGACACATGATAGAGTAAGTTTGCCGGGAAGGCGGTGGCAGCAAAAGCTGGAAAACTGCAAAATGCAGTTTAAGGAGGCAATTGAAAAATATTTACCTGGACTAGGCAGAATATTTGCAGGTGTTTTTGAGAAGGTTGAATTTACAGAGAAAAAAACGCAGCAGAATAAAGCAGCAATTTCTGAAAAGACAGGCAAAAAAGACAATAGACCGGATGTTCTTGCCGGTTTGCCAAAAAGTGCAAAAGAAGTGGAGGAGAAGATTGCGAAAGAGCCAGGGAGTCCCTCGCTTTGCACGGAAATTTTGAGTGTCCGGGAAAAAGGGCCTTTGGGTAAGCTGGTGTACAAAGGGGTTCATGATTGTGAAGATATTCTGGTTGAGGGTGAGGAATTTCTTCTGGGAAAAAACAGAGAGCAGGTATCTGGCGTGATTCTGGCGGAGGGAGTCAGCCGGCTTCATGCCAGGATTACATATCAGGAGGATAAATATTTTATTGAAGACCTTAATTCCACGAATGGAACTTACTTAAACGATGTCGCCTTAGAGTACCATCAGCCCCAGGAATTAAAACCAGAAGACAAAATTTGTTTCGGTGTGGAAGAATATATTTTCTTATAATTCCTTAAAAAAAAGATAGAGATTTGACAATATCTGGAGAAAGTACTATACTTTCCGAGTAATCGCGGTTAATTATTATTAAAATTTTACAACAAAGGAGTGTGTAGATTTATGAAAAGACCAGAGTTTTTCAAGCGCGTGTTGGCTGGTTCTCTTGGCTTCATACTGGTATTTTCTAGTGCTGTGCCAGCCATGGCAGCACAGCCACAGGAGAGCGTTATTGAAGCGGAAGCTGCAAAGATGACAGAAGGGTTACAGGATGCAGATCAGCTAGAAGCGGCTCAGCCGAAAGCAGAGGAACAGCAGGAAATTCAGCTAGAAGGACAAAAAGCGCAGACAGGGGTAAAAGAGCAGGAAGCTCAGCCAGAAGAAGGTCAGCAGAAAACAACGGTGCTTCCAGAAGAAGGTCAGCAGGAAGCAGCGGCGCAGAGAGACGAGACAGGGGGGCAGCAGGGGGTAGAAACAGAAGGTTCGCAGGAAGAAGCAGCTCAGGCAGAGATGAAGATACAGGAGAAGTCTGCAGAGGCGAAGGAAATGATGGCTGGCACAGAAGAACAGCTAAGTACAGGAGAGCAGCCGGCAGTCCCCACAATTACGACACCGAGTATTGAGACAGAGCAGCACTCAAGTTATACATATTTTTATCTGACCTACACAGGCAGTAATTATGAAGATGTTGAATTGTCAGTGACAGCATCCAATACGGGCTCTGAGGTGTATAGCAGGTCTTACTATTATTCTGGAGGCAGTATTGACAGTGACAATTTTTATGACAGCAAGACTGGTAAATATAATTTGGTATCTGGGGTGACCTATACCTTTACGTTGAAGCCGTATGCATATAATTATGATGAGAACGATAATGAGGTTAAGACTTATGGGGCGGCAGTCAGTGTCAGATGGACAGCTCCGGCTGTACCGGCAATACAGGGGCTTGCTGTCAAGGAGATGACGTCTTCTGGTTTTGTCTTTTCTCATTCGGCGGTTCAGGAAGGTGTATCCGTGCGTTACGAGTACTCTGCCAATCGAGCGTTTGATGATAAAGTTGCGGACGTATATATTGATTCCGATGATGTAATTTCCTATGGAAATATGAAGCCTGGCGTTACATATTATGTGCGCGCATATGCTTACTGGTATGGTATGCAGGGAGCTTACTCCAATGTGGTACAGGTGAAAGCGCCGGTAGCGGAAGTGACCGATATCATAACCGAAATTTTCGACAAAGGCGTTACATTGAGTTTGTCAGCTTATAATGGCAGTTATACCGGTTTTCAGGTTGACAGGAAAGAGGGCAAGGGCAAATATCAGAACCTGACCACCACGATAGACCGTAGGTTTAAAGATACGGGCCTTACAAAGAATACGAAGTATACATACAGGGTACGTGCTTATTTTTATAACGTTGATACCAAGAAGTATGCATATGGAGATTATAGCTATAAGACTGTGGAGACGGGCACTGCAGCGATGAATCTGAAAGCCCGTACTTCCGGCAAGTCTGCGATTAAACTGACATGGAAAAAGGTTTCTTCTGCTGCTGGGTATGATATTTACCGCAGTGTTGGTTCTTCCGTGAGCAATACCGTTAAATCTGGAGAGGATTACGATTTCAGCAAATATGAACTTGTTAAGAGCCTGAAAAAGAAATCTGCTTCCTTTACAGATAAGAAACTGACTGCAGGGTATTACAGTTACCGTGTGAAAGCGTACAAACTTGTAAAGGGTAAGAAGGTATACTTTACGGAGGACTCTGCTGGCGCTGAGGTAAGTGCGAAATTTAGCATGAGTTCATATGTAAACGTTTATAAGCAGGCACAGAATCCTAAAAATGGCAAGGTAAGTATTGCCTGGTATCCGGTTCCGCAGGCAAAGGGTTACCTGATTGAAAGATACGATGATACAAAGGATATGTGGGTGGCTCTGAAAAAAACGGGCGCTAAGGCAACTGCTTATACCTTGCCCGCTTCGCCTTTGGGAAGAGAAGTACAATACAGGATTCGGGCATACAGCGGCAATAAGTATTCTCGTTCGTTTACCGTATATGTGAGAGGACGTATGGCAGTAGTTACTGGCGTGAAAGCGAAAGCGGCAGCAAATGGGATTACTGTTTCCTGGAAACCGGTAAGCGGAGCAGCGTATTACAGGGTATTCCGTACTGCTGATTCATCTGCAGATTATAATGCAGATACCAAGACGTATTCTTATGATGGATATGAAGATACAGTAGATATACGTGTGTTTAAGGCTGCCAGCCTTACAGATAATTATTATTATACCTTAGGCAGCAATACCACAGCTAAGCTGCAGCAGGATTATGAAGCTGCTGAGAAGCTGGCATACCATAGCCCATATGGTACTTATGTTTCTACAGATAAAATCCCCGGGACATCCGTAACGGATTTCGCTTATAGCTACCATCGTCCGGTATATGATGATAAAGGCAATGCTTATAAATATGATGTTGAAGCATATGGTCCCCAGAGCGATGTGACTTACAATTACTATGTGATTGCATACTGTGAATTAAAGGATGCAACCACGGGCAGTGTTTACACAGCGCAAAGCTATGGCGCAAGCAAATCGGCAGCTGCAGCAATCTCCGGTGTGGCGAAAAAAGCGCCCGCGCTTAAGAAAGTGAAAGCAGGAAAGAAGAGCGCGACAGTTACTTTCAGTAAAGCCGCTGGAGCAAAGAAATACCTTGTTTACCGTTCAACTTCCAAAAAGAAAGGATTTACGCTGGTAGGTACTACGACAAAGACGACATTTAAAGATAAAAAGCTGAAATCCAAGAAGACATATTATTATAAACTTAAGGCAGTTTACAGTAATGGTCTTGGTGAAGATATGGTGTCCGGATTCTCTAAAGTGAAATCGGCCAAAGCAAAATAAATATAGTTCTTCCTAGGGGGGCTGTCAGAAAACGGACAGCCCCCTTTTGGTATTAGTGTGCTGACACATTTATATTCAGGTAAACCTCCTTGCCTGATTGCCCATCAGGCTGCGTTGTCATCAGTCGACGATGCCACCGCATCGCCTCCTTCTTCCGTCTTGCCGATGAACAATCATCCTGCGGAGTTTCGCCAGATATAAATGTGTCAGCACACTGGATTACAAAATGGGGAATCTCAAATATGAGAATTGTTGACTTTATCTGCAAAAATTTATATACTAGAGACATTGAAATGTTTGGAGGCTTTTGGTATGAAAGTAAATATTTATTATGGAGGGCGGGGGCTTTTGGATGACCCCACCCTGTATGTGGTTAATAAAATGCAGGAAGTGTTGACAGAACTGAGGGTGGAAGTGCAGCGTTACAATATTTATGAGGACAAGAACAGTATTTCGACACTGCCCCAGACGATTAAGGATGCGGATGGGATTATTTTGGCAACCACAGTAGAGTGGCTGGGAATCGGTGGATATATGCAGCAGTTTTTGGATGCTTGCTGGCTGTATGGGGATAAGGAGAAGATTTCCCAGACCTATATGCAGCCGATTGTCATGTCGACCACTTATGGAGAACGTGAAGGGGAGATTACGCTTGCCAATGCGTGGGAATTCTTGGGTGGTCTGCCCTGTAGCGGACTGTGCGGTTATGTAGAAGATTTGGTGGCATTTGAGATGAATCACGACTATACGGTGATTATTGAGAAAAAGGCGGAAAATCTTTACCGTACGATTTCACAGAAACAGAAGAGCCTGCCGAACAGCAACCAGGCAATTCGCCAGACTGTTCTGCGGACACAGCAGTTAGAACTGACTCCTCAGGAGAGTGAACAGCTTTCCAAGTATGTTGCCGATGATGTCTATGTGAAGAAACAGAAAGAAGATATTGAGGAATTAAGCAGTATGTTCAAGGATATGCTTGGTCAGAAGGATGAGGACGAGGAGATGGCATATCTGATGGAACTGGAGGCGCATTTTGTTCCACAAAATGATTTTGCAGCCAATTATCTGTTTATGATTGATGGAAAGAAGAAGCCGCTGTCTGTGGAAATAAATAATGATGAAGTTAATGTTTACTATGGGCAAAGTGAGAAAATTGACGTATATACGAAATTGACGACTGCAGTAATGGATAATATCATCCATGGAAGAATGACTTTCCAGAGGGCATTTATGACCGGGGAAATGACTGCGAAGGGGAACTTTAAGACATTGAAAATGTTAGACCAGGCATTTATATTCAGTTAGGAATGGAGGAAGCTATGAAAGACACGAATTGTATTTTTTGTAAAATATCAGGGGGCGAGATTCCCTCTAAGACGATTTATGAGGATGAGGAATTCCGTGTAATCCTGGATATCAGCCCTGCCACGAAGGGGCATGCTTTGATTATACCCAAAGAACATTACGCTAATATTTATGAGATGCCGGATGAGACAGCCGGACATGCAATGATTCTTGCCAAGAAGCTGGCAGCGCACATGACAGAAGCATTGCAGTGTGATGGCTTGAACATTATGCAGAATAATGGGGAGGCAGCCGGACAGACGGTTTTCCATTTTCATATGCACCTGATTCCCCGGTATGAGCAGGATGGAAATGCGGACAAGCTTTGTTGGAACCATTTGGAGCTGTCTCAGGAAGAAATGGATGAGATTCAGCAGAAATTAAGCCTGTGAGTTCTTTGCTGCCTGTTCAATAAGCTGTGCCACAGTCTCCACGGAGTTGAGCTGTTGGCTCTCTGCCATAGCTTTTACATATTGGCTGCGGTTTTCAAATAAGTTGTGGATTGCGTTTGAGAGGACAGCGCTGTCCAGATGTTCTTCCTCAATGACAATGCTATAGCCCTGCCTTTCAAAGGAATGGGCATTTAGTATCTGGTCTCCGCGGCTGGCGTTTGCAGAGAGCGGAATCAGGATATTGGGCTTGCGCAGTGCCAGAAGTTCGCAGATAGCGTTAGCTCCGGCGCGGGAAATAACGATATCGGCAGCGGCAAATAAGTCGCTTAATTCCTGGTTGGCATACTCAAACTGTGCATAACCAGCAGTGTTATTCAGCGAATTATCCAGATTTCCCTTTCCGCACAGGTGAAGTACCTGGTATTTTTCCAGTAGTTCTGGAAGAATACCGCGTACGATTTCATTGATAAATTGGGAGCCGCTGCTGCCGCCGATAACAAGGATGACAGGTTTGTCAGGTTTGAAATGGCAGTAGGTAAGGCCATGCAGACGGTTTCCCGAGAGGAGTTCCTTGCGGATAGGGGAACCGGTAAGGACTGCCTTTTCTGCAGGAAGGTATTTGAGGGTTTCCGGGAAATTGCAGCAAACCTTCCAGGCATTGGGGATTGCCAGTTTATTGGCGAGTCCGGGTGTGATGTCGGATTCGTGGATAATTGCCGGGATTTTACGGTGTTTTGCTGCCATTACCACAGGAACGGAGACGAAGCCGCCTTTGGAGAAAACAACGTCAGGATGCAGTTTTTTCAACAAAGCACGTGCTTGGCGGTAACCTTTTAGTACCTTAAAAGGGTCAGAAAAATTTTTCCAATCAAAGTACCGGCGCAGCTTGCCGGAAGAGATTCCATAATAGGGAATGTGATATTGTTCCACTAATTTTCGTTCAATTCCATCATAGGAACCGATATAATGTATGTCGTAACCGAGTTCCTTTAATCTGGGAAGCAGGGCGAGATTGGGAGTGACATGACCGGCAGTTCCACCGCCTGTTAAGACAATTCGTTTCATAGTATTCTCCATTCCTGTTTATTCCCGCGAGCAATGAGGAAAATAGCCATGCAAGCATGGATATTTGACGAATGCCGCGAGGGTCAAATATCCATGCTTGCATGGCTATTTGACTATCTGACTATATATCGTATTCACATTACTTTTATCTTATACTCTTCCCCAGAAAAGTCAAGGGGAGTGG